>JANPJJ010000195.1:0-10214 GCA_031425455.1 Sandaracinobacter sp. | reverse complement strand
CAGCGCGCCACGATCACCGCAATCGTCACCGCGGTCACTGCCTTCATGATGGTGTCGGCACTGCCGGTCTGGGGGTTCAAAGCGGTGAAGGTACCACGCAGCGCCCGGCTGTTCGTGCTGGCGGGGGTGGGCCTGTTCGCCGCCGCACTGGCGCAGGCGCCCTGGATGACATTGTTCGTCTGCTCGGCGGCCTATGCGCTGGCGATCCCTTTCGCCGTGATGCGCTATCATCGGCTGCGCCGTGCGGAGCTTGCCGCAGAAGGTGCCGCCGGGCCTATGCCACTAGCCGAAGCGGCACCCCCGGCCGACTGAAGGTTTGCGCCGTCGTGCGAGGCTGCAGTCTCACGATATTGCTTTCGCCGGTCGGCGCGAATTGCAGGACTTCCTCGATCCGTGGCCCCATCAGCGCGGTCCACAGCAAAGTCCGGTACCGCCACAGCAGCACCGCGTTCAGAACCAGTGCCCCCAGCATCGCCAGCCCGCTCATTCCCGCTGTTGCCATTCCGCGCTCCCTCGTCCGATCTTGTTCGGACGCATGATGTTCCTAGTTTGTTCTGGTCGAGTCAAGCAGCTTTGCAACGCTGCGGCAGGACCGCTAGGGGTGGTGTACGGGATGGTTGGGGAGACATAGATGCACGGTTCGATGCAGGATTGGCCGCTGCTGGTATCGAAGATCATCGATCATGCGGCGACGAATCACGGGCAGCGCGAAGTGGTAAGCCTGACTTGTGAGGGCGGAATCCATCGTAGCAACTGGGCTACGGTCCGACGCCGCGCGAAGCAGGTGGCGGGTGCGCTTCGGGAGCTGGGCGTGGCACCTGGTGACCGGGTTGCGACGCTCGCGTGGAACACGCATCGCCATTTGGAGAGTTGGTACGGGATTTCGGGCATGGGCGGTGTCGCCCATACCATCAACCCGCGGCTGTTCGAGGACCAGATCGTCTATATCGCGAACCATGCCGAAGACCGGGTGCTGTTCTTCGACCTGACATTCGTGAAGCTGGTGGAAAAGCTCGCCCCGCGCTTCACGTCGATCCAGCATTATGTGCTGCTGACAGACGCGGCCCACATGCCGGCCGACACCAGCCTCGACCTCCTCTGCTACGAGGATATCATCGCCGCCCATTCGCCGGAGACGCCGTGGACCGAGGTTGCGGAAACGGCGCCGGCCGGGCTTTGCTATACCAGCGGCACGACGGGAAACCCCAAGGGCGTGCAATATTCGCACCGTTCCAACGTGCTGCATGCGATGGCGGCCTGCATGACGGACACGTTCGGAATCAGCGCCTGCTCGGTGGTGCTGCCGATCGCGCCGATGTACCACGCCAACGCCTGGAGCCTGCCCTATACGACGGCGATGGCCGGCTCCAAGCTGGTGATGGGCGGCCCGAATTTCGATGCGCCGACCTTGCAGAAGCTGATCATAGACGAGGGCGTCGATCTCGCGCTTGCCGTGCCCACCATCTGGCTTTCGATGCTGCAGCATCTGGAGAAAAGCGGCGGCAATCTGGGCAGGCTGGACCGCACCGGCATCGGCGGTTCGGCCGTGCCGCGAAGCATGATCGAGGCGTTCGACAAGCTGCACGGCGTGCGCGTGATGCAGCTGTGGGGCATGACCGAGATGTCGCCGCTGGGCACGATAGGCAATCCCAGCCCGGAGGTGGCCGGGCTCTCCTACGACGAGCAACTGATGTACCGGGTGAAGCAGGGCCGGGCCGTGTTCGGCGTGGAGATGAAGATCGTCGACGATGCGGGCCGCGAGCTGCCGCGTGACGGGACCACCTTTGGCCGCCTGATGGTGCGCGGCCCCTGGATCGTGGGCAGCTATTTCAAGTGCGATGGCGGGCAGGTTCTGGACGCCGAGGGGTGGTTCGACACCGGCGACGTCGCCACGCTGGATGGCTACAGCTATATGCACATCGTCGACCGCTCGAAGGACGTGATAAAGTCCGGCGGGGAGTGGATTTCGTCCATCGACCTCGAGAACACCGCGGTCGGCTGCCCCGGCGTTGCCGAGGCCGCGGTGATCGGCGTGCCGCACCCCAAGTGGGACGAGCGCCCGCTGCTGGTCATCGTGAAGAAGGAAGGCGCCGAGCTGAGCGGGGCGGATGTGCTGGCATATCTGGACGGCAGGATCGCCAGATGGTGGATGCCCGATGCCGTCGAGTTCGTCGCCGACATCCCGCACACGGCGACCGGCAAGATCCTGAAAACGGAGCTGCGGGAACGCTTTGCAGACTATCGGCTGGCGGGCTGACCATGGCGACGGCGCCGTTCGTCTCCACCGGGGCGCTTCCCCCTCGTGACCGGATGCAGGCGCTGGTCGATGCCGCGCTGGATCGATTCGCCGCCCTGGGCGACGGCCGCGTGGCAGACTATATTCCAGCGCTGGGCCGGGCCGATCCCAAGGGGTTCGGCATCGCGGTGGTGGGAAGCAGCGGCGACGCGGTGACTGCAGGCGACTGCCACCAGCGGTTCAGCATCCAGAGCATTTCCAAGCCCTTCGTGTTCGCGCTGATTGTGCAGGCGATCGGCGCCGAGGCCGCGCGGGCGAAGCTGGGCGTGAACGCCACCGGCATGGCATTCGATTCGGTGATTGCAATCGAACTGGGCGACGTGCGCGCGACCAACCCGATGGTGAACGCCGGCGCGATCGCTGCGGCCAGCCTGCTGCCGGGCGACACCGCCGATGCGAAATGGGGCTTCCTCGTCGAAGGGCTCTCACGCTTCGCCGGCCGCACGCTGGAAGTCGATGCTGAAGTCTATGAAAGCGAGTCCGCCACCAACCTGCGCAATCGCGGCATTGCGGCGCTGCTGCACAGCTATGGCAAGCTCGGGATCGAGCCCGAAGCGGCGCTCGACATCTACACCCGCCAGTGCGCGCTTTCGGTGACGGTCATGGACCTCGCCGCGATGGCGGCGACGCTGGCAAACGGGGGCGTCAATCCCGTCACCCGGGCACATGTGGTGGAGGCGGATGTCGCGCGCCGCGTGCTGGCGGTGCTGACAGTGTCGGGCCTCTACGAACGATCGGGCGACTGGCTGTTCGACATCGGCCTGCCGGGCAAGAGCGGCGTTTCCGGCGGCATCCTGAGCGCGGCACCGGGCAAGGGCGGGATGGGCGCCTGGTCTCCGCCACTGGACAGCGCGGGAAACAGCGTGCGCGGCAAGGCCGTCACGCGCTTCCTGTCGGACGCGCTGGGTCTCAACCTGTTCGCGTCGCAGCCGGCCGCTGTGGACGGCGGCGCCTGAGACGGCCGCCGCCGACGGCCGGCCGTTCGCCTCAGGCAGCCCAGCGCAGGATTGCGGCAACCGGGCTTGCCGTCGGCATGTCGCCCGCCCGAACCGCCAGCACGCGCGCCCCGCTCAATAACGCGCGACGGGCGATTTCATCCACCACGCCGTAGGTCGCTGCACTGCCGGCTTCGCCGAAGCTGACTGCGCCGGTGGCGTCGTCCACGGTGCCGGCTACCACCACGTCCATGTCCACCAGCAGCGTCTGCACGGCACCCGCCGTCGCGGACCGGGCGGCCGTATCGATGTCGTCGGTGGCCCGGCCACTGCCGGCTCGCTCGCCGAACAGGGCCTTCAAGGTGTCGAGTTCGTCGGCGTGCAGCCGGTCCAGGATCGTTCGAGCGGCGGCGGCGAGGTCGCCGTCGCTCATCGTCTCGGGCGTGGTGTCGATCCCGATCGGGGCGAGCGTGGCGGCACTGCTGAGGCTGCGGAACGTCGCGCCCAGTGTCGGGTCGGCGGCCAGGATAAGCGGGACCGTCTTCCCCGCCAGCCAGGGCCGCAGCGCCGAATCGACGGCGCGGCAGAACTGCCCCACGCGGGAGCGCTGTCCGGCGGACGTGTCGGAGCGGCGGCTTTCCGTGCGCACCCCCATCGACGAAATGCCGAGCGCTTCGGTGGCGCTTCCCGGTAGGCCGGGCAGCCGGACTTCGGCGAGCGGCCCTTCGGAGCCGAGCTCCAGCAACCGGACATGGCCTTCAGCGAGCGCCAGGACATGGGCCGCATGCCCGAAAGTGACCGACCGGATCAGCGGCTTCAGATGGAAACGGTCCGACACCTCTACCATGGCTTGCAGACCGTTCGGAACGCGGAAGCTGCGAAGCCTGCGCGGCGTCACATAGAGCACGAGGCTGTTGGCCTGGAAGCGCCAGAAACCGTCGTCCTCGATCAGGTCTTCCAGCTGGTCCGCGATTGCGCCGGTGTCGCGCTTGTCATGGCCTGCGGCTTCCAGCTGCGACCGTGCCTCGGCAGCGAGGTTCTTCAGCACAATACGGTCGCCGGAAATTTCCCCCGCAACGGGGGTCGTTGGAAGGAAGATGGAAACGGCCCCGGCCTCCCGGATCCCGGCCAGCGCCAGTAGATCCGCGTGAGACGGAATATCGACATGAAGTAACATTGAAAGAATCCCCCGAGGCAATGAGCCGCCGGGCTAAAGGAGCAAAGCCCAGCTGTCCAGCATGCCATTCAGCACTGGCTGGGCTTAGCTGAGGGGCACCTGCACCGTCCGCCCCGAGGGGCCGGGGAAATCGCGGAACAGGGCGCCCGCCAGCGCGGGCGCGGCAACGGTGCCCGTCTGCGCGCTGCCGGCGGGTGCGTCGGCCGTGGCGCGACCTTCCCAAACGGCGACGTTGCCGGGGGAGGTCGCGATGGCGACCTTCAGGGTGGTGGTGGTCGCCACGTTGGGCGCCGGTTGGCCACCGACGGGCACGCGCACATTGGTGCCGATGCCGACATTGCCGCTGCTGAACCCGCCGCCGACGCCGATGGTCAGGCCGGACTGGCGGGGCGCACCCACCCGCTCGGACGTACTCACATCGATCACAGCGGTGAACTGCGCCTGCGCCGGGTCGGCGACGACGGTGAAGCCCTGCTGCTGCAATTGCGCCGCCACCGGCCGGGCCTGGGCCTGGAACTCCAGGCTGTTCGTCATCGCCGGATCGGCCGGTCGCAGATAGATCGTGCCGCGCTGCACCGGCTGGCTGTGGAAGCGAAGCACGCTGGCCTGCGGGGTCGAGGCGCAGGCCCCGATCAGCAATACCGGCGCCAGGGCCAGTGCCAGGCCTGCGTGCCGCCGCATCAGATCCGCACCTGCACGGTGGCGCCCGGGGTGCCCGGGAAATCCTGAAACAGGGCGCCGGCGAGCGCCGGAACCGCCCAGGTCAGCGTTGCTTCCTGCGAGCCGGCGTTCGCTGTCTTGGAGGCGCGGCCTTCCCAGATCTTGATGCTGTCCCCCGCGCGGCGGATCTGCACGGCGACCGTCGTGGTGCGCTCGGTGGCCGATCGCGGCCCGCGGCCGACCGGGGTTGCGACCACCGTAGGCCCGACGGGAACGCCCACTGTCGTGCCCGGGCGGGTCACCGTGGTGCCGTCGGTCTGCGCGATATCCAGGACGGCGATATACTGCGCCTGGGATATGTCCGGCACCGTCTGGAAGCCCTGGCGGCGCATTTCCACTGCTACGGTTTCGGCATGCGTGCGGAATTCCAGGCTGGTGCCCATCCCGGGATCGGCAGGTTCGATGAACAGCGTGCCGCGATTGATCGGTTGGTTGGTGTGGAAGCGCGCCACGTCGGCATAGGTGCCCGACGAGCAGGCGGACAGCGCCAGCATCGCAGCCATCGAAGCGGCCACGAAGATCATCGGTTTCCGCTGTGTCACACTCTTCATGCGCGTCTCTCCCCGCCTTAAACATCGTGCAGGGCAATTTGTTGCCCCACCGGCATGTTCCTATCAGAGCAACTGGGAAGGGCAAGCACGGCCGGGGCGATTTGCGACCGGCTGCTGCCGCCATTGCGTGCGCCGCTTCGCGCCGCTAGCCGTGCCGCGTGCCCGACAATCCCGCCCTCACCAAGCGACTCGTGGCACAGGGCCATGCGATCGGCGAATGGTTCGAAGGGCCTGCCGGCAAGCGCTTCCAGAAATATCTGAGCTTCGGCATCTCCGCCGTGATCCTGGTGGTGCTGTTCCGTTCGATCGCGGACATCGGCTGGGCCGAGGTGCTGGGCGTGCTTCCGTGGAGCCTGCCATTCTGGCTTTTGTTCGTCGGCTCCTATTTCCTGCAGCCGCTCACCGAATGGCATATTTATCGCCGCTGGTGGGGTTTCGGCTGGCCCGCCATCGCCGTGTTCCTGAAAATGCGCGTGATGAACGAGGCCCTGTTCAGCTATTCCGGCCATACCTACCTGCTGATCTGGGCTGCCGGGCGAATGGGGATCGAATATGATCCGGATGCGCCGCCCAAGCGCCTGCTGGGCCGGGGCGACGGGCCAGGGCTGGACCCGCGCACCAGCCCGTTCGCCGCCGTGAAGGATATGGCGATCACGTCGGGCCTGGCGGGCAATTTCACCACCCTGTTCATGCTGATCCTGGCGATGGTGATGGGCGGCGACCGCGTCCTCAGCGAAGCCGTCGATCCGGCCACCATCAAGCTCATCGTCTGGGGGTTCGGCGGGTTGATTCTGCTGAACGTCGGGATCCTGATCTTTCGAAGCAAGGTGATGAGCATTCCGGTCCCCGACAATCTGTTCGCGTTCCGTTGGCATCTGTTCCGGGTGCTGACCGCGCATGCGCTGATCGTGGGCAGCTGGATCCTGGCGCTGCCGGCGATCGATATCGATACCTGGGTGCTGTTGGGCGCGCTGCGGATGGTGATCGGCCGGCTGCCGCTTCCCAACAAGGAGCTGCTGTTCGCGGCGATTGCCGTGCAGCTGACAGGCGAGGCGTCGGTCGAGGTCGCTGCCCTGATGGCAGCGCAGGGGGCGCTGCACCTGCTGTTCCACGGCCTTGCCTGGACGGCGGCGAGCGCGATCGAGACTGCGTATCCCGAGCCTGCCGCGTCCTAGAAAATCCGGCCCAGGATCAGATACACTGCCCCGCCGCCCCGGGCGATGCCACCGGCGAAGGCAAGCGGGCCGATCGGCGTGTCGGCAGCGATGAACAGGCTGCCGGCCGGGCGAAGGGCATCGAAGCCGATTTCGTCCAGGCTGGCCCAGGCGTTGCCCAGCTCGAAGCTGCCGCCGATATAGACCGGCAGGTTCACGATGGGTGCCACCTCGGACGTGCGATGATAAAAGATCACCCGGCCCAGCAGCTTGTGCCGACCGACGAGCTGCTCGGGGTCGAGACCTGACAGGTTCAGGAATCCGCCCAGGCGGAAATCGCCGAGTGACTGCCCGTTGCCCTCGCTGGTAAAGCCGAAATCGGCGCCGAACAGCAGCGTGTTACGCCCCCAGCTGACCGGCTTCAGGATGCGCCCGTCGATCACGCCATAATCGAGGTCCCCGCCGAGCCAGGACATATGGCGGGTATAGGCAATGCGGGAGAACAGGCCGCGGGTCGGGAAGGTGATGCTGTCGAGCTTGTCGGCCGTGAAACTGGCGCGCAGCACCATGTCCTGCCCGGTGATCCGCTGTACCAGCGGGGCGCCGATGGTGGCATCCAGCTCCAGGCTGGACCAGTTCACGCCCAGGCGCAGCTCGCCCCAGTTCCCGAACAGCATGCCCCCGTCCAGCCGCGCCCCGACCCGGCTGTCGCGCACCGTGGCGATCGCCTGGTTATCGACATAGAGCACAGTGTCGACCCGCGACCAGAAGGGCGTGACTTCGGCGAAGTAGCGCCCGAATTCGCGGTACAGGCCGGTCTCGAACAGGATGTTGGACCCGACCCGCACATCGGTCCGCAATTCCGCCCCCGTGCCCAGCCAGTTGCGGTTGGTATAGGCGAGGCCGAGCTTCAGCGTGGAATTCAGGTTGAAGTCGGTAGAGAGGCCGAGCCCGAGCTGCAGCCAGTTGGCGGACGTCGGGTCACCGTCGGTCACGATGGTCACGCCTTCGCCGGCGTTCAGCTCGCTCGGCCCGATGCCGTAGCGGACGGCGCGGAACCCGCCGAGCGCATAGACGTCCTGCAGGTCGCTCGTCATCCGCCGCGCATCGAGCGGCTTGCCAGGCGTCGCGCTGACCATTTCCCGGATTTTGCGATCGGGCGTCTCGCTGCTGTTGTTCACGATCTTGACGAAATCCAGTGTCGGCGCGCTGCGAGGAGCCCTGGTTGCGCGGGCGGCAAGATAGGCCTGCCAGTCCGCTTCGGACAGGCTGTAGCGCCGCAGCGCCGGCAGCAGCGCCTCGGCGGCGGCCCGGCCGCGCGCAATGCCAAGCTCGGCCTGGTCAAAGCCGGTTGTCGAGACTCCGTCCAGATCGGGTTGAATCAGCACGTCTGCCGGGCCCAGCGAGTCGAGCTGGCGCTTGGTCGTTTCGCGGCCCAGCAGAAGTTGCATCTGGTCAAGCACGGCGACGAAGCTGGTAATCTGGTCGCGGCTGCGCAGCGGCGTGCCGACATCGACGACGATGAGCTTGTCCACACCCATCGACCGGGTGACATCGACGGGCACATTGTCGGCAACGAAGCCGTCGACCAGCAGCTTGCCCTCGCGCTCCACCGGGGGAAGACCGCCCGGAACCGACATCGACGCGAACACGGCCGTTGCGATGTCTCCCGTGCCCAGCACCACCGCAGACCCGTTTTCGATATCCGTGGCGACGGCGCGGAACGGGATGGCGAGACGGTCGAAATCGGTCACGCCGCGCGCTGGGGCGAGATACTCGGCCAGCGTCAGGAACAGGTCCTGTCCGCGCAGCACGCCCTTGGGGAGAACGAGGCCATTGTTGTCGAACGAGATACGATAATCGACCAGCACGTCGCGCTGGTCGCGCTTGCGGCGGAACGGCAGGCGTTCGCGCGGGATGGTATCATCGAAGATGGTCGACCAGGGGATTTCCTGTGTGATTTGGGTAAGTTGATCGGCGTTCTTGCCGGATGCATAGAGGCTGCCGACGACGGCGCCCATGCTGGTGCCGGCGACGGCGTGCACCGGAATCCGGTTCTCCTCCAGCACCTGCAGCACGCCGACATGGGCAAAGCCGCGCGCCCCGCCCCCGCCGAGGACAAGGCCGATCTTCGGGGCCTGCTGCGCTGCCAGCGGGGCGGAAGCGAACAGCGCAAGGCCCGCGAGGAAGCCCCGGATCATGCGATGCGGTGCAGCGCGCAGAGCTTGTTGCCGGCGGGATCGCGGAGATAGGCGAGGTAGAGATCGCCCGTTGCACCGGAGCGGACGCCGGGCGGATCCTCGCAGGCGGTGCCGCCTGCGGCGAGGCCGGCGGCGTGCCAGGCATTCGCCTGTTCGGGGGAGGCAGCCGCAAAGCCCACGGTGCCGCCGTTGGCGCAGGTGGCGGCGCCGCCGTCGATCGGCTTCGAGATCGAGAAGACGCCGGTGGGTGTCATCCAGAACACCCGGCCTTTGGGATCGGTAAAGCCGGCCGGATGGCCGAGAGCGCCAAGCGTGGCGTCATAGAAGGCCTTGGACGCGTCGATATCGTCGGCGCCGAGCATGATGTGGCTGAACATTCGGATCTCCCCCGGTTGTGGCGGACGTGATGGCGCGTTGCGCCGCTTGTGTCGAGCCCCGTTGCCGGGCCGCGATACTGCTGCTGACCCCCGTCCCCTCCTGTCTCTGCTGTGTGGGAGGGTGGGAAGGTGGTCAGCCTCGGTTGCCTTCGCGCCGGGTCATGAAGGCAAGTTTTTCGAACAGCATGACGTCCTGCTCGTTCTTCAGCAGCGCCCCGTGCAGCGGGGGGATCAGCTTTTTGGGGTCGCGGCTCTGGAGGATTTCGAGCGGGAGATCCTCGTGAAGGAGGAGTTTCAGCCAGTCGAGGAGCTCGCTGGTGCTGGGCTTCTTCTTGAGGCCGGGGACGTCTCGGATGTCGTAGAAGACCGTCAGCGCCTCGCGGACCAGGGCTTTCTGGATGCCTGGGAAGTGGACGTCGATGATGGCCTGCATCGTCTCGCGGTCGGGGAACTTGATATAGTGGAAGAAGCAGCGGCGCAGGAAGGCGTCGGGAAGCTCCTTTTCGTTGTTGGAGGTGATGACGACGATGGGGCGGGTTTCGGCCTTCACGGTCTCGCCGGTTTCGTAGACGTTGAACTCCATCCGGTCGAGCTCCTGGAGGAGATCGTTGGGGAATTCGATATCGGCCTTGTCGATCTCGTCGATGAGCAGGACGGGGAGTTTGGGGGCGGTGAAGGCTTCCCACAGCTTGCCGCGGCGGATGTAGTTCGAAATGTCCTGCACGCGGGGGTCGCCGAGCTGGCTGTCTCGCAGGCGGCTGACTGCGTCATACTCGTAAAGGCCCTGCTGGGCCTTGGTGGTG
>JANPJJ010000194.1:0-3972 GCA_031425455.1 Sandaracinobacter sp. | reverse complement strand
TCGTCATGCTCCCTCGGGACCCTAGCGGGTCAGGCGCTTGTAGCTCAGGCGGTGCGGGCGGTCTGCGGCGTCGCCCAGGCGGCGACGCTTGTCGTCCTCGTACATCTGGAAATTGCCTTCGAACCATTCGACGTGGCTGTCGCCCTCGAACGCCAGGATATGAGTGGCGAGGCGATCGAGGAAGAAGCGGTCGTGGCTGATGACGACGGCGCAGCCGGCGAAATTCTCGAGGGCCTCTTCCAGGGCCCGGAGCGTTTCGACGTCCAGGTCATTGGTGGGTTCGTCCAGCAGGAGGACGTTGCCGCCCTCTTTCAGCATCTTGGCCATGTGGACCCGGTTGCGCTCCCCGCCGGAAAGCTGGCCGACCTTTTTCTGCTGGTCCGTGCCCTTGAACCCGAAAGCGCCGACGTAAGCGCGACTGCTCACTTCCTGCTTGCCGAAGATGAAGCGCTCGTTCCCGCCCGAGATTTCCTCCCACACATTCTTGGTTCCGGCGAGCGCGTCGCGGCTCTGGTCGACATAGCCGAGATGGACGGTCTCGCCGATCTTGATGGTGCCTTCGTCGGGCGTTTCCTGCCCGGTGATCATCCGGAACAGGGTGGTTTTCCCGGCGCCGTTGGGGCCGATCACGCCGACGATGCCGCCTGGCGGAAGTGTGAAACTGAGGTCCTCGAACAGCAGCTTGTCGCCGTAAGCCTTGGAGAGGCTGTTGGCCTCGATCACGGTGGAGCCCAGGCGTTCGGGGTTGCGGATCAGGATCTCGCGCTCGTTGGTGCGCCTTGCGTCCTGTTTGGCCACCAGTTCGTCGAACGCCTTGATGCGGGCCTTGGACTTGGTCTGCCGCGCCTTGGGGCTGGAGCGGATCCATTCCAGTTCCTGGGTGATGGCCTTGGACCGGCTGTCGCCCTCGCGCTCTTCCTGCGCCATCCGCTTGGCCTTGTGCTCGAGCCAGGCGGAATAGTTGCCTTCGAACGGGATGCCCTGGCCGTAGTAGAGCTCCAGCACCCAACCGACCACGTTATCGAGGAAGTAGCGATCGTGGGTGACGAGGATGACGTTGCCCTTATAGTCCTTCAGATGCTGTTCCAGCCAGGAGACGCTTTCGGCGTCGAGGTGGTTGGTGGGTTCGTCGAGCAGCAGTACGCCGGGCTTTTCAAGGAGGAGGCGGCACAGCGCGATGCGGCGCTTTTCGCCGCCGGAGAGGTTGTCGACCGGCCAGTCGCCGGGGGGGCAGCGCAGCGCGTCCATCGCGATTTCGAGCTGGTTGTCGAGGGTCCAGCCGTCGACGGCGTCTATCTTTTCCTGGAGGTCGCCCATTTCGGCCAGAAGCTTGTCGAAATCGGTGTCGTCCGTCGGCTCCCCCATCTCGGCCGAAATGGCGTTGAAGCGGTCGATCATGTCGGCGATCGGGCGGACGCCGTCCTTGACGTTTTCCAGCACGGTCTTGGAGTTGTCGAGCTGGGGTTCCTGCGGCAGGTAACCGACGGTGACGCCTTCGGCGGCCCAGGCCTCGCCGACATAGTCCTTGTCCATCCCGCCCATGATCTTCATCAGCGTGGACTTGCCGGAGCCGTTGATGCCGATGATGGCGATCTTGGCGTCGGGATAGAATTGCAGGTGGATGTTGTTCAGGATGGGCTTGGGCGCACCGGGGAAGGTCTTGGACAGACCCTTCATCACATAGGAATATTGCTGGGCCACGAAGGTCTCGCTGATTGGGGGCGGAGTCGGCGGTCGCTCTAGCGGAGGGCGGCGGGTTCCTCAACCGCCGGAGGCGGCGATGGTTTGTGCAAGGCACAAATCCACGACTCGCCACAGGCGTGGCCGGCGTGCGGCCGGACCGGCGAAGCCCGCCGGCCGACACGACCGACAAGCGGGCTTCGCCCGCAACCTTCCTTCTTCCTTCCTCTTGCCAAGGCGGGACTCGGCGGTTTTGCCGCCGGCCGTTCTGGGACGGGGTGAGCGCGCCGGAGTGGGGCGAAACTTCCCAAACTTCGCATCGGTTCGGGCGTGCGTGGGTGCGCGCGTTGCACGGGACGGGGTGTGTAGGACAGGGGGGATTTCCGGGCTGGCGGCGGGCATCTGCGGGAGGCTGGCAGATTTGGGGTGTGTAGGACATGCACCCACAGTATGCTTGTTTATCAGCATGGAGAAGCAAATGGACATTCGACCCATTCGCACCGACGCCGACCATGAAGCCGCGCTGCGCGAGATCGAGGCGCTGTGGGGTGCGGAGGACGGCAGCAAGGCCGGGGACCGGCTGGATGTGCTGGTGACGCTGGTGGAGGCTTATGAGGCTCGCCGCTGGCCCATCGCGCCGCTGGACCCGGTGCAGGCGATCGAGGCCGCCATGGCCATGAACGGCTACACGCGCGCCGAGCTGGCGGCGCTGATCGGCCAGCCGAGGGCCACCGAGGTGCTAGCGCGCAAGCGCGCGCTTAGCCTGTCCATGATCCGAAAGATTGCGGCTGCGTGGCGCGTACCGGAGAAGGTGCTGGTGCAGGAGTATGCGCTAGCGCGGTAACAGGAAGCGGTTAGACTCACTGCCCCCGATATCAGTATAGTGTCCCTGGATTTACCGATATGAGTATAGTGTCCCTGGATTTACTACTGGATTTACTAAGTCCCTGGATTCTGACTTCTCTCTGTTTCGAGTGAAAAATACAGTCCTCTGAACTCATGACCTCCCGGAATTCATGCCCTGTCCCGGAATTCGCGCCCCACTGACGGCAGTCACTGCCGGGCCAGGTACATCTTCATCTTTGCTTCCTGATCCTCCACGGCTTCGCCTGTGATATCGACCAGTGCCTTCCGGACCACGCCGGTAAATGCAAACGGAGACGCATAGTCGTCCATCACCGGCGCACCTGAATCCGAACCGAGGACGAGCCCCGCCGCCAGCCCCAATTGCAGCGGGATCGTCACCGGCAGGTCTCCTGTGCCTACCTGCTGGCCGTCAATGAACAGCTTGATGTTCGCCGGCGTGCCCTTGCCCGCGGCGATATCCGCCGGCCCGGTCGGAGTGAACTCGAAGCTGAAGATATGGTCGCCCTCGGGGATCGCACCCGTTGACTGCACCTTGAAGCGCTGGTCGGCGACATAATTGTAGCCATAGGTCAGCTTGCCGTCCTGGATGTAGAAGGCAAATCCGCCGTCGTTGCCGCCCATGACAAACATCGCTCCTTCCGCGCCGCCCGGGGGGACGGTGGCGTGCACCGATACCGAGTGGGCGACGCTGATCAGGCGCGGTGCGGCGCTGGCCGGAACCATCTGCGTTCCGGCGTAATAGACGAACTTCTTGCGCGGCGCCGCGATCTGTGGCCGTTCGATCGCGAAGCGCGCGGTGGCACGTGAATCAATCGGCAGGACGTTGTACTTGCCCGCCTCGACATACCACATGCCGATCATGGCAATCAGGCGGTCGCGCTCGGTTGTGGCGAGATCCTTGGTCTCGGCGAAATCTTCGGTCAGGTTGTACAGTTCCCAACCGGCTGCATCGAGCCTGGTCAGCTCGTCATAGCTGATCGGATCGCCGAAATTGCGGCCGGATTCTACGAACGACGTTCCCGGCCAAGGGCACACTGCGCGCCAGCCATCGTGATAGATGGCGCGATGGCCGAACATCTCGAAATATTGGGTGACGTGCAGCGCTTCTGCGTCGGCATTGTCGAACGACGATACCAGGCTGAAGCCTTCGATCGGTGACTGTGTCACGCCGCGGATCATGGCCGGCGGTTCGATCCCGAGCGCGTCCAGCACCGTCGGTACCATGTCGATGCCGTGGCAGAACTGGTTGCGGATTTCACCGCGCGCCGCGATGCCCTTGGGCCAGGAAACGATGAAGGGGTCTGAAACCCCGCCGCGATAGGTTTCGCGTTTCCAGCGCCGGAACGGCGTGTTTCCGGCGTGCGTCCATCCCCAGGGGTAATGGTTGAAATACTTCGGACCGCCGATGTCGTCGATGGCGGCGAG
>JANPJJ010000193.1:0-1611 GCA_031425455.1 Sandaracinobacter sp. | reverse complement strand
GGCTTCACCGGCTCGGCCGAGCAGAGCGGGCGGAGGCTGGTGATGGTGCTGGCAGGATTGACCAGCATGAACGAGCGGATCGAGCAGTCGGGCAAGCTGATGAACTGGGGCTTTGCCGCCTGGCAGTCGCGGCCCCTGTTCGCGGCCAATGCGAAGGTCGGCGAAGCGCAGGTGCAATTGGGCGACGAGGCGGCGGTGCCGCTGATCGCCCCGCGGGCCATTGCCGTCACTTATCCCGCGGGGTTGCTCGGGGGCGAACCGCGAATGCGCATTGCCTATAACGGGCCCTTGAAGTCCCCGATCGCCAAGGGGGCCGAGGTCGCTCAGCTGATCGTCACTACCCCCGACGGGACCGTCCAGCGCATGCCGTTGGTAGCCGGCGAGGCGATCGAAGAAGCCGGCTTTTTCGGGCGCTTCTGGCTCGGGCTCAAGCAGCTCGTGGGGATGGCGTGACGGCCGCGTGACTCGCGGGCGCTTCATTACACTCGAAGGCGGCGAGGGGGTTGGCAAAACCACTCAGCTCCTCGCACTCGCCGAGGCACTGCGCGCCCGTGGGCTCGAGATCGTCGCCACCCGCGAACCTGGCGGCAGCGAGGGGGCGGAGGCCATCCGTGCCTTGCTGCTCGGCGGTAAGGAGGAACGCTGGAGCGCGCCCGCCGAAGCCCTGCTGTTCGCCGCCGCGCGATTCGATCATGTCGACAAGACGATCCGCCCGGCGATCGCCCGCGGCGCCTGGGTCGTGTGCGACCGCTTCCTCGACAGTAGCCTGGCCTATCAGGGGGCGGCAGGGGGGCTCGGCGTCGAGCAAGTCCGCGCGGTCAACGCCTTTGGCCTTGGGGAATGCCTGCCCGATCGTACGCTGCTGCTGCTGCACCACGAGGGCACCGAACGGGCCCGGCAACGCGACGGCGCGGAGGCAGATCGAATTGGAGGACGCCCGGCCGCCTATCATGCGCAGGTCGAGGCTGCCTTCCGGGCGCTCGCCGACGCTGAGCCGACCCGGATCCGGACGATCGATGCCTCCGGGAGCCCACAGGAAGTCACGGCCCGGCTGCTCGCGGCACTCGGCGACTTGCTGTGACCCTGCTCGGCCAGGACCGCGCCGTCGCTGATTTCTGCGCCGCAATGGACAGCGGTAGTCTGCATCATGCCTGGCTTCTGGCGGGCCCGAGCGGCGTCGGAAAGGGGGGCTTTGCCCGCGCCGCTGCCCTTTGGGTGCTGGCCAACGCCGCCGGCCCGCGGGTAACCTTGCCCGGGCTCGACGTGCCACCCGAACACCGGATCGCACATCTGTTCGCAGCAGGCAGTCATCCCGACTCCCGCCTGCTCAAGCGCGAGGTGTGGGACAAGGGTCCGAAAAAGGGCGAACTTCGCCGCAACATCACTGTCGATCAGATTCGCGAGATGAGCGAACTGTTCATGCTCGCGCCCGCCTTCAGCGACTGGCGGGTGGTGGTGATCGACTGCATGGACGAGCTCGAACCCGGCGCTGCCAACGCCTTGCTCAAAATGCTCGAGGAGCCTCCGGGCCAGAGCCTGTTCCTGCTGGTCAGCCATGCGCCCGGCCGCTTGCTCCCGACCATCAGGTCGCGCTGCCGGCGGCTCGATTTC
>JANPJJ010000192.1:0-9759 GCA_031425455.1 Sandaracinobacter sp. | reverse complement strand
GATCGCCGGGAAGGTGCGGATCTCGGTGTTGTAGACGCGAACCGATTCGTTGAAATCGCGCCGGGAGATGGCGATGCGGTTCTCGGTGCCTTCCAGATGCGACTGCAGGGCGAGGAAGTTCTGGTCCGACTTCAGCTCGGGGTATTTCTCCACCACGACCATCAGGCGGGACAGAGCCGACGAAAGCCCGTCCTGCGCCTGCTGGAACTGGGCGACCTTGGCCGGATCGGAGAGATCGCCGGTGTTCAGCGTGGTCTGGGTGGCGCGGGCGCGAGCTTCGGTGACGCCGACGAGCACGTCCTGCTCCTGCTTGGCATAGCCCTGCACGGTGGCGACCAGGTTGGGAATGAGGTCGGCGCGGCGCTGATACTGGTTCTCCACTTCGCCCCAGGCGGCGTTCACGCCCTCTTCCTTGGTGGGGATGGAGTTGATCCCGCAGGCGCTGAGCGAAAGCACAAGCGCAAGCGGCAGGACGAGGCGGATGGCGCGCATGAAGGGTTCCCCCGGGGCAAAGGACATTGTGCCGCATCATATGTGAGGCCGGCGGCAAATTCCAATGGCGCTATTCGCTTGAAGACTTTCTGTGGCGCTATTCGCTTGAAGACTTTCTGTGGCGCTATTCGCTTGAAGACTTTCTGTGGCGCTATTCGCTTGCCAAGCGGCGACGGCTTGGGGAATGCTGCGACGGAAAGAGGGAGGCAGGCATGTTCAACGAGTTCAAGGCGTTCATTGCGCGGGGCAATGTGCTGGACCTTGCGGTGGGGGTGATTATCGGTGCGGCGTTCGGTACGGTGGTGAAATCCTTGACCGAAGACCTGGTGATGCCGCTGATCTCGGCCGTGACGGGGAAGCCCGATTACTCGGCGATGTTCATGCGGCTGGGCGCGATCCCGGCCGACTTCACGGGGGACCCAAACAGTTATGCCGCGCTGAAGGAGGCGGGTGTCGCGATGTTCGGCTATGGCGCCTTCCTGACCGCGCTGATCAACTTCCTGATCGTGGCGTTCGCGGTGTTCCTGATCGCGCGCAGCGCCAATCGCCATTTCAAGGCGCTGGAGGCGCCGGCCGCGCCGGCGGAGACGCCCGAGGACGTGCTGCTGCTGCGTGAAATCCGCGACAGCCTGAAGAAGTAGCGGGCTGGTGGGGGCGGTACTGGCCTGGCTGGACATGCTACCGATCTGGCAGCTGGGCATCCTGCTGTTCGCGCTGTTCTGGCTGTCGGCCTGGACCGGGCGGTTGATCGGGCGCAGCCGCCGCCAGGACGGGGGCAGCGGCGATCCGGGAGTCATCGTGTCGGCGTCGCTCGGCCTGATGGCGCTGCTGCTTGGGTTTACCGTATCGATGGCGGTGTCGCGGTATGACGGGCGCCGGGCCGCCACGCTGGAGGAGGCCAATGCGATCGGGACCTTCCTGTATCGGACAGACATGATGCCCGCGAGCGCCCGCACCCTCACGCAGGGCGAGCTGGAGCGTTACGTAGAAGCGCGGCTGCAGGCCGGGCGGATGGGAGAACGCGCGGAAAGCCTTGCCGAGGCGGGCCGGATCACGAGCGAGGCGCAAGGGGAGATGTGGCAGCAGGTGATGCAGGTGCGAAGCACCGTGCCAGACCCGGCGGTGCAGATCCTGATCGTGGAATCCGCCAACCAGATGTTTGACATGGCAACCGCGCGCGACGCAGCGCTCGGCAACCGGCTGCCGCCGACATTGGTGCTGCTGCTGCTGTTCTTTCCAGTCGCGAGCCTCGTCCTCATCGGCTATGTCAGTGGCGATGCGCTGGGCATCCACCTGATGGCGTCGACCGAACTCATCCTGCTGCTGACCTTCGTGCTGGTGCTGATCGCCGATCTGAACCAGCCGCGATCGGGCTCGATCGTGACTCCGATGAAGCCGCTGATCGATGTTCAGGTGCAGTTGAAGGCGGCCCGGGCCGCTCCGCCTGCCGCGGTATCGATGCCACCACCGACCGACCCGTCATGATCAGGAGACAAGCATGCAGACGACCAAGCTCGCCGCCCTTTCCGCCCTTCTGGCGCTTGCTGCGGTGACGGGCTGCGCCCCGGCCGAGCCGGCCGCCCCGGCGACGAAGCCCGCCCCCACCGGTGGCGCTGCCCTGGGCGGCGGCGAGTGGCAGGTGTTCGAGATCAACGGCGTGCCGGTCGCTGCCAACTCCAAGCCGACCCTCACGTTCGAGGAGGGCCGGGTGTCCGGCGCGGCGAGCTGCAACCGCTTCATGGGCGGCTATACCGTTGCGGCGGACGGGCTGAAGCTGGAAATGAGCCAGATGGCGAGCACGATGATGGCCTGCCCCGACCAGCTGATGGCGCAGGAAGGTCAGTTCCTGGGCACGCTGGGCGCGGTGAAGGGCTATAGCTATGCCGACGGGGTGCTGACGCTGACGGCGGCGGACGGGAAGACGATCCGGGCGCGGCGGTAGGCGAAGGCGGCCGCGGCCAGTGCGCAGCACTGGTCCGCGGACTCGCCGGACGCTCGGCCGGCCTGCGATGGCGGGAGCCCGCCATCGACAGGATCGACGGCGTGGCTTCGCCACGCAATCTCATTCTTCACGACGTGCCCGAACGGACTCGCCGGTTTGGCGGCCGGCCGTATCGGCCCTAGGCCGACCGCATCATCACGATCTTGCCCGGCGCGCGCGGAGGTTCTCCCTTCGGCAATGCATCGATCAGGTCCATCCCCTCGGCCACTTCGCCCCAGACCGTGTATTGCCGGTCCAGGAAACTCGCATTGTCGAAGCAGATGAAGAACTGGCTGTTGGCGCTGTCCGGGTTGGAGGTGCGTGCCATCGAGCAGGTGCCGCGCACATGCGGCTGGGCGGAGAATTCCTGTTTCAGGTCGGGCAGTTTCGAGCCGCCGGTGCCGGTGCCGTTGGGGCAGCCGCCCTGTGCCATGAAGCCCGGGATCACGCGGTGGAACAGCACGCCGTCATAAAAGCCGCTGTCGGCAAGCTCGACGATCCGCGCCACATGGCCCGGGGCCAGATCGGGGCGCAACCGGATCGTCACGTCGCCGGTTTCCAGCGTCAGCTTCAGCGTTTCGGGCACATCTTGTCCTTTCGGTTGTTGTTGTGCCCGCCTACCCGCCACATGGCCGGGAGGCCAGTACCCAGTTGCATCGCCGGCGCAGCAACGGCCCGGCGACCTGCCGGGCGCGGGATCAGCCGGGCTTGCGTTCGGCGCGATGACAAGGCTTTGTTTGACGGTGCCACCCACTCGCCTGCCCTTTCCCTCGTGCATTGCAACGGCCCTGGTGCTGGCAGCCGCCTCGCCCGCCATGGCCGCCGCGCCCGCGATGGCCCAGGTCCTGCCGGCCGACCCCTCGCTGACGGCGCCCCTGCCCGACCTGCCCGACCTGCCCCCGATCGTCGATCTGCCGCCGCCCGACTTCGGCGACCCAATTGTCCTGCCCGACGTCGCGCCCCCCGACGCCGACCTTCTGGCGCCGCTGCCGCCCCTGGCCACCTTCAACCCGGCGCCGCGCGCCGACTTCACCTTCACCCAGGTCGCGGAAAACGGGGTGCGCTATACCGTGCGCACCGACGGCCTGCAGGGAACCGGCCTGGAGAACACCTTCCGCCGACTGTCTTCGTTGCAGCGTGGCGCGGGCAAGCCTGCCACCGCCGCGCAGATCGCCTCGCGTGCCAACAGCGACACCGCGCTGATGGAGCGGCTGCTGAATTCCGAAGGCTGGTACGACGGCACCAGCGAGGCCAGCGTCGACATTCCGGACGGCACGGCGGCAGGCGGCGCCCCGGCCCGCGCCGATATCACCCTGATTGCCGTCCCCGGGGAACGCTATCACTGGCGGCAGATCACGCTGGACCTGGTGCCGGAGGACAAACTCGAACTGTCGCGCGACTTCGAACTGAAGCCGGGCGACCCGATCCGGGCCATCGCAGTGGAGGAAGCCGAGGGCGCGTTACTGCGCCGGCTGCTGGAATCGGGCTACCCGTTTGCCGAGATCGGCGCGCGCGACGTGGTGCTGGACGCCGACGCGCCAACCGGCACCTATCTCCTCACCGGCGACATCGGCCCGGCCGGCATTTTCGGCGACATCCGCATGTCGGGCTTTCAGCCGTTCGACGAGGAACATGCCGAGGTAATCGCCCGGTTCGAGCCCGGGCAGCCGTTCGATGCCCGGCTGGTCGACGATTTCCGCCGTGCGCTGATCGCCACCCAGCAGTTCGGCGGCGTGACGGTTTCCACTGTCGATACGGGCCTGCGCGAGCCCGATGGCCGCGCCGTCACCGAAATCCGGGTGGTGGGCAACCGGGGACCCCAGCGGCTGCTGACCGGGCAGATCGGCTACTCCACAGGAGAGGGGTTCCGCGCCGAGGCGCTGTGGCGGCATCGCGCGCTGTTCCGGCCCGAAGGCATGCTGACCGCGCGCGCGGTCGCCGGAACGCAGGAGCAGCGGGTTGCTGTCGATGTGGTGAAAAGCAATTTCCGCCAGCGCGACCGGACGCTGGCAGCCTCGGTCGACATCGCCAATTTGGACCGGCCGGCCTATCGCGCCAGCACGGCGACCATTTCGGCGGGGCTGAGCCGCGCCTCGACTGCGATCTGGCAGAAGCGCTGGACCTGGTCTGCCGGCTTCGAGCTTCAGGCCTCCGACGAGCGCGAGCGCGCCGAGCCGCGATCGGGCGAACCGCTTCCTGAAGAGCGCCGCACCTTCTTCATCGCCGCCCTGCCGACGAGCCTGGGCTATGATCGCTCCGACGATCTGCTGGACCCGACGAGCGGGTTCCGGCTGCGGCTGGAGCTGACCCCGGAGATCTCCAAGCAGGCCGGCAATGTCGAGACCTATGGCCGCGCCATCTTCGACGGCAGTGCCTACAGGGGCTTCGGCGAGAAGTTCGTGCTGGCGGGCCGCACCCGGCTGGGCAGCATTATGGGGGCCGACCTTGTCGACATCGCGCCGACCCGGCGGCTCTATTCGGGCGGCGGCGGATCGGTGCGGGGCTTCGAGTTCCAGGGCGTCGGCCCGCTCGGCGTCAACGACCGCCCGACCGGCGGCCGCGGGCTGTTCGAGGCCAGCATCGAGGGGCGCTACCGCTTCGGGGCCTTCGGGGTCGTCGGCTTCGTCGACGCCGGCTCGGTCAATGCCGGCTCGCTCCCCAGCCTTTCGAACATGCGCTATGGCGCCGGGGTCGGCGGGCGATACTATACCAGCTTCGGGCCGATCCGGATCGATGTGGCGCGCGCCATCAACCGCCAGCCGCGCGACCCGAAGGTGGCGCTCTATATCTCGATCGGCCAGGCCTTCTGATGGCGACCGAGCCACCGATCGGCGCGCCGACCGACGATCGAAGCGGCCGCAGCTGGTGGCGCTGGCTGCTGGGCGTGCTGCTGGTGCTGGCGCTGGGGATCGCCGCAGCCGTGCCGCTCGGCCTGTGGTGGCTCGCTGAAACGCCGCGCGGCCGGGCCTTCGTCGCCGAGCAGGTGAGCGGGCTGTCGCCGGAATCCGGGCTCCGGTTCGAAGTCGGGCGGATCGACGGCACCCTGTTGTCCGAGTTCCGGCTGGTGGACGTGGTGGTGAAGGACCTTGCCGGGACGCTGGCGGTGATCCCGCGTGCCGACGTGGACTGGGAGCCGATCACGCTGGTCAGCAATCTCGTCAGCCTGAACCGCATCGATGTGCCGGAAATCCGCCTGCTTCGCATGTGGAAGATCAACCCGCGCGACCCCGAGGCGCCGATCCTGCCCGATATCGACGTGCGGATCGGCCGCTTCGACATCGCCCGGCTCGTGCTGGAAAAGCCGCTGCTGGGCCGCCGCGAGGAACTTCGCTTGCTGGGCCGCGCCGATATCCGCGCCGGCCGCGTGCTGCTGGACACGCAGGTGGCGGCGTCTGCCGGGGATCGGCTGCTGGCGCTGATCGACGCCGAGCCCGACCGCGACCGGTTCGACCTGCAGCTCGACCTACGCGGCCCGGCCGGAGGCATGGTGGCGACCGCTGCCGGCGTGAAGGGCCCGATCGCCGTGCTGGCGCGCGGCAACGGCAGCTGGTCGCGCTGGCGCGGGCAGCTGGATGCCGACCTCGGCGCCGGCGATGCGCTGGTGCGCGTGGCGTCGCTGGGCATCAGCGCCGACGACGGCCGCTTCCGGGTGAACGGGGATGTGAACCCGTCGCCGTTGCTGGGCCCCTCGCTTGCAGCCTTCACCCGGCCCGCCATCCGGCTCGACCTGACGGCGGCGCGCGCTGCCGGCTCGGGCAGCGGCGACGGCCGCTTCGACCTGAGGGTGGTCGCTTCGTCGGACGCGCTGGCGCTGACCGGCGGCGGCATCGTCGACACCACGGACAATCTTGTGGAAGGGGTGCGGATCGAGGCCGTGCTGAAGGCGCCGCAGCTGGTGAACCCGGCGCTGTCGGGCAGCGGCATGCGCGCCACCCTGGCGGCGGACGGGGCGATCGCAGACCCCGCGATCCGCTGGACCGCCGGCGCCGACACGGTTCGTTTCGCAGGCGACAGCGGCCCGCTGGGCGCCGACCGGATCGCGCTGTCGGGCGAAGTGCGGCTGGGAGCCGGGACGCGCCCGCTGACCGTTCCGTTCACGGGCAGCGCGGGCGCGACCACCGGCCTGCCCCCCGAACTGGCTGCGCTGCTGGTGCAGCCGAAACTTTCCGGCACGCTGACCTTTGCCGACGGCACGCTGCGCGGCAGCGGCCTAAGGCTCACCACAACCCAGCTGAACGCGACCGGCAGCGCGGCGCTGTTTGCGACCGGTCGGGCGACCGCTTCGCTGGATGCCAACCTGCGGCGGTTCGAGGTCGAGGGGCTTGGCCCCGTGGCCGTGCGCGCGGTGGCCCGCATCGACCGGGCACCGGGCGCCCGCCCCGCCGTCGACGGCCGGTTCGAGGCGCGCTCGCTGGGGCTGACCAATGCCGCCGCGGCGGACTTCCTGGGCGGGCTGCCGACCGCGTCGGGCAATTTCACGCTGGCGCCCAATGGCAATATCGCCATTTCGGGGGCACGCTTCAGCAGCCCGAACCTGAGCTTCGCCGGGGCCAGCGCCGGCTACGATCCGGCCAGCGGGCGCTTCACCCTGAACGCAGCCGGGGCGAGCCGCGCCTATGGGCCGGTTTCGATCGTCGCCAGCGGAACCTCGACGGCGCCGACCGCGACCCTCAAGCTGGCCTCGCCCGGGTTCGGGTTTGGCGTGACCGATGTGATCGCCCAGATCGTTCCGGCGCCGGGCGGGATCCTTTTGACCGCCACCGGCAACAGCCCCCAGGGGCCGCTGGAGGGGCGCATCCTTGTGGGCTTCGGCCAGGGCCGGCCGCTGACGCTGGATATCGAGCGCGCCGCCATTGCCGGGATCGGCGCCAGCGGCCGGCTGGTGCAGACCGCTGCCGGCCCGTTCGCCGGGCAGCTGGTGGTGGATGGCCAGGGCATCGACGCGCAGTTCGCGTTTGCCGCGCAGGGCGGGATCCAGCGCATCGATGCAACCGCGACGGCTGCCAATGCGCGCGTGCCCCTTGAGGTGCCGATCAGCATCGGGCGCGGCGCGGCGGCCTTTACTGTGCTGCTGGTGCCCGATCGGCCGACAGTGAAGGGCAGTTTCCGCCTGACCGGGGTGCGGCGCGAGCAGCTGGTCCTGACCAGCGTGGAGGGCAGCGCCGACATCGCGGGCACCAGCGGGCAGGCGCTGGTGAAGGCGAGCGGCCGGTCCGGCGACGGCCAGGCCTTTGCCGCCACCGCCCGGCTTCAGTCCGTGCCGCAGGGCTATGCCATCGGGCTGGACGGGACGGTCGGGAAGCTGCCGCTGAAGCTGGAGCGGCCGGCCCTGATCGTCAGGACCGGCCGGGGGTGGGAATTGAAGCCGGCGCGGCTGCTGATGCCCAAGGGCCAGGTCGATCTGGCCGGCAAATGGGGCGACACTCGCGAGCTTCGCGTGGTCTTGAACAAGGTCGACCTTTCGATCGCCGATTTCTTTGCGGCCCGCACCGGGCTGGGCGGCACCGCTTCGGGGCAGCTCGTGCTGCGCCAGACGCCCGGCGCCAGGATCCCGACGGGCGAAGTGAACATGGAGATCAAGGGCCTGCAGCGCGCCGGGGTGACGGGCATTTCGGTGCCGATCGACGTACGCATTGCCGGCACATCGGACGGCGCCGGGCTGGTGCTGGGGGCGCGCATGAGCTGGCAGGGCAATGATCTCGGGCGGCTGGTCGTGCGGGTCGATCCGGGCCCGGGGGCGAGCCCGGCCGAGCGGTTCATGGGCGGGCGGTTGACGGGGGGTATCCGCTACAACGGGCCGGTCGAGCCGCTGTGGGCGCTGTCGGGGCTGGAAGGGCAGGAGCTGAAGGGGCCGATCGCGATCGGTGCCGACTTTGCCGGATCGCCGGCCGAGCCGCGTCTCAACGGTCTCGCGCGGGGCAAGGGCCTGATCTATCGCAACGCACAGTTCGGCACCGAAGTCACCGACCTTGCGTTCGACGGCAGCTTCACCGGGTCCAGCCTCAGGATCTCCAGCCTGTCGGGCCGTGCGAATGGCGGCACCCTCACCGGGTCGGGTACGGTGCGGCTGGACACCGATGCGCCGCAGCAGCTGGACCTGTCGCTCAAGCTCGATCGCGCCCGGCTGGCGAACAGCGACTTGATCGAGATTACCTTGTCCGGGCCCCTGTCGCTGAGCGGGAACCTGAACAATGCGACGCTGGCGGGGGACCTGCAGGTCGATTCCGCGCGGATCCAGCTGGCGCAGGTGGAGAATAGCGAGGTGCCACAGCTGAAGGTGCGGCGCGCCGGCCAGGTCCGCGTGCCCGAGCCCGAGGCGAGCCTTTCAGCCTCCAATCTCAAGCTCGACATCAGGGTTCGAGCCGACGACCGGGTGCGGGTGGAAGGCATGGGGCTGGACAGCATCTGGCGCGCCGACATCCGGGTGCGCGGCACGGCCAGCAACCCGGTCCTGCTGGGAACCGCCAATCTGGTGCGCGGCGACTTCAGCTTTGCCGGGTCAGATTTCGAGATCACCAGCGGCCGGGTCGGCTTCAACGGAAAGCCTCTGGACAGCTCGATCAGCATCCAGGCCCAGACCAGGGCGGAGGACGTCACCGCGGTCGTCAACATCAGCGGCACGGCCGCGCGTCCCGATGTGCGCTTCAGCTCGACCCCGGCGCTGCCCGAGGATGAGATCCTCGCCCGGCTGCTGTTCGGCTCGTCGGTTGCGGACCTGTCCGTGACCGAGGCGGTCCAGCTGGCCACCGCGGTTGCCGGGCTGCAATCGGGCGTGGACACGATGGGCAAGATCCGCCGCTCGGTCGGGTTGGACCGCCTGCGCCTGGTGGGCGAGAACAGCGCGACGGGCATGGGGACCGGGATCGCGATCGGCAAGCGGCTGACGCGGAACATCTATGTGGAGGTGATCACCGACAGCCAGGGGAATACCTTGACTCAGCTGCAGCTGACGTTGAGCCGGGTCTGGAGCCTGTTCATCGAGGTGAGTTCGCAGGGGGAGAATAGCGCGAACGTGAGGTATCAGAGGGAATACTGAAGGCGGCTTCGGCTCGTGCGCAGCACTATCCGCAGTCTCGCCGAAAGTACGGCCGGCGTGCGATGGGCGGAGCCCGCCATCGACACGACCGACGGCGCGGCTTTGCCGCGCTGCTTCCTGCCTGTTCCTTGACGGTGATCAGCGGGCTCGGCGGCTCAGCCGCCGGCCGCTCGGCCAAGCCGCGCGAGTCCGGCTTGGTTCCCCAAAGAAGGAACGAAAGAGCGCGGCAAAGCCGCGCCGTCGGACGGGT
>JANPJJ010000191.1:0-17978 GCA_031425455.1 Sandaracinobacter sp. | reverse complement strand
ATCTGGGCGACGCCCTGTGGCAGGCGGGGCGGCGGTTCGAGGCGCGGCACGCCTGGGCGTCGGCCGCCGCGCTGGAACCCGAAGCGAAGCTGGCGGCGGTGCTGGCGCGCAAGATCGACATCGGGCTCGATGTGGCGCTGGCAGCCAGATGACGCCTGACCCGTGAAGGCTACTTCGTGACGAAGGACCCGGCGGCATCTGAGAGCGCCCCTGCCAAAATCAACCTCGCGCTGCACGTCCGGTCCCGCCTGCCGGACGGCTATCATGCGCTGGAGACCCTGTTCGCCTTTACCCGGTTCGGCGACGAGCTGAGTGCCACGCCGTCCGCCGACTGGTCCCTGGCGGTCTCCGGGCCGATGGCGCCCGAAGCGGGTCCGATGGCGGACAATTTGGTGATGCGGGCGGCGGCGGCCTTCGAGCGCGCGACCGCCAGCCCCGGGCGGTACACATTGCGACTGGAGAAGCGCATCCCGGTCGCGGCCGGGTTGGGAGGCGGCAGTGCAGATGCGGCGGCATCGCTCAGGCTGTTGAACCGACTGGCGGGATTTCCGTTGTCGACGCCCGAACTGGAGCGGTTGGGTGCGACGCTGGGCGCAGATGTGCCGGCCTGTGTCCGGGGCCGGACGGTACTGGGCTTCGGTCGGGGCGATGAACTCGAACCCGGTCCAGGGCTGACGGGCCTTCCCGTCCTGTTGGTCAACCCGCGCGTGCCAGTGCCGACCGCGCCGGTGTTCCGCGCCTGGGACGGTGTCGACCGCGGTTCGCTCGGGCCGGACTGGCGGGCGGCGCGCAACGACCTGGAGGCTCCCGCTGTTGCGCTGCAGCCGGTAATCGCCGACGTGCTGGCGTGGTTGCGCGCGCTGCCCGGGGTGTCGCTGGCGCGGATGTCGGGATCGGGCGCGACCTGTTTCGCGCTGTTCGAAGGCGGGATGCCGCCCGTTGACGTTCCGGCAGGCTGGTGGGCGGAAGCAACCGAATTGATCTAGCCGCGGGCCGCACGCAGCTTTACGTTAGCCGCGTGCCGCACGGCGGAGCCGGTCGTTGATGGCGACGCCCAAGCCCTCTGCCGGAATGGGGGCGACTGCAATGCCGGTGCGACCGCTGGATTGCGCCGCATGAAGCGCGTGGAATAGGGCCGCGGCGGCTTCGGCGAGGTCGGCGCGGGGTGACAGGTTCAGGTTGCCCGCGACAGAACCGAACCCCAGATGAAACTCGTGGCGCTCGGCGGTCTTGGCGCCCAGCCGAAGCGGCAGTTGCGGCGCATAGTGGCGCAGCATCATGCCGGGCGCGGTAATGGCGTCGCCCTCGGCCGCGATCTCGATTTCGGTGCCGGCCGCCTCGCGCAGACTGTCGAGCGGGACGGCGCCGTGCCGCACCAGCGTGAGCCGATCGCCGTCTACCGCGACGATGCTGCTTTCCAGCCCAGCCGTGCAAGGGCCGCCGTCTAGGATGAACAGCTGGTCACCCAGGCTTTCGCGGACATGCTCGGCGCGGGTGGGGGATAGCCTGCCCGACGCATTGGCCGATGGTGCCGCGACCCCGCGCCCCAGGCGGCGGACGATCGCCTGCATGACAGGATGCGCGGGCACCCTGAGCGCGATGGTCGACAGACCGGCGGTGACGAGGGGCGAGACAGGTGCATCTTCGAGTCGCGGCAACACCAAGGTTAGCGGACCGGGCCAGAACGTCGCCGCAAGCCGATCCGCCATTAAGGTAAATGCAGCATAGCGGCCCGCCATCTCCCGATCCGCCACATGAACGATCAGCGGATTGAAGTCGGGTCTGCCCTTTGCCCTGTAAATACTTGCGACAGCTTCGCTATCGGCAGCATCGGCGGCAAGGCCATAGACAGTTTCGGTCGGGATCGCCGCAATGCCGCCTGCGTCAAGCAACCGCACGGCTTCTGCCATAACCTTACCGTCTGTTAAGGCAATAGGCGCTGCCGGGGCAGTGTAATCCGTCATCACTGCCGCTATAGCTGGCTGGCGCGGAGTTCCCAATGGCAGCAATGCCAATCGGATACGGCGCGATGTGGGCAGGCGCACCATCTACAGGCCAGGGGGTCGGACATGAGCTATACGCCGCCGATTGCGGAGCAGCGCTTTGCGCTGGACGTTACGGCAGACATTGCTGGGCTCGCAGGTCTGCCGGGTTTCGAGGCCGCATCGCCGGATATGGTTGACGCAATCCTTGCCGAGGCGGGAAAGCTTTCGGCGCAGGCATTCGCCCCCCTGAACGCGCTAGGCGACAAAGCGGGCGCTCGTGCCGTCGATGGCGTTGTGACCCTGCCAGAGGGGTTCCGCGAGGCATTCAGGGCCTATGGCGAGGGCGGCTGGATCGGCTTGAACGCGGACCCGGCAATGGGGGGGCAGGGCCTGCCGTTCGCACTGGCCGCTGCCGTGCAGGAGCAGATCACCAGCGCCAACATGGCCTTCTCGCTGTGCCCGATGCTGACGCTGGGCGCGATCGAGGCGCTGCAGGCGCACGCCAGCCCGCGCCAGAAGGAGCGCTTCCTGCGGCCCCTGGTGGAAGGCCGCTGGACCGGCACGATGAACCTGACGGAACCGCAGGCCGGCTCCGACGTGGGCGCGCTGCGCACCACGGCGACCCCTGCGCTCGATGGCACCTGGCGGCTGAAGGGCCAGAAGATCTACATCACCTGGGGCGAGCATGACCTCGCCGAGAACATCATCCACCTGGTGCTGGCACGCACGCCCGATGCGCCGCCGGGAACGCGAGGCATCTCGCTGTTCGTGGTGCCAAAGTTCCTGGTCAACACCGACGGTTCCCTGGGCGCGCGCAACGACGTCCGGGCCGTCTCGACGGAGCACAAGCTCGGCATTCACGCCAGCCCAACCTGCACGATGGCGTTCGGCGATAACAATGATTGCGTCGGCTACATGATCGGCGAGGAACATGCCGGCATGCGCGCGATGTTCACCATGATGAACCATGCGCGGATCAACGTGGGCCTGCAGGGCATTGCCATCGCCGAGCGCGCCTACCAGCACGCGCTCGATTATGCCCGGAACCGGGTGCAGTCGGCGAAATTCGGCGGGCCAGGTCGCGAGGCAGTTCGCATTATCGAGCATGCCGACGTCCGGCGCATGCTGATGACGGTGAAGGCCTACACCGAAGCCGCACGCGCCATTGCCTATCTGAATGCCGCTGCCGTCGATCGTGCTCATGCCGAGCCGGACCCGCAGAAGAAGGCGGAGGCGCAGGGGCTGGCCGATCTGCTCACCCCCGTTACCAAGGCATTCGCGACCGACATGGGCGTGGAGATGACGAGCCTCGCGCTTCAGGTGTTCGGCGGAATGGGGTTCGTGGAGGAGACCGGCGCGGCGCAGCATTACCGCGACGCCCGGATCGCGCCCATTTACGAGGGCACCAACGGCATTCAGGCGCTGGACCTTGTCGGTCGCAAGCTGCCGATGGAGGGCGGGCGGCACTGGCGCAGCCTGTTCCAGCGCGAGCGCCAGTTCATCGCCGGGCTGCCCAAATCCGGCGACCTCGGGCAGCTCGGGCCCTATCTGGAAGAAGCGCTGGAGGCGTTGCAGACCGCCTCGGTCTGGGTCAGCGGCAACGAAGGCGACAAGCTGGCTGACACCGCGGCTGCCGCGACGCCCTATCTTCGGATGTTCGGCCTGACGCTGGGCGGAACCTTGCTGGGTCGGCAGGCGGCCGAAGCCGTGCGGCGCCTGAAGGCGGGGGAGGGCGACCCGGCGTTTCTGAACGCCAAGATCGCCACCGCGCGCTTCTATGCCGAGCAAATCCTGCCCGCAGCCCCCGCGCTGCTCGGCCCGATCACCCGAGGCGCCGACTTGCTGTTCGCAATTCCGGAGGATGCGCTGCTGGCGGCGTGAGCATGGCGCGCCGGCGTATTCAGGCCTCGAACGGCGGCAGTCGCGATGCGCAGCCGGGGTCGGCCAGCGCCAGGAAACTGGGGTTCAGGTACCGCGGCTTGCCATAGGGCAGCGGGCTGCCATCCGTGCCGATCGTGATGCCGCCTGCCGCGCGCAGGATGGCATCTGCGGCGGCCGTATCCCACTCGGACGTCGGGCCATAGCGGGGATAGATGTCGGCTTCGCCCTCCGCCAGCAGGCAGAATTTCAGCGACGACCCCGACGGGCGCAGAGCAGCGTCGGCGACTTGTGCGGCCCAGGCTTTGGTGCGGTCATCGAGGTGCGATCGGCTGGTAACGATCACCGGGCGCTCCCCCAGCGCATTGGCCCGGATCGGCTGGCGCGCCACGTCCGGCGCCTCCTTCCAGGCGCCCAGATGCGCCGCGCCGGTCCACAAGGTGCCCGTGGGCGGGTGCAGCACCAGGCCCAATGTCGGCACGCCGGCCTCGATCAAGCCGACATTCACCGAATAATCGTTGCCGCCCTCCACGAAATCGCGCGTGCCGTCCAGCGGGTCGATCAGCCAGAAGCGCGCCGTGGCGTCGGGCTGGACCCCGGCAGCGCTGGCTTCCTCGCCGACGATGATAGCGGTGGGGTCGAGCGCCCGGATCGCTGCCTCCAGCAGCGTCTCGGCGGCCTCGTCGGCTTCGGTAACCGGGGAGCGATCGGCTTTGTCGCGCTGCCGGTCGGTGCAGCCGTCTGCCTTCAGCGCCTCGATCAGGGCACCGGCCTCGCGCATCGCCGGGGCAAGTCGCTCCAGCAGGCGGGCATGGGCCAGATCGTCGGCAAGGCTGGGTGTTCTGGAGGAAGCGGACATCTGATTGCAGCGGCTCTTGTGGCGAAGGGTGGTCGGTCTATGCTGTGCGTAACACAGAAACGACAGGGTTCGATGCGGATGTCATGACGTGCGGCAAGCTGGCCTCGCCCATTCGGTGGTCAGGCTGATGTAGCGGGCCAGCTGCCGATGACATCCTGCGCAGCCGGGCGGGGTCGTTCCTCCAACGGCCGCGACGGCGTGCCGAGGAAGAAGTAACCCGCAACCTGGCCACCGGGTGACCCGAGCTCGCTGGCGATGCCCGGCAGATAGGCGGGCGCGCCGGTCAGCCAGTTGCCGGCAAAGCCCATCGCGTGAGCCGCCATCAGCAGCGACTGCGCCGCGGCACCGGCCGACAATTGCTGTTCCCACAGCGGGATATGGCTTTGCTTCGGCGTGAAGATCAGGGCGACCAGTCTTGGTGCCTGCCGGGCGAAGGCGACCAGCGCGTCCAGCTCCAGGCGGCCGGCATCGGGCTTGTCGGCGCGGTACAGCCGTTCCAGCAGCGCCGCGAACGCCTGCCGATCGTCCAGGATGACGAAGCGCCACGGCGCCAGCTTGCCATGATCGGGAACACGGCTGGCAGCTTCCAGGATGGTGCCGAGCTCTGCGTCGCTCGGGCCGGGCGCCACAAGATCGCGGGCCTTGCCCGAGCGTCGGGTGAGGCTGAGCGCGAGCGGGGTGGAACGGTCGTTGAACAGGCTTTGGTCCATCGCCCGCCCTTGGCACAGGCCCCGCTGCCACGCTAGGCGACAGCGTGCCCGATATTCCCCCACCACCGCCCCCGGCCCTGATCGCCGAGTCCATCGCCGAGACCATATTCGTTACCGGACGGGCGATCACGCCTGCCGCCGGCATGGAGGCATTCGGGGTGGTGCGGCTGGAGGGCGAGACGCTTCGCACCGCGTCGGGCCGGGTGGAGGAGGCGCTGCGCAATCTCGGCGGCGTGCAGCTGTTCCGCGCAAGCTCGACACGGACCGCGAACCCGACGGCCGAGGGCATCACCGCGCGCGGGCTGTCGGGCAACGCCGCCAGCCGCCTCCTTGTTACGCTGGACGGCGTGCCGCTGGTGGACCCTTTCTTCGGCTTCGTTGCCTGGGGAAACCTCATCGGGCGGCCTATCGCTTCGGCCGAACTGGTGCGGGGCGGCGGGCTGGGCGGCTCGGGTGCGCTGGCCGGGACTCTTGCGCTGAAGACGGGCATGACGAGCGCCATGCAGGTGCGCGGCGGAAGCCGGGGGTCGTTCGATGCGAGCGGCTCGCTCGGTACGCGGCTGGGAGCCGGGACCCTGGCGCTGTTCGGCGGCTATGCCCGGGGCGACGGCCAGTTCCTCGTGGCGGACCCCGGCCCGGCCGACATCGCCGCGCGTTATCGCCAGGGTGCTCTGGGCGGCCGAGCTGCGGTTGAGGCCGGGACCTTGCAGCTGGCTGCGTCTCTTAGCGGATTCGACGATCGCCGGGTCCGGGGCGTGGAAGGGGCCGAGATCCGCACCCGGGGCGGCGACGCCAGCCTGCACATCACACAAGACGGCGAATGGCGACTCGAAGCGCTAGTACATGCCCAGCTGCGCGATTTCTCCACCGTCACGCGCATCCTCGATCCGACGCGCTCGATTGCAATCACCTCGCTGGACCAGCTGAAGACGCCGGCGAGCGGATGGGGCGCCCGGCTGGCTGCCGAGCCGCCGCTGGGCGACGACGCGGCGCTGTCGCTGGGGGCGGAATGGCGCGGCGCGGAGGGCACGACCCTGGAACGATTCCGTTATGTCGCCGGCGCGCCTACCCGGCTGCGTCGGGCCGGCGGCGACCAGCGCACCGGCAGCCTGTTCGCAGACGGCAGTTTTCGCGCCACGCCCGAGTTGCTGTTAACCGCTGCGGGCCGGGCCGACTTCTGGCGACTGGGCCCGGGCACGCTGCGCGAGATCGATCTGGCGAGTGGAGCGACGACGCTGGACAGCCCCGGGCCGGCGCGTAGCGGAACCGAGTGGAGCGGTCGGCTGGGCGCGCTGTGGCGCCCTGTTCCGGCAGTCCGGCTGCGCGCCGCCGCCTATCGCGGCTGGCGCCTTCCCACCTTGAACGAGCTGCATCGACCGTTTCGGGCCGGGCAAGATGCCACGGCCGCCAATCCAGCGCTCGATCCCGAGCGGCTGGTGGGGGCGGAGGCAAGCCTCGCGTGGCAACCGATCGCCGCAATCGATCTGTCGGCAACGCTGTTCGTGAATCGGCTCGACAATCCGATCGTGAATGTGACGCTTGGAGCAGGCCCCGGCGTCTTTCCCGGGGTCGGCTTTGTGCCGGCCGGCGGGCGCTATCGGCAGCGGCAGAATCTCAGTCGGCTGAACAGTCGCGGGGTGGAGGCCGACATGCGGGTCGCGCTGGGGCCCGTGCGCGCGACGGGCAGCCTCGCCTGGGTCGATGCCGAGGTGAGGGGGGGAGGGCTGGACGGGCTTCGCCCGGCGCAGGCGCCCGAAATTTCGGGCAGCCTGACGCTGGGCTACCGGCATCGCGCCTTCGGCCTGTCGACAACGGTGCGCCATCTCGGAGCGAGGTTCGAGGATGACCGGAACAGCCGCCGTCTGGGCCCTGCGAGCACGGTCGACGCCGAGCTGTCGGTGTCGCTGTGGCGCGGGTTCACGCTGGTGCTGGCGGCGGAGAATCTGACCGACGCGGAAATTCAGGCCGGCTTTTCGGGCAGCCAGTTCGAGTTGGGCCAGCCCCGCACGCTATGGCTTGGGATCAAAGCGGGCGGAAGCTGATCTCGCTCCTCTGCTTCTGACCCTGGCCGAACGGGGCGGAGATATCGGTAAGACTGGTCTGGCCGACGAGCATAGGAAGTCCGCCCGCATCCGCGTCGTACAAGTTCATGAGGTCGAATGCCTTCACCTTCGCGACTGCCATCACCGGGAACGGGCGCGGCGCATAGATCCGGACCCGGCTGAACATCGGGCGGCCGCGGACCTTTTCCACCACGGCTTCGGCGGCCATCCGCGCCGAGATGTCGGGCCCCGGCGTGGGCAGGCTGTCGGGCGGTAGCCGGTCCCATCGGTAGACGACACGCCCGCCGGCATCCGCCGTCTTCACCGGCTCTCCCGCCAGGATCGCACTCAGCCGGTAGAAGCCGGGTACCGGCAGCGAAGCGACGAGCTTGCGATGCTCGACAAGCTGGCGCGACGTCGGCGCGCGGCCATCCACGCTGACCAAGGTCCATTGTTCGCCAGCGGCGGCCCGGGGATTGAAGCGGTCCACCTGCACGGAAACCTGCGGGCCCTTGTCGGTCATGCGCTCGGCGCGGGTGGTTCGCTCGAAACCGGTCGCCTCCGCCCGGGCCGCTTCCGCGCGCAGCCGATCCAGCAAGGTATCGGCACGGGCAGGGGCGGCGAGCAACAGCATCGCGAACAGCAACGCCGGAGCAGGGCGCATCTTCAAAGCGCTTTGAAGCTGATCTGGCTGCGGCGCTTGCCGCCCAGGCCAAAGGGCGCCTTTACGTCCGAAGCCGACGTCTGGGTGACAAGAAACGGAACTCCGGACGCGGAGGGGCGGTACAGGCTCACCACGTCGAAGCTGTTCATCGTGGCGATGCCGCGAATCTTGAAGGGCTTGGCTGCATATAGCCGCACCCGGCTGAGCATCGGCTTGCCACCGGCGTCCTCAACCAGCGCCTCGGCCGACAGATGGGCGCTGATATCGCCCCCGGGGGTCATGACGGCGCCCTTGGGCAGGCTGGCCCAGCGATAGACGGTGCGGCCCTGCGAATCCGCCTGCTGGGTAACGGGGCCGCCCAGGATCAGGTGCAGGCGGTGAAAGCCCGGGATCAGGGCGTCGGCCTTCCCTGCATTGTACCGCGAGACGTCGGCGTCGGTCGGCTTGCGCCCGTCGATACTGACCAAAGTCCAGGTACCCGTAGTAGCCGATCGTGGAACGAACCGATCCACGACGACGGCAGGCTCTTTCGTCGCGTCGGCGCGAAGCTCGGCACGGACCGTGCGCTCGAACGCCGGCACCGGCGCCCGCGCGGAATCGGCCAGAATGGCCCCCAGCACGGCGTCGGCCTGGGCGGCTGCCGGCGTGGCGGCGAGAGCTACAATGGCAAAGCCCGAAATCAGGGCGGACGTAGCGGATCTGATCATGGACGCGTTCCTGGCGTATGCAAGATTGCCCGTTGTTGAACGGCTTCGGGCACATTGCTGCAATCGTGCATTTCGTCTATGCTCATGTCATCAATTGGGGAGATTGATATGAAGTTCTGGGAGGCCGTGACAGTTTCCGCGTTGCTGTTGGCAGGGGTTCCGGCCCTCGCGCAAGAGAAAGTCGAGCGCAACGAGGCGTTGACCTTCGGCACCGTCGAAGCGTTCAAGTTCAAGCCGGGCACCAGCCAGCGGGTGCAGGAGCTGGAGGACAAGTTCTTCCTCCCCGCCGGTCGGGCGGCCGGGCTGATCGACCCCATCATCCTGCACCTCAACACCGGCGAGTGGGATGCGATCTACTTCTTTCCCACCAAACTGGGTCTTTCGGTGATGGAGTATCGGAATTCGCCGGACGACGTGGCGTTCACGGCGGCGCTCGGCAAGATGGTTGGCGGCGTCGACAAGGCGAAAGCGATGCTGAAGGAATGGGACGACAGCATCGAAAAGCGCGTTCGCCACGCCGGGCACGTGCACCCGATCCCGAAATAGCGGCTGCACCTGCCGGACCGGCGCGCCGGCCCGGCAAACTCAGCTGTTGGGAAACTCAGCTGTCCAGGAAGCTCCGCATCTTGCGGCTCCGGCTCGGGTGCTTCAGCTTCCTCAAGGCCTTTGCCTCGATCTGGCGGATGCGTTCGCGCGTCACGCTGAACTGCTGGCCCACTTCCTCAAGTGTGTGATCGGTGTTCATCCCGATCCCGAATCGCATGCGAAGCACCCGCTCTTCCCGGGGCGTAAGGGACGCCAGAACGCGGGTGACCGTCTCCTTCAGATTGGCGTGGATCGCGGCATCGACCGGAATCACTGCGTTCTTGTCCTCGATGAAGTCACCCAGGTGGCTGTCTTCCTCGTCGCCGATCGGGGTTTCCAGGCTGATCGGCTCCTTGGCGATCTTCAGCACCTTGCGCACCTTGTCGAGCGGCATCGACAGACGCTCGGCCAGCTCTTCGGGCGTCGCTTCGCGGCCGGTCTCGTGCAGATACTGGCGGCTGGCGCGCACCAGCTTGTTGATCGTCTCGATCATGTGGACGGGAATGCGGATGGTCCGCGCCTGGTCCGCGATGCTGCGCGTGATCGCCTGCCGGATCCACCAGGTGGCATAGGTACTGAACTTGTAGCCGCGCCGATACTCGAACTTGTCCACCGCCTTCATCAGGCCGATATTGCCTTCCTGGATCAGGTCCAGGAACTGCAGGCCGCGATTGGTGTATTTCTTCGCGATGGAGATCACCAGGCGCAGGTTCGCTTCCACCATCTCCTTCTTGGCGATGCGCGCTTCGCGTTCGCCTTTCTGCACCATGTTCACGATGCGGCGATATTCACCCAGGTCCACGCCGGTTTCGTTGGCGATGTCCCCCAGCTCCTGGCGGATACGCTCCACATCGCGCGATTCAGCGCCGGCAAACGCTGTCCACTTCTTGTCGCGTCCGGCATTGGCTGCGAGCCAGCCCTCGTCCAGCTCCCGGCCGATATAGCTGTCCAGGAAATCCTTGCGGTTGATCTTGTGCCGGTCGGCCAGCTTCAGCATCTGCCCGCCCAGCGTCATCAGCCGGCGATTGAAGCTGTACAGATGCTCCACCAGCTGCTCGATCTTGGCATTGGTGAACTGCACCGCGGTGATCTGATGCGTCAGGTCGATGCGCAGCTTCTGGTATTTCTTCTCGTCCGGCTTGGCGAACTCCGTTCCCAGCGCGATCGCCTGCATGCGGCCCTGCTGCAGCTTGTGGAACTTCACATAGCTCGCCTCGATCGCGGCAAAGGTCTCCAGCGCCTGCGGCTTCAGCGTCTCTTCCATGGCGGCGAGGCTCATGCCGCCTTCGTCTTCTTCTTCCTCGAACGTCGGGCGCGGGGTGCGGCGCTCGTTCAGCGCATCCTCGTCGTCGGGCGCCGGCGGGGCCTCCTCCGGTTCGGCTTCTTCCTTGAACTGGACCGGCAGGTCCGATCCCTCGACAACGGCTTCGCCTTCCTCGCCTTCCTCGGTGATGGTGGGCTTTGCCAGCATCGCCTCCAGATCGAGGATCTCGCGCAGCTGCATGCGCCCTTCGTTCAAGGCGCGCGACCAATCGATGATGGCGGCAAAGGTCATCGGGCTTTCGCATAGCCCAGCGATCATCGTGTCGCGCCCCGCCTCGATGCGCTTGGCGATCGCGATCTCGCCCTCGCGCGACAGCAGCTCCACGGCCCCCATCTCACGCAGGTACATGCGCACCGGATCGTCGGTGCGGTCCAGCTTCTCCTTGGGGGCGGCAACTGTGGGCGCCGGGCCGATGGCGTCGACCTCCACTTCCTCGACGACTTCTTCCTCTTCGGCGTCGGCTTCCTCGGCGGCATCCTCATTCTCGACGATGTTGATGCCCATGTCCGACAGCGAGGACATCACATCCTCGATCTGCTCGGACGACATCTGGTCCTGCGGAAGCGCGCTGTTCAGTTCGTCATAGGTCAGCCAGCCGCGCTTCTTCGCCTTTGCGATCAGGCGCTTCAGGCTGGCTTCGTTAAGGTCGATGACGGGAGCGCCATCTGCATCGGGCTTTTCGGTCGTGTCGCCATCGAATGGGGGCTTTGCCATGCCGTTCCTGTCATTTTGGGCGCGATGGACCGGTGCCCATCACGCCTGATCATCGTCTCGCCGCGTATCCGATCCCGGTTCGGTTCCCAGCGCAGCCTTCGCCCGAACCCCGTCTTCATAGCTTCGCGCGGCCGCCTGGTTGCGCGCAAAGGCGGCTTCAAGCGAATCGGAACCTCGGTGCTCAGCTATAGGGTTGTCGGAGGACGGCCTGTCTCGACCCGCTATGTGGTGCGACTCGGCGATAGACGCAAGGGCGTGTGCGATTCGCGACGGCAGTGCCGGGTCGCTGTTGTCCCCGAGTGACAGCGCCCGGTAGCCGGCCAGCAGTTCGCCGGGCTCGCGTCCTTCGATGATAAGATCGCGGGCGCGGGTCAGCAGTGGGGACCCGATCGGAAGCTCGATCAACGCTTCGACACAGGCGTCGACCTGGCCGGGGCAGAGGCTGAGCCGCTTCAGCAGCATGCCGACGGGGGTGTCGTTCGCGGTGGTGGCAGCCGCGCGGGTTTCGGCCAGCACCGGCGGGATCGGCGGCTGCCAGCCCCCGCGTGCGGGGCCGCCGCGACCCCCGGTCTGCACGCGTCCGAGGGGTACGCGGGCCGGCCTGCGGGTGAGAGCGTCGGCGCGGTCGAGCCAGGTCGACAGATAGTCCCGCCGCACATCGCGGTCGCCGATTTCCCCGGCCAGCGCTTTTAGCCGGGCTTTGAACGCGGCACGACGTTCCGGGGTGTCCAGCGGTGCGGCGCCGGCCTCGCGGTCGAACAGGAAGCGGTCCAGCGGCTGGGCGGTCTTCAGCAAAGCTTCCACGGCGGCCTTGCCCCCGGTTCGCGCGAGATCGTCCGGGTCCTGCCCCTTGGGCAACGTCACGAACGAAAGGCTGCGCCCGGGTCCGAGCAGCGGCAGCGCGCGCGTGGCAGCCCGCAGCGCGGCGCGGATCCCGGCACCATCGCCGTCGAACGCCAGCACGGGCTCGGGCACGAGCTTCCAGGCGAGCTTCATCTGGTCTTCGGTGAGTGCAGTGCCCAGCGGCGCGACCGCCTCCGCAATGCCGGCACCGGCAAGCCCCACCACATCCATATAGCCTTCGACGATCAGCAGCCGGCCGGACTTGCGCGCGGCCGGCGCGGCGCGGTGCAGATTATATAGCAGGCGACCCTTGTGAAAGACCTGGCCTTCGGAGGAGTTCAGATATTTGGGCTCGACCTGACCGAGAGCGCGCCCGCCGAAGCCGACGGCGCGCCCGCGGGCGTCGTGGATCGGGAAGATGAGGCGACCGCGGAACCGGTCGTAGCGGCGTGCTGCGCCGGAACCAGCGTCCGTCTCGCCGGTCAGGCCGGCTTCCAGCAGCAGCGACGGATCGATATCTGCAAATTTCGCCATCAATGCCTTCGACAATGCATCGCGGCTGTCGGGCGCGAAGCCCAGGCCAAAGCCGGCGAGCTGCTCGGGCGCCACTTCGCGCTTCGCCAGATAGGCGCGCGCGTCCGCCCCACCGGCCGAGGCCAGCTGGGCACGATACCAGTCGGCCGCAGCCGCCAGCAAATCGAGCAGCCCGGCACGCTTCAGGTCCTCGGGATTGCGGCGCTGCGGCTCCGGAACGGCAAGTCCCGCTTCGGCGGCGAGCGACTTCACGGCATCCATGAAGCCGAGCCCGTCCTGCGCCATCACGAAACCGATCGCATCCCCGTGTGCGCCGCAACCGAAGCAGTGATAGAAGCCCTTGTCCTCGTTGACGTAGAAGCTTGGCGATTTTTCGTTGTGAAACGGGCAGCAGCCCTTCATCTCGCGGCCCGCGCGGGTCAGCTTTACGCGCCGGCCGACCACCGACACCAGGCCGACGCGGGCCCTGAGGTCATCGAGGAAGTCGGCAGGCAGGCTCATGTCAGGCGAGCGCCGCCTTCACGCTTTTTCGGGTGAGGCGGCGAGCGCCGCCTTTACGAATCCCGACGCCTTCGACATGTCGAGCTGGCCGGTGAGGCGCGCCTTCACCAGCGCCATCACCGCGCCCATGTCTTTCACGCTGGTGGCGCCGGCCTCCTTCACGATCGCGGCGATCGAAGCTTGCGCCTCGGCGTCGGGCATCTGGTGCGGCAGGAAGCTCTCGATTACCGCCAGCTCGGCCTTTTCGGCGTCTGCAAGCTCCTGGCGGTTGCCCTTCTCGAACATCTCGATCGACTCGCGGCGCTGCTTGGCCATTTTGCCAAGCACATCCATCACGACCACGTCGTCATCTGCCGGGGCAGGGCCGGTGCGCAGCTCGATATCCTTGTTCTTCAGGGTCGAAAGGATCAGGCGGATCGCGCCCAATCGGGCCGCCTCCTTCGCCTTCATCGCCTCGATCTGGGCGGCCTTGATATCGTCTCGGATCATGCAACTCTCCTGATTACACCCCACATAAGCGGGGCGGCGCCATTGACCAACGGGCAAGCGCCCCGTAACGCGGCGCCTTAGCCGAAAACCCGACACCCGAGGATCTGCCGATGGCCGAACACACGCCCGCGCGCCAAGCCTTTCGCGCGACCGGCGTGCTGGTTCTGGCGGATGGAACTGTCTACCGGGGGCAGGGGCTGGGCGCCGAGGGTGAGGCGGTCGGCGAACTCTGCTTCAACACCGCCATGACCGGCTACCAGGAAGTGATGACCGACCCGAGCTATGCCGGCCAGATTATCAACTTCACCTTCCCGCACATCGGCAATGTCGGCGCCAATCCGGAGGATATCGAGGGGCCGAACCCCCACGCGTTGGGCTGCGTAATGGCCGAGCCGGTGACCGCGCCGAGCAACTTCCGAAGCACGCAGGGCTTCGACCAGTGGCTCGCCAACTGGGGCCGGATCGGTCTGGCGGGTGTCGACACCCGCGCCATTACCCGTCGCATTCGCAAGATCGGCGCGCCGAACGCGGTGATCGCACACAACCGCGACGGCCGGTTCGACCTCGACGCGCTGGTCGCAAAGGCCGCTGGCTGGAGCGGGCTGGAGGGTCTGGACCTCGCGAAAGACGTCAGCTGCACCCAGAGCTGGCGCTGGGACGAGGGCCCCTGGAAGCTGGGCGAGGGCTACAACCCCGGCCACCTTCCCCCCGACGCGCCGCACGTCGTCGCCATCGACTACGGCATAAAGCGCGCGATCCTGCGCCAGCTGGTCGACGCCGGCGCCCGCGTGACGGTTGTTCCGGCAACCACCAGCTTCGACGAGATCATGGCCCTGAACCCCGACGGCCTGTTCCTCAGCAACGGCCCCGGCGACCCGGCAGCAACGGGCGTGTACGCCGTGCCCGTCATCCAGCAATGGCTCGGCACGAAAAAGCCGCTGTTCGGCATCTGCCTCGGCCACCAGCTGCTCGGCATCGCGATCGGCGCGAAGACGCTGAAGATGCACCAGGGCCACCGCGGCGCCAACCATCCGGTGAAGCAGCTGGAGGGCGGCAAGGTCGAGATCACCAGCATGAACCACGGCTTCACCGTGAACGCCGAAACCCTGCCCGCCAACGCCCGCCCCACCCACATAAGCCTGTTCGACCAGACGCTATGCGGCCTCGAACTCACCAATCAATCCGCCTTCAGCGTCCAACACCACCCCGAGGCAAGCCCGGGGCCGCAGGACAGCTATTATCTGTTCAAGCGGTTCGTGGGGGGGTTGCGGGGATGAGAGAATCTCTGCTGGTCGCTGTGACTTTGTTAGCAATGGCTGCAGGCTGCACGGCTTCTGAGCCTGCGGCCGTACCGCCAACGAACGAGGCGCAACTCCGGGCCGAACTGAATAAGCTCGCGAAGCGCTACAAAGTGCCAAGCATCATCTTTCAACTGAATGGCAAAGATGTGGTGATTGGAGGAGAAGGTGCGAGCGAGGTGACCTACGACCGCATGCATTGTGTGATGGACGGGATTAGGTCTTTGGGGATTCCAGCAATCGGCTTCATCGGCAATGAAGCGTATGCAGACGACCCGCATCCTTCCTCCCCCGTGCAATGACAGGGGACAAGATGGCACATTCTCAATCGGTCCAAGGGTCGATTATCGTAATGCCTTCAATCGGAAAGTCCTTCCCGTTTCGCGTCGCAATCGCGAACCCGCGGGTAATCGCCTGCGCCGCTAGCATAAAATCGACGACGAGGCCGTTCTGCCGGTCTCGTCGGAACGGTGCAGCCAGCTCGCCCCATTTAAGGGCAGCCGCAAGGTCGAACTCGACGATTCTGTCGACATGGTCTTCGAAAAGCTCGCGCTTCCATTTGGTAAGCACGCGGCGCTTTTCAGGACCGCTTGTCATCGCGATCCCCTGCTCGATCTCTCCGGCAACGATCACCGACAGCATCGTCTGCTTGTCGTTCCCTCGAAGCCATTCCACCACGCGCTGGTCGCGCGAGGCTTTGGTAACCTCGCTCCAGACGTTGGTATCAACTAAAATCATCATTGAAGAAAACGGACTCGCTCTCCATCAGATCGCGCATCGTCAGATGCATTTCATTGTCATCGCCACAGATGGCGATCAACCGATCGACCAGGGGTGCCTGACCGGTAACGCCTCTGGCGACGACCGCAGCCAGTTCCTGCTCCAGCGTGCGCCCGTGCAAAGCTGCCTGATCGCGCAAGGCATCAGCGACGTCCTGCCGTTCGATGTCGAAGCTCACTCGTTCCACGACCTCTACTCCTTGCCGTCTCCGCCTACCACAACGCTCTGAAGGCCGCCAATGCCCAAACGCACCGACATCGCCTCCATCCTCGTCATCGGCGCCGGCCCCATCATCATCGGGCAGGCGTGCGAGTTCGATTACTCCGGAACCCAGGCGATCAAGGCGTTGAAGGGGGAGGGCTATCGGGTGATCCTGGTGAACTCCAACCCGGCGACGATTATGACCGACCCGGACCTGGCGGACGCCACCTATGTGGAGCCGATCACGCCCGCCATCGTCGCGCGCATTATCGAGAAGGAGCGGCCCGATGCCGTGCTGCCCACGATGGGCGGGCAGACCGCGCTGAACACGGCGCTGGCGCTGGCGAAGGATGGCACGCTGGCGAAATTCGGCGTGCAGATGATCGGCGCCGATGCCGCCGCGATCGAGAAGGCCGAGGACCGGCTGCAGTTCCGCGACGCGATGTCGAAGATCGGGCTGGAATCGCCGCGCTCGGCAATCGCACACAGCCTGGCCGACGCGCTCGCCGCGCTCGATACGGTCGGCCTGCCCGCCATCATCCGCCCGTCCTTCACCCTGGGCGGCACAGGCGGCGGCATCGCCTACAACCGCGACGAGTTCCAGAAGATCGTGGCTGGAGGACTGGATGCGAGCCCCACCACCGAGGTCCTGATCGAGGAATCGGTGCTCGGCTGGAAGGAGTATGAGATGGAGGTCGTCCGGGATCGCGCGGACAATTGCATCATCATCTGCTCTATCGAAAACGTCGATCCGATGGGCACCCACACCGGCGATTCCATCACCGTCGCGCCGGCGCTGACGCTGACGGACAAGGAATACCAGATCATGCGCAACGCAAGCATTGCGTGCCTGCGCGAGATCGGGGTGGAAACCGGCGGCTCCAACGTGCAGTTCGCGGTCAACCCGGAGGACGGGCGCCTCGTCGTCATCGAAATGAACCCGCGCGTGTCGCGCTCGTCGGCGCTTGCGTCCAAGGCAACCGGCTTCCCGATCGCCAAGGTCGCCGCGCTGCTGGCGGTCGGCTATACGCTGGACGAAATCCGCAACGACATCACCGGCGTGACCCCGGCCAGTTTCGAGCCGACGATCGACTATGTGGTGACCAAGATCCCGCGCTTTGCGTTCGAGAAGTTCAAGGGCTCCGACACGACGCTCGGCACCGCGATGAAGTCGGTGGGCGAGGTGATGGCGATCGGCCGCTCGTTCAACGAGAGCTTGCAGAAGGCGCTGCGCGGCCTGGAGACCGGGCTGACCGGGCTGGATGAGCCCGAGAATCTGGCGCATGCCTCCAAGGGCGAGGTCCTGGCGGCGCTGGCGCGGCGCGCGCCCGACCGGCTGCTGATCGCGGCGCACGCGCTTCGCGTGGGCATCGTCCCGAGCGAGGTGGTCCGGGTTTCGCGTTATGACCCGTGGTTCGTGGAACGCCTGGCCGAAATCGTCGCGGCCGAAGAGGATGTGCGTGCCCACGGCCTGCCCGCCGATCTCCGCCCGCTGAAGGCGATGGGCTTCTCCGATGCGCGGCTGGCGAAATTGGCCGCCATGTCCGAGAGTGAGGTTCGCGCAACCCGCCACAGCGCCGGCGTCCGCCCTGTCTTCAAGCGCATCGACACCTGCGCCGCCGAGTTCGAGAGCCTGACACCCTATATGTACTCCACCTACGGCGGGACCGAGTGCGAGGCCGAGCCGACGACTGCGCGCAAGATCGTGATCCTGGGCGGCGGGCCCAACCGCATCGGGCAGGGGATCGAGTTCGACTATTGCTGCTGCCACGCGGCCTTCGCACTGAAGGATGCAGGGTTCGAGACCATCATGGTCAACTGCAATCCCGAGACCGTCAGCACCGACTACGATACCTCCGACCGG
>JANPJJ010000190.1:0-4515 GCA_031425455.1 Sandaracinobacter sp. | reverse complement strand
CGACCATGGCCATCAGCATCTGTCGGCCTGGATGCAGGCAGCGGAGACGGCCTGGGACAGCCATGGCAAGGGAAAGCGTCGCTTCGTCGATCAGCTGGACTATATCGGCCAGCTGTCCAGCCAGTTTCCGGTTGGCCCAGTTCGAGTTGTTTACTCGGCTTCCGGATCGAATCCGGCCGCTCATGTTCTGCGAGGTTCAGCGGCTGTCATTGAGCATAAACTCTATTGGTGGGAGACCTCTAGCGAGCAAGAGGCAAGCTTTTTGGCTTCCATACTCAACAGCGAAACCGCCCGTTCTCGGGCCGAGCGCTACCAGTCTCGCGGCCAGTTCGGTGCGCGCGATTTCGACAAGGTGATGTTCAACCTTCCCATTCCGCTGTTCGACGCTGCCGACCCGCTGCACCGCGACCTTGCTACCGCCGGTACGGATGCCGAGCGCATTGCCGGGCTTGTGGAAATTCCGGAGGGTGAGCGCTTTGTCGCGGCGCGGCAGCGGGTGCGGCGCGGGCTGGTCGAAAACGGTATTGCGCGCCGAATAGAAACGCTGGTGGAAAAGCTGCTCGGGCCGGCTTGACGGGTGCGGGCGGTTGTTGTGAACAATGGACATGGGACGTGCGGCGGCAATCGGCGATCTTTTCGGCCATGTGCCGCAAGCCGGCGAATTGCCGATCAATACGCATGATCCTGTGCCCGAACCGCGCAACGCGGTCGTCAACGGGCTGCTGCCGGTTCCCCCGGGCGGGCATACGCCCGATACGGTGCGGGTGCAGGCGGCGATGATCATGGACGACGCCCGGGGCATGCAGACGCTGCAGTGGTCGCCGCGCGAGGTCCGCAGTTTCACCGGCCTGTTTCCCTATCTGTGCGAGTGGCTGAAGGGGGGCGAAGGCGACCGGCTGCTCGCCGAGTTCAAGGCCGAGATGGACCGGCTGGAGGCGCCGGTGGACCAGGTCGCGCCGAACTGGCGGGCGATCTGGGGGCTGGACGGGGATGCTGGCGGTTAGGCGGGCCCGGCGTGCCCGAGGTGGTGGTTGTCGCCGTTCAGAGAGCTTTGGCGGGTTGGGGGGAGATGCCAGCGTTCAGCTTCGCTGACCTTCGGTTCCGCTGGCATGACGGTGTCTTTGAAACGGTTCGGGTTGGTCAGGTGAAGGTCAGGTCGCCGGTGGGGGGTTCGTTCAGGTAGGGGGTTATGTCGGTTTCGGCCAGCGTGGCGGGGGACCAGCTGGGGGTTCGGTCCTTGTCGATCAGCTGGGCTCGCACGCCTTCGTAGAAATCTTGGTTGTGCTTGATGGCTGAGACCATTCGGTATTCCAGGCGGAGCGCCTGCTCGATGCTGGCGGATTCGCCTTCGCGCAGGGCGTGGAGGGTGAGTTTCAGGCTGGTGGGGGACATGGTTCGGATCAGGCGGGCCTGTTCCTGGGCCCAGTCGTCGCCTTCGTCCAGGCTTTCGAGGATGGCTTCGACGCTGTTGTGGGCGAAGTGGTAGTCGATGCCGTCACGGAGCGGGCTGATGTTGTTGGCGGCGCCCGCGTCTGCGGCGGCGGGGTCGGTGTCGAAGGTTTTCAGGATATGCTCCACGGTTTCGTGGGCGTTGGCGAGGCGGTCTTTCAGGGCCGGGATTTCAGCGGACGGCGTATAGTGGGTGGCGTAGCCGATGTGGACGGTGTCGGCGCCGCGCAGGCGGGCGCCGGTGAGGCCGGCCCAGGTGCCGAGCTCTCCGGGGAAACGCGGAAGGGCGTGGGTGCCGCCGACGTCGGGGATGAGGCCGATTCCGGTTTCGGGCATGGCGAACATCGTGCGCTCGGTGGCGACGCGATACGGCGCGTGGACTGACACGCCGACGCCGCCGCCCATGGAGATGCCGTTTACGAGGGCGACATAGGGCTTCGGGTAGTGGGCGATCGCCTGGTTCATCCGGTATTCGTCGTGGAAGAAGCCTTCCCATTCGGGGCTTCCGGCCTTGCCCGCCGCGTGCAGGCCGACGACGTCGCCGCCGGCGCAGAAGGCCTTGTCGCCGGCGCCTTCGATCGCGACGGTCTGGACCGCGTCGTCGGTGGCCCAGTCCTGCAGCTGTCGGTGCAGGGCGATGCACATGGCGCGGTTGAGGGCATTGAGCGCCGCCGGGCGGTTCAGGGTGACGAGGCCGAGGTGGCCGTGGCGGGTGAAGAGGATATCTGGCTGGTCTGGGGTCATGGGGGGTTCCTTCACCATGGCGCCGGCGGGTTCAAGCCCTGTCGTCAGAGGCGTTCGAACCGGGTGAGGCCGTGGCGGGCGAGGGCGGGGTGGAGGGGGGTGAGGGTTTCGAGGGGGGCGGTGGTGATGAAGCGGTGGGCACTCCCCTCCGCCCGATCGCCTTCGGCGGTCCCTAGCCTTCGCCGGGGCAGGCGCTCTCTCCCCTGGAACCGCCGGTCAGCCTCCGGCTGAACGGAGAGGGACTCTACGCGGCGGGCGATGCCTTCGGCGCCGTGGAGGAAGGTGATCGGGTGGGGGGTGCTGGCTGCCAGTTCTTCGGCGACCAAGGGGAAGTGGGTGCAGGCCAGCACGATGGTATCGAGGCGGTCGCCGTGGGGCTGGCGGGTGAGGCCGGCGATGGCGTCTGCGAAGATGCGGGGGTCCGGGGTTTCGCCGCGGAGCTTGGCTTCGGCGGCTTCGACGAGAGCGGAGCTGCCGTGGCGCAGCACGATGCAGTCCGACGCGAATCTGGCGCTGAGGTCGTCTACATAGGGCTGGCGGACGGTGGCTTCGGTGCCGAGCACGCCGATGACGCGGGTTTTCGAGTGCTCGGCGGCGGGCTTGATCGCGGGGACGGTGCCGACGACGGGGACGGCGAGCACCGGGCGGACGTGGCTGAGCGCGATGGTGGAGGCGGTGTTGCAGGCGATGACGACGATTTCGGGGCGGAGGCGTTCGGTGAGGCGGCCGAGCAGGCCGGCAACGCGGGCGGAGACTTCCGCCTCGGTCTTGGTGCCATAGGGGAAGCCGGCGGTGTCGGCGCAGTAGACGAGCGGGTGGTTGGGGAGCGCGCGCGCGACGGCGGCGAGGACGGTGAGGCCGCCGACGCCGGAATCCAGGAAGAGGATGGGGTTGGTGGGGTTCATGTGGGGCGGTTGCCTGCACCGGCTCCGCCCTCACCCCGCTCGCCTCTGGCGAGTCGCCCTCTCCCGCAGGCGGGAGAGGGGCTTTGCGCGCAGGTCACGCTATGCGTTCTTTCACGTAGCGGCCGGGGGCGTCTTCGATGGCCTTGAAGCCTTTGGCCTTGCCGGGGTGGCGGGCTTTTACCTGCTTGCCGGATTGCGGGGTCAGCCACTGGATCCAGTCGGGCCACCAGCTGCCTTTGGTTTCCTGGGCCGCGGCCTTGAAGGCTTCGAGGGTGGCGGGGGTTCCGGTGCCTTCGGGGAGCGTCCAGTGCTGGTACTTCTGTGCCGACGGCGGGTTGACGACGCCGGCGATGTGGCCGGAGCCGGCGAGCATGAAGCGGTGCGGGCCGGCAAAGGCGCGAGTGAGCTTGAAGCAGCTGAGCGCGGGGGCGATATGATCGTCGCGGCCGGCCTGGATGTAGCTTGGCGTCTCGACGGTCCGGAGGTCTATCGGGACGCCGGCGACGGTGATGGCGCCGGGCTGGACCAGCTTGTTGTCGCGGTACATGTCCTTGATGTAGCCGATCAGGAACTTGCCCGGCACATTGGTGGGGTCGCTGTTCCAGTAGAGCAGGTCGAAGGGGGTATATTCCTTCCCCTTCAGATAGTTGTTGACGACATAGTTCCACATCAGGTCGGTGGGGCGGAGGAGGTTGAACGTGGTGGCCAGATAGCGGCCGTCGAGCGTGCCGGTATCGGCGGTGAGCTGCTCGAGGCTGTCGATCATGGGGTCGTTGACGAAGTTGAGGAGGTCCCCGGCGTCGGTGAAATCGACTTGCGCTGTGAAGAAGGTGGCGGTGCGGACCTTCTGCGCCTGGTTCGTGGCGTGCAGATAGGCGAGCGTGGCGGAGAGGACGGTGCCCGCGACGCAGTAGCCGATTGCATGGACGGAAGGGGCGCCGGTCGCTTCGATGACCTTGTCGATCGCGGTGAGCTGGCCTTCGAGCACATATTCGTCGAGCCCGACGTCCGCGGTTTCGGGGCTGCCTTGGGCCCAGGAGATGACGAACACGCTGAGGCCCTGGTCGAGCGCCCATTTGATGAAGCTTTTTTCCGGCGTGAGATCGAGGATGTAGAATTTGTTGATCCAGGGCGGGATGATGAGGAGCGGCGTCTCGAACACGGTGTCTGTTGTCGGCGTGTAGTGGATGAGCTGGAACAGACGGTTTTCGAACACGACCTTCCCTGGCGTGGCGGCGACGTTGCGGCCGACTTCGAAGGCGGCCTCGTCGGTCATGGTGAGCTTGCCGCGCTTCAGGTCGTCCAGCATGTTGGAGAGGCCGGCGACCAGGCTTTCGCCGTTGCTGGCCTGGGCCTCTGCGATGACTTCGGGGTTGAGCGCGGCGAAATTGGCCGGGCTCATCGCGTCGACCAGCTG
>JANPJJ010000189.1:0-2343 GCA_031425455.1 Sandaracinobacter sp. | reverse complement strand
GACGGGGTGTGCGAGGTAAGCTATGCCGACCGGGCGGGAAAATATCAGGGACAGCGGGGGGTGACGCTGCCGCGGCTGTCGGTTCGAACCGAGCCACATGATCCTGTCATGCTAGCGGAGGCTGGCATCTCCCCGCTTGTCGCCGGCGGGACGGGGGGAGATGCCAGCCTTCGCTGGCATGACAGGATCATGTGGCTCGGTTCGAACCTACAGCCGCGGCAGCGTCACCCCCCGCTGTCCCTGATATTTTCCCGCCCGGTCGGCATAGCTTACCTCGCACACCCCGTCCCCTTTCAGGAACAGGAACTGGCACGCCCCCTCATTGGCGTAGATTTTCGCCGGCAACGGTGTCGTATTGGAGAATTCCAGCGTCACATGCCCCTCCCACTCCGGCTCCAGCGGAGTCACGTTCACGATGATCCCGCACCGGGCATAAGTGCTCTTGCCCAGGCAGATCACCAGCACGTCGCGCGGCACCCGGAAAAACTCCACCGTGCGCGCCAGCGCGAAACTGTTGGGCGGGATCACGCAGACATCGGTCTTGCGATCGACGAAGCTGCTCGCCGAAAACGCCTTCGGGTCCACCACCGCACTGTCCACATTGGTGAAGATCTTGAACTCGTCGGACACCCGGGCGTCATAGCCGTAGCTGGACAGCCCATAGGAAATGCACCCGTCACGCCGCTGGGCTTCGACGAAGGGTTCGATCATGTGGGCTGAAAGAGCTCGCTCTCGTATCCAGGTATCGGGCATCACGGGCATGTCATCAGTCCCTGTTCGAACGCGTCGGTCGGGCTTCCGGCAAGCCGAAGCGGTCGGCGAACCGAAGGTCAACCTCCGGTTCAACGCCGCCGCTTGCGGCCTGCCGGAACCCGCCGGCCGGGCATACGGCGAGTCCGGCAATTTGCGCTACGCACAAATGCCGGCCGCCTACTGCCGAATATGCAGCACACAGATCAGCGTGAACAACCGGCGCGCCGTGTCGAAATCCATCTCCACCCGCCCCTCCAGCCGCTCCATCAACAACTCCGCCGCCGCATTGTGTATGCCCCGCCGCGCCATGTCGATCGTCGCGATCGCACTCGGCGCCGCATTGCGGATCGCCTTGTAATAACTGTCGCAGATGGCGAAATATTCCCGAACCGTCCGCCGAAACGGCGCCAGCCCCAGCAACACCGACCCGGCGGTTATTCCACCCTCCGCCGTCAGGTCCATCGCCAGCCGGCCATCCTCCACCCGCAACACCAGCCGCCAGGGCCCCTCGCCCTCGATCTCCACAGGCCGAAAGACATTGCCCTCCAGCAAGTCGAAAATCGCAACCCGCCGCTCCTGCTCCACATCGGCATTGCGCCAGACAACCGTCCGCTCATCCAACTCCACAGCCACAATGCGATGATCCGCCATCCGCAAAACCCTAAAGCCCAGGCGCCCGAAGGCAAGCCTGTGCGCTCGGGCTTGCGAAGCCTTCAGAACACCGGCTCGCCGTCGGTGTCCGGCTTGTGCAGGCCGCATTCGGATTTGTCCCAGCCGCGCCAGCGGCCGGCGCGCGGGTCTTCGCCGGGTTGCACTTTGGAGGTGCAGGGCGAGCAGCCGATCGACGGGTAGCCTTCGGCGACCAGCGGATGGGGCGGGAGGTTGTGGGTGGCGGCATAGCCGGCGAGGTCGGCCGAGGACCAGTCGTGCAGCGGGTTCAGTTTCAGGCGCGCGCCCTGGGCTTCGAACAGCGCGAGGGTGGCGCGGGCCCGGTTTTGGTGCGATTTCCGGCCGGAAGCCCAGAGGTCGAAACCAGTCAGGGCCTTGTCCAGCGGTTGCACCTTCCGGAGGTCGCAGCAGCCGTCGGGGTCGTAGGACCAGCGCAGGCGCTTGGGGTCCCTGGCGTCGAGGACGGCCGAGTCGGGTTTCAGCCAGCGCACGTCGCTCAGGCGAAGGTGGCGAGCGAGGTCGTCCGCATAGGACAGGGTTTCGGCGAACAGCCAGCCGGTTTCAACGAACAGCACGGGCACGTCGCGGCGGATCTGCGCTGCCATGTGCAGCAGCACGGCGGAATCGGCGCCGAACGAAGAGACGAGCGCCACGTTCCCGAAGGCCGGGTCGGTCAGCACATCGGCCAGCGCCTCCTGGCTGCGTCCGGCATAGCTTGCGCTCAGGCGGCCGGCATCGCCGGGCCCCCAGGGCAGCACCCCGGCGGCCCCCGCGGCGGCTGCCGCCAGCGGGTTCACTCAGCTGCCGCCCGTGGGCTCACGCGGCTGCCAACGGCTTCACTCTGCCGCCTCCGCCGGCGCGTGGCGAAGCGCCCAGGCCGGCACCGCGCCGTCGGTGGCGCGCTGGTACACGAACGGGAAC
>JANPJJ010000188.1:0-27227 GCA_031425455.1 Sandaracinobacter sp. | reverse complement strand
AGCGCCAGTGGCCGGCGGCAAGCTTCAGCCCCTCGCGTTCGTGGGCCAGCTCACCCACCAGAAGCGCGCCCTCGTCGCCGTTCAACCGGATCGTCACGAACTGCCGTGGCCGGAGTTCAGGAACAGCGCACCGCTGTCGGTCACGTCGAACTCAGTGTTGAGGTCATAGAGCCCGACCCTGAGCGATCCGGTATGCCCGGCGATGGGGGCTTCCACCCAGGCTTCGAACAGCCGCACCAACCGCTCGCCGGTCTCGATGTTGGAGACGACCTGATAGTCGCCTACCAGATCGTCGGTCAGCGAAGCTCCGTTGGTATAGAGCGCGCTGGCATAAAAGGTGACGCCATCCCAGCCCAGCGCCCGGCCGCCGTCCAGGGTGGCTTCGGCCAGCAGCTTGTCGAGATAGCGGACGCCGCGCGCGATACCGCCCGACGTGTTGGCCCAGATATCGGCGGAGTAGGTGACGGCCAGATCGAGCGCGGGGATGGCGGGCGCCGCCGCCTCGGAGGTGGCAAGGCTATCCTGTCCTGCAACGCCAGGGGCGCTGATGGCGGCGGCGAGCAGGGAGGCGGCGCACCACGGGCGACGGCCCATGGCGCCGCAGATGCGGCGATATGATTGGTGCAACGAAGGTCTCCGGCAGAAGCGAGCATGGCCGCGTCCCTGAAAGGTCAGGGCGCGCGAAGGTCCGGTGTCGGGCTCAGCTACGGGGCGGGTCCAGCGGCAGGGCGGGCGCCAGGGTTGCCAGGATCGTGCCCGGCAGTGCGGTGCGGGCGATGCCGACCGGTGCGGCGGGCAGGGCGATACCGTTCACCCAGGTCGCAGCGCCGGGCATGTTCTGGCAGCAGATGGTGCAGCTGATCGGCGGTGCCTCGCGGCCGTCCGACAGCATGTCCGGCACGGGAGCCGCAAGCGCCACGACCGCGTTCGCGGCCGCCATGCGTGCATCGGGGCACAGGCGCGGGTCGAACTCGGCTGCCGTCGCCGTGGTAGAGATGGTGAGGACAACGAGCGACAGCAGCAGGGTAAGCAAACACTTCACGGCGTGAACCGTGCGTGCCGCCCAACCCTGGCCGTACCGCCTGCGCTGCATCAGAAGTTCATTTCCATTTTCAATCTTAACAGTTTGCGCCAGTCGAGCGCCAGTTGCGGATTCGGGTCCCGTGACGGTGCGGCCTGGCCAGACGCGGTATGGCAGGCATTGCAGCAGACATCGCCCGGGCGATCGCACACAAGGCGCCGATTGCTGCACCCGACCATGCATGGGATCCGTCGATGACCGGTCACCCTTGGCCGGTTCCAAAATACCGCTCCGCACAGCTAGGCGACCGGTCATGCCGCCGGGAGCGGCTCGAAGTAGTTCAGGACTTGGAGTTTTTCTTGTGTACGGGCACGGATTTCTGCGGCCCATGTCGCCGCTGCTGCCGCTGATCCACCGCGAAGTTTGTGGCTGTGGCACGTGAAGGTCTTCATACCGTCTCCTGCGGAGGCTCGATCAATGCTTTTCGGCGCAAGATCCGGTTGCAAGAAGACCCATTGGCGACATCGGATGCCCGATACGCGTCATCTCCATGCTCCGCCTTCCGATACCCGGCCAGCCGCTCTTATGGTGCACTGGAAACACCACCCGCGCGACGATTTGCACCTATGTCGGACGTCGGATCGGACACAGACAGGCAGCGGTTCGATTGTCTGGCGAAGCCGGTCGCGGGAATTGCGAGCAGGGGCTCCGGACAAGTCGGGCGAGCACATTCGGGTGGATATGGCGAATGCCGGGCACCTATGTCGTCGAGCGGTCGGCGGCGGGAGATGGGATCTTGCCGCAGATTTGCGGTGGGCGCCCGGTCTCGCGTGCAGCGGAGCAGGCGGCAGGGAGGGGAAGACATGTCAAGACTGTCGCGCTGCATGGCAACATCGGCACTGACGATCGCAATGTTGCCGTCGGCGGTGCTTGCCCAGAAAGCGGCTGGGCTGCCGATGCGACCGAACGTGGCGACATTGTCGTCACCGCCGCGCGGATTGCAACATCCGTGTCGGAAGTGCCGGGGTCGGTTTCGGTGATTTCGGCGCAAGCGCTACCTGACGCCACTCGCCCAGGTCTACAACGACCTTTACGACACCACCTATGACGAAGGCACATGAATTACCCTCGCGTTCCGGCGGACATTTTAGCCCTGTGCCAAAGGCGACCTCCTTGTACCCGAAGCCGTTGACGTGAGCCGGGCGGCGTCAATCGCAGAAGTCGAGCGCGGGTTCTTCGGGCATCCAGTCAGCCTGAAGTACCTCGCCTTTACCGAGGTGTGGGAGCGATTTTCCTATTACGGCATGCAGGCATTGCTGCCGCTCTACATGGTGCAGCATCTGCTGCTTGACGAGAACATCGCCGGCGTCTGGGGGTTCGGGCGATTTCGCTCGGCGATCGAGGCAGTGACCGGACCTTTGTCGAACATCGCGCTGACAACCCAGATATTCGGAGTTTATGTGTTCGGCGTCTACCTCGCCGTCCTGCTGGGTGGCTGGGTCGGCGATCGTTTCACGGGCCGCAAGGTCGCAGTTCTGATCGGCGGTGTCGGGATGGCGATCGGCCATCTCCTGATGGCCTGGGAATCGCTTTTCCTGATTGCACTCCTGTGTCTCATGCTCGGGGCCGGGATGTACAAGGGCAATCTCATCATGCAGGTGGGTGCGCTTTACGTGCCTGCGGATCTTCGGCGCACCAGGGCTTTCGGGATACTCTTGATCGCCGGCCAGATCGGCGCCCTGATGGCACCGATTGTCTGCGGCACTCTGGGCGAGGTCTATGGCTGGCATGTCGGGTTTTCGGCTGCTGCCGTGGGCATGATTGTCGGGCTTGCGGGGTACGGCTTCGGGATGCGCCTGCTTCCCGAACAGCCAGCTCAGGCGGCTTCGGACAGGCCGGCACCGGCAGGAACACAGGGCGCCATGTTCGCCTTAGGGTTGGTTTTCTTCAGCTATTTCATGGTTATAGCGGCAGTTATGCAAGGCTATAGCATCGGTTTGATCTGGGCGGTCGATCATGTCGATCGTGTGGTATTCGGCTTTCGGATACCGGTTACATGGGTATTGATATTCGATGCCCTGGCTCTGACGGGCGCCATGTTGCTGTCGATGAAATTCTGGGTCTGGCAGTCACGCACGGGCGAAGAGATGTCGGATTACAGCAAGATCGTTGCCGGCAGTATGATGTGCTCGATCGGGCTATTGATCCTGTCGATATTCTCCAGCTTCGCTGGCGACGGGAAAGTCCCCCTATTCGCTGTTGCGGCTTTCTTCGGCATAGTCGGTTTCGGCATTGCTTTCATCGACTCCCCGCTGAAAGCGCTGACGACTCGATGTGCACCAGCCCATTTATCGACAATGCTGGTCGGGATCATGCTGGCAACCTTTGGCGTGGCCAACCTCGCGGCCGGATGGTTGGGGAGATACTATGAACAGCTCGGGCCGGCATCGTTCTGGTTGTTGAGCGCCGCCATTGCGGCCGCCGGCCCAGCCCTCCTCCTGTTGTTCAGAAAGCCCGCGACGGAAAGGCTGGAACGGTCTGCTTCAGAGCGGCTCGACCGGGACGTCGCAATGCCCCCGCTCTCGGTGGCGGCGCGGGGCATGAGCAGATCGAACACCACCTCACTCGACATCGGCCAGGGAATTGACCCGCTGTCCGGAACCCACGGCACGGCTGTCTTCGAGAATGCGACCTTGGGCCGGTTCGAGCGACAGGACCGCGGAGGAGCATCGTAATGGCCTGTATCCACATTGCGGGATTTCTTCACGAGAGCAACAGCTTCAGCGCCGTGGCGACCGACCTCGCCGCTTTCGAGCACTGTGCCTATACCGCCGGGTTGAAACGAGGATCGGGCGTTTTCGATCTGCGGGTGAGCCCGCTTGCGATCGGCGGGTTTATCCAGCGGGCTGAGGCTCTCGGGCACGATCTCCACCCGCTGCTGTACGCCTTTGCGGAACCCTCGGGCCCCGTCACCCGCGATGCCTTCGAGCTGGTGTTGGACGAGCTTGTCGCAAGGATCGCAGCTGGGCCGCCCCCTGACGCCGTCTTCCTCGACCTGCACGGCGCCATGGTCGTCGAGCATCATGATGACGGCGAAGCGGAAATCCTGCGCCGCATCCGCCAGGCTGTCGGCAACATTCCCATCGTCACGGCACTAGACCTGCATGGAAATATCGGTGCTTCAACTCTGAAGGATGCCGATCTGGCCGCTGCCTACCTTACCTATCCTCACATCGATATGGCGGAACGCGGCGGAAAGCTGGCGGTTCTCCTTGACCATATGCTGGCAACCGGAACCCGCCCTGCAATGGCCTACCAGCAGCTACCTTTCCTGATCCCGGACCAGTGCCAGAGCACGGATCTTGAGCCGGCTCGCTCGTTGTACGCAATGGCACGCGACATGGAGGAGCAAAGCGGCATCTGGAGCGTGTCGCTGATGTGCGGCTTCTATCAGGCCGATGTTGAGTTCGCCGGCCCCTCCATTTTCGTGTTCGCGGACACCCAGGCAGCCGCCGACAGCGCACTTGCCGGCCTTGCGGGGGCCGTAATGGACGCAGAAGGCTCGTTCCGGGGGGAACTGCTGGCCGTCCAGGCGGCGGCCGACCTTGCATCCCGTTGGAGCGGCTCGACCCCGCTCATTCTCGCCGACATTCAGGACAATCCGGGCGGTGGCGCGGCATCGGACAATGTCGAGCTTCTCGAAGCGTTGCTGGGAAGCGGTGTGCGCAACGCCGCGGTCGGGATGATCTGCGATCCGGCTGCTGCGCGCCAGGCCCATGCGTCCGGCATCGGCAGCACGATCAATCTGTCACTGGGCGGCAAGGGGACACCCACCCAGCGGCCCCTTGTGGCGGACTTCGAGGTGACGGCATTGCGCGAAGGAACGGTCGCCCTCACCGGCCCCTTTTCTGGGCTCGACATCGATCTCGGTCTGTCTGCTGCTGTCAGGATCGGCGGGATCGACGTGATCATCTGCTCCAAGCCCACGCAATGCCTCGATAGGGCCTATTTTCGGGTCCACGAGATCATGCCCGAGGAGCGCCACGTCTTGGTGCTCAAAAGTGCCGCCCACTACCGGGGCGACTTTGCTGCCATAGCGGGACAGATCGCCGACGTGGCGACGGACAGCGCGTGCGTCGCCGACGCGACGCGGCTCCCCTACACCAGGCTCAGGACGACGGTCCGCCTGAGTGGCCATGGGCGCACTCTGGCTGACATTCAACGGTCGGAGTGAACGCATGATGATCCGCAAGCCTTACCTCATCTTCCTGGGAGACGAGCGCGACGCGCTTTGCGCCAAGACCGCGTTCGGGCTGCGCGACTGGTGCCGCGGGGACGTCGTCGGCCAATTCTGTCTGCCGGGATGTCAGGTCGATCTGGGATTGCCGACGCTCGGCTTCGAGGACGCCGTGCAGGCAGGGGCACGCTCCGTCGTGATCGGGATCGCACCCGTCGGCGGCGAGCTTCCGGAGCATTGGGTCGAACCACTGTCCCGGGCTGGCGGTGCCGGCCTCGATATTGTCAGCGGGCTTCACAGCCGACTGGAATCCTGGGCTGCCCTCGCGGACTCGGCGCGGGCGTCGGGCTCCAGGCTGGTCGATGTCCGCAAGGTCGATCGCCGCTTCCCCGTCGGGTCGGGTGTGCGACGGCCGGGCAAGCGGCTGCTGACCGTCGGCACGGACTGCGCGCTCGGCAAGAAATACACCGCGCTCCTGCTGACACGGTCGATGTCGGCGCGGGGCATTCATGCAACTTTCCGTGCTACCGGGCAGACCGGCATCATGATCGCCGGCGCCGGAATCCCCATCGACGCGGTCGTCGCGGATTTCGTCGCAGGGGCCGCCGAAGCGCTGTCCCCGGCCTCGCCTCCGGACCACTGGGATGTGATCGAGGGGCAGGGCTCGCTGTTTCACCCGAGCTATGCCGGCGTGACCCTGGGGCTGCTTCACGGCTCTCAGCCGGACAGGCTCATCCTCTGCCACGATCCAAGGCGCGACCGGATCGACGGATTTCCCGATTTCGCAATTCCGACTTTGTCCGAGGCCATGCGACGATATGAGGAGGCAGCGCAGCTGACCAATCCTTGTGCCAGGACGGTCGGCTTGTCGTTCAATACTGCCGGCATGACCGACAAGGACGCCCGGCGAGCGATCGACAGCTGTTCGCAGGCGCAAGGCCTCCCCTGCACCGATCCCTATCGTTTCGGTTGCGAGACCCTCGTCGACGCGGTGCTGGCATGAGCGCAATCCTGTTCGAGGCCGTGGCCCGGGACTGGGAAATGCGCGAAACCTTCACCACGTCGAGAGGGCCGGCGAATTCTCAGCCCGTCGTGCAGGTCCGCATCGGCGATGCGGCGGGCAATCAGGGTCGCGGGGAGGCGAGCGGGGTTGACTATCATGGAGAGACTCCTGCGACGATGCTGGAGCAGCTAGAGGGCTGCCGCCTTGCGGTCGAGCGCGGAGCGACCCGCCAGGATATCCGGCACCTGCTCCCGGCGGGGGGCGCCCGCAACGCGCTGGACTGCGCTTTTTGGGACCTCGAGGCGCAACGCGCCGGCAAGTCTCTGCTCGCAGACCTGCAATTACCGATCCTGACCGCCTACACCATCGGCATCCGTTCGCTCGAAGACTATGAAGCCACGGCAAGACGGGTCTCGGACTACCGGCTCCTGAAGGTGAAGGTCGACGGAACCGATCCGCTGGAGACGATCGATGCAGTGCGGCGCGGAGCCCCCGGCGCGAGGCTTATCGTCGATCCCAACCAGGCGTGGTCGGTCGATCAACTGAAGCAGCTGGTCGCACCCCTTGCACAGCGCAACGTGGTTCTCCTGGAGCAGCCGATTGCCGTCGGCACGGAGGCAGGCCTGCGCGGGTGGCGCTCGCCGATCCCGCTCTGTGCCGACGAACTGGTCAGCACCACCGACGATATCGCCGCTGTAGTCGGCCTTTTCGACATGGTGAACATCAAGCTCGACAAGGCCGGCGGACTAACGGAATCACTTCGGATGGCCGACGCCGCGCAGCAGCACGGCCTGCGGCTGATGGTCGGCTGCATGGCGGGCTCGTCGCTCGCCATGGCACCCGCCTTGCTTGTGGCGGCGCGATGCGAATTCGTCGATCTGGACGGCCCTCTGCTCCAGTGCGAAGATGTATCGCCTGGATTGGTCTACCAGAATGGGTGGATAACGAAGATACCCGATGGACTATGGGGCGGTCGGTGTTCATGACCCGTCGCCCCGGTCGTGGCGCCAGTCAGGACCCTACCGGGGGATGAGCAGCGCCGGGGGTCTTCTGTTCGGGCACCCGCGCGGTCTGTTCCTGGTTGCCTCGCCGGAATTCTGGGAGCGCTACAGCCATTACGGGATGGTGGGGAAGGTAGCCGGGCTTCGCTATCGTCGACGGAGAAACTGTGCTCGGCGGCAGTTACCAGTTCCGTGTCGATCACCGGGCCTTTCCGCCCATCAGGGCTGCGGCCGCAGCCTCGGCGCGCAAGCCTGCAAGGCGAGCCCGATCGTGCGCGACACCCCCCTTCACCACCATCCACGGATCGCGGCTGTTCTCGATACTGACTAGCGGGTCTCGTTCGAGAATAACCATATCTGCCTGCTGACCAACCTTAAGCAGCCCCCTGTCATCGGCCGCTCCCGCGAACTGCGCGGCAAGGGATGTGGCGCTGCGCAGGACCGCCAGGGGCGGCATTCCGGCATCCGCGAGCTCCTGCATTTCCTGATGAAAACTGCTGCCCGGGAACACGAACGTGTCCGGTGTGTCGGTGCCGACGAGTATGTTCACGCCGGCGTGATGCGCAAGGCGCGTCAGCATCAGCCCATGGGCATGAAACAGCATGAAAGCAGCTCGGTCTTCGGCAGGTCGCCGACTGTAGAAGTCGGCATCCTCAGCCCACCAGGCCTGCACCTGAGCTTCGATGTAGCGCAGATCGGGGTGCGTCCGCATCTCGGGCAGGCTCGCGAACGCATCCATCCGACGGGTCATGTGGGTCGGTACATAATAGGTGCCGTTGCGCTTCATCGCTTCGAGCGTACGGGAACAGCGCCGTGCGTCGAAGCCGGTGATGACCCGGCGCAGGAAAGCCGGATTGTTCTGCAGCTTCGCGCCCTCCGGTGGCGGGCCTTCGCCTCGTGTGCCGAGATCGTAGGCGCGGCGCAGTTCCTCCCCCTCCGGCGAACAATCCCAAGCCAGCGACCTGGCATGCTCGATGCTCCGCATGCCGGCATTCGCCGCTTTCTCCACACTGACGGCCAGCGGCACATGCCCGCCGACGGTCAACCGCGCACGCCCCGCTTCCTGCATCAGCGTTTCGAAGACCTCGGCGGAAAGCCGGTCATATGGCTTGATGAAGTCGATCTTGCGGCTGGCTACATGGCGAACGAGCCTGCGGACCTCCTCCGCGTTTCCTGGGTGGAACAGCTGCGCATCCACGTCGGTGCCGCCAGGCTCTGCCACATATGCCAGCGGACCGTCGGTGATCCGCATCGGGCTGGATACGATCCGGGGCCCGGCGACGCGCCCCCGCTCAAGCGCATCGCGCAATCGTCCGAAATCCTCGGCGTTGCTATCGTTGCCCATGTCGCGCACGTTCACGACGCCGTTTGCCAGCAACATCAGCAGCGTGGCGCGCTGTTGGGCGAGTGGACCTGCGATGTGGACGTGCATGTCCCAGAATGCCGGAAGCGCAAACAGCCCCGATGCATCCACCACATCCGCCCCGGCGGGAAGAACAGCCTCCTTGTCGGGGCCGATCCAGACGAACCGCCCTGCACGGGTTATGATCGCCTGATCCACCTTGCGCGCCGTGTCGGGCGACGGCGCCGCGACGTCGATGAGGGTGATATGGCGATAGACTTTCGAAGGCTCCGCCGCACGAGAACTCGGCCGCGCAGACCCTGTCTCTGCGCACAGTGCTGCCGCGACCACGAAGGACATCGCGCGAAGGTACCACCGTCGGCGTTCAGACTGCGTTCGGCTCATGATGGGTCCTCCATGGCTGACTTGACCAAGAGTCGACGCTCGAATGTACAAAGCGGCTCGGCGCCTGTCGGCGTGACGATGAACGGCTCCGTGATGACAATCGACCGGCCATCCTGCCACAGACCCGGCATCAGGTGGAAGGTCATCCCGGGCGCCAGCAACCAGGCTTCGTAGCCGGTCAGATAGTCGATGTTGCAGGGGTCCGTCAGCAGCGAACGATTGCTCTGCCATTGCCTTGCGCGTGCGGGCCAGCCGCGCGTCATACTCTGATTCGCAGAAAGACAATGCGGTACCGATCCGGGCTCAGCTGCTCCGCGCAAGACCGGCTGGCGCGTCCCCCCGGTTTGCGGCGACCTGGGGGAAATGGATGGTGCCTTCGGGGCGCCAGGGAAGATGGTGCGCAAAAACCCCGGCCGGGGCCGTGCCCGGGCGCCGCAATTCCGACCGGAGCGCCTGAGGGGACCGTCCGAACTGGGCACGGATCGCCCGGCCGAAGTGCGAGGCGCCGGCAAAGCCGCAGGCCTCGGCAATCAGCGAGATGCTGCGGTCGGTCCGCTCCAGCAGCAGACGACCGTAACGCGCGCGGACGTCGCGTGAGAATTGGTGAGGAGACTTCGCAAAGGCCTGCTTGAAGAGCCGTTGCAGTTGACGCGGAGAGAGATGGGCGTGCCGCGCCAGTTCGGGAAGATTGGGCGGATTGCTCAAGCGCTGCTCGATCAGTTTTACGGCACGCTGCAGACGCGCATGATCGACATGCATCGGCGCGATGGCCACGGGCTGCGGGTGGTTCGCCGTTCGATGCCGGTCGATCAGCGCAAGCTGCAATCCCTTCAACGCCCAGGATTCCCCGCAGTGCCGCTTGATCAGCAAGGCGGCGACATCGGCTGCCGCTACCCCGCCAGGGGACGTGATGCGCTCGCCGTCGGCCACAAACCATTGGTCGGACACCACTGCAACATTCTCGTGGAACGCGTCGAGATCGGACGCATGATAAGAACTGATGCACACCTTTCGGCCTTGCATGACCCCCGCACGGATCAGCGCGAACGTGCCCACACATAGTCCGATCAGGGTCACGTGCACGGCGGCCGCAGCCCGAAGCCAGGCAAGGGTCGCTTCGTCCGCCAGTTTACCCCGATCGAGGATACCCCCCACAACCGCGATATAGTCGAACCGGCCCGGATCGCCGAGCAGCTGGTCAGGCGTGATGGCGACCCCGCAGCTTGCGAGTACCGGCTCGGACGTGGACGAGATGACGGTCCAGCGGCAGTTCTTCTGCCGGCTGCCGTCGCCTTCGTCTGCGCTCAAGCGCAACGTATCGACGAAGGACGCGAATGCGAGAAGCGTGAAATTGCCGAGCGGCAGGATTCCGACATGGAACGGATGGCCATTTGCGGCACCGAGCATCGGATACAGTCTGGCCCCGGCTGGCATCTAGTCGATCGCCGCCAAGGCATGGCGCAGGCGCTCGACGATCTCATCGATCTGGCCCCCCGAAACGATAAGAGGCGGGGAAAGCGCTATGATGTCGCCCGTGACGCGGATCAGCAGGTCGGAATCGAAGCAGGCGTGGAACACGCCCATTGCCCGGGCTCCGGGGGCCCCGTCTCTCGGCGCCAGCTCGATCCCTGCCATCAGGCCGATCGCCCTCACGTCCACCACATGCCGCGCAGTCCGGAGCTCATGCAGCGCATTTTCCCACGCAGGCGCCAGGTCCGCAGCGCGCTGAAACAGGCCCTCCTCGCGATAGATATCAAGAGTGGCGAGGCCGGCAGCTGCGGCAACGGGATGGCCGGAATAGGTATAGCCATGGCTGAACTCGATGCCGGAAGGCGCTTCGTCAACGATGGTGTCGTGGATGTCGCGCGCGACGGCAACCGCTCCCATCGGCACGGTGCCGTTGGTGAGGCCTTTTGCCATCGTCAGAATGTCGGGCGTGACGCCGAAATATTCGGCTGCAGTTGGGGTTCCGAGCCGCCCGAAAGCCGTGATCACCTCATCGAAGATCAGCAGAATGCCGTGCCGTTTTGTCACCTCGCGCAAGGCTTGCAGATAGCCCGCGGGCGGGAGCAGCACGCCGGTGGAACCGGCCACGGGCTCGACAATGACGGCAGCAATCGTTCCGGAGCCATGACGATCGACAAGCTCTTCCAGTTCCAGTCCCACGTCGCGGTCGGTCGGAGGGAGCCCTTTGGTAAAGGCTGCGCCCGGATGGTAGGTGTGCGCGAGATGGTCGACGCCTGGCAGGAGCACAGAGAACGCCCGGAGGTTTCCGATGATTCCACCGACAGAGGTTCCGCCCAGATTGGTGCCGTGATAGCCACGCTCCCGGCCGATCAAGCGGACCCGCCCGGCCTCGCCGCGGGCTCGGTGATACGCAAAGGCGATCTTCAGCGCCGTGTCGACCGATTCAGAACCGGAATTTGTGAAGAAGATGCGGTCTAGCCCAGGCGGCATCAGTGTCGACAGCTCAGCAGCGAATTTGAAGGCAGCAGGATGTCCGAGCTGGAACGTCGGGGCGAAATCGAGCTGGCCGGCCTGTTCAGCCATTGCTTCTACAATCTTGCGCCGACCATGCCCTGCATTCACGCACCAGAGCCCGGAAGTGCCGTCCAACAGTTGCCGATCGTCGCTTGTCCGGTAGTGCATGCCGGATGCCGAAACAAGTAAACGGGGGCTGGATTTGAAACTTCTGTTTGCTGTGAACGGCATCCAGAACTCGGCAAAGCTGTTTTCCGCCTCAGCCCGCACTCCGTCACTACTTGCAAAGCTAGCCTGCATTGCGTCGCATATCCCCCACTTGAATGCGGGCGATCCTGCGGGGGATGGCAAGCGGCACAAAGGTGCGAAGCTGTACCGGGCTGGTGCCGGGAGGGCACCGGCACGGCTCCAATCCGAGGTCAGTTCGCCTTCTTACGAATGAACTGCCTCAGCCGTGCGACGATCGGAGTCGACCAGTCGTCGACGCGCGTTACAAATCGGTAGCTTCCGATCACGGGGTCGCTGCCATCCGGCAGCACCAGGCGGACCAGCGACCCCGCCATCAACTCCCGGTCGACAAGGAAGCGGTTGGCAAGGGCAATACCCATCCCCGACACCGCCGCCGCGATCGCCAAATGGGCATGCCACATGCGCGGGCCCGGGATCGGGCCCGGAATGCTGACCGATTTGGCGAGAAACCAGGCCCGCCACTGCTCGTCATGTTCTTCGTGAATCAGCGTATATGCCAGCAGCTGGCGTAGGTCCTTGATCGATCCGATCCGACGGGCGAGATCGGGGCTGCAGACCGCCATGACGGGCGGACGCGAAAGCTCGCACGTCTTCAACCCGCGCCCCCCCGCTTCCGGGGGCCAGGCATCGCCATAAAAGCGGATGTCCACATCGGCGTCGCGCGCCAGCAGATCGGCCGGCGTATCGGTGGGCCGCAACTCCAGTTGGCAATGCGGGTTCGCTTGCTGAAACTCGGCAAGGACGCCAGCCAGCCACTGCGTCGTCAAGCCGGGCACCCCCCAAATCTGCACCGAACGCCGCTCGAGCGGATGCAGGAGTTCGTCGGTCGCGTGCGAAAGTTCGAGCAGCGTCTGCGAAACCTGCGCATGATACGCCTTGCCGGCAACCGTCAGTGCGACCCTGCCGGCGTCGCGCTCGAACAGCGAAACGCCCAGCCAGTCCTCGAGCGCCCGCAGATGACGGCTGACGACGGCATGATCCAGCCCCAGGTCACCGGCTGCCCTACGGATGCCGCCGGCACGGCCGAAGGCCTCGAATGCCTTCAACATCGCAAAAGGCGGCAGCGTTAGGGGTCTCCGTCCAGCCGGGTGCGCCGCCGATCGGGCTACGCCTGCAGGGGCATCACTCGTCAACGGCTTTTCCATTTCACCACGGCTGTTCAACAGAGCACGCCATAGAAGGCCGGCAGGCGACATCGTATGGGCCATTCCGCCCGTTGTCCATTCGCGCGGCGGCCGGTCAGGCTGTGCGTTTGAAAGATCGAGCTCGAGACTTCTTCCGCCAGATGGCCAGTCCGGTGATTGTCAGCACAAGGATGCCGACGCCCGTGAGGACGAGAAGATAGCGACCGGGGGGCCCCAGGATTTGGCCGGTATGCACCGGGTACGGCAGCGCCAGCGCAAGGCGGCCTTCGTCCAGATCGGTCTCATGCTGATCCGCCAGGATACGGCCCGATCGCATGTCCACGTAGACGATCCGGCCGCCCGGGGCGCCGAGATCCCGCATGCTGTGGAACCGGAATCCGTAAACAGCTTCTTCCGCCAGAATATCGAGGCGATCCAGCCGGTCCCCGGCCGCCTTCGACGTTGCGGCCGCCAGAGCCTGATCCAGCGAAATCGTGAACGCATCGGGAGACCGAGGGAGGCGGGCGATTGCGGTTGCAAGCTCCTGCTGGGGCGCCAGGGCGCCGATTGCCTGCTCATATTGCGTGTACAGGCTCATCGCCGCCCCCGTCAGCGCCAGCAGCAGGGTTGCCGGGAGGATCCACAAGCCTCCTGCACGATGAACATCCATGACCAGCTTGTGCCCCTTGGCGCCGCGCCGGACCCGGAAGGCATCGGCGGGCTGCTTCACGGATGTGAAAGCCAGGGCAATTCCGGCACCTTGCTGTGCCGCCCAGAGGATCGCGAGCGTTCCGATCAGCACTGCAGCAGCGGGGCCCAGCAGCAGGTCGGTATGCACCCGATGCACGATTCCCATCATGTGCCGCCTGTCGAGCGGCGGATCCTCGAGATATCGCGTGCCAAGAACGGCACCGCTGCCGGGGTGCAGCATCAGCCGAAGATTGTCGCTGGAAGGGCGATCCGCGCGCACGTCCACGACGATCGGCGCGCCCGCCGCTTCCGGCAGGTCGATGCGGGCGACACGGCCCCCGGCGCTGCCGGCGATCGTCCATGCATCCTGCAAGCCGAGCACGGGCTCCGAGCCCCGCCACGCAACGGAGAGCTCCGGATTGAGCATCGCGTCGATCTCGTGCGAAAAACTCAGCGCGATTCCGGTGATGGCCATGCAGGCCAGCCACACCGCAGCTGCCAATCCGAACCATCGGTGCGCGCTGACCAGAAATGGGCGGTGCTGCATCAGGTCCGTGTCAAGGCCGATTTCGGGCTGTACGGTCGCATACGGCCGCTACCCGAGAATATCGGCGGGGGCGGTGAACGGCTGCCCGATGGCTTCCGCGACGGCTCGATTGGTCACCTTGCCGGCATGAATGTTGAGGCCGGCGGCAAACCCGGGATCGGCTTTGAGTGCGCCGAGGCCGCTGCCGGCCAGCTGCAGGACATAGGGCAGAGTTGCGTTGACCAGGGCATCGGTGGAGGTGCGGGGAACGGCGCCCGGCATGTTCGCGACGCAATAGTGGATGATCCCGTCCACCACATAAGTCGGTGCATCGTGGGTTGTCGGCCGGCTTGTCTCGAAGCAGCCGCCCTGGTCGATCGCGACATCGACGAGGACCGTTCCCCGCTCCATCAGTGCCAGCATGGCGCGGGTAACCAGCCGGGGGGCCTCCGCCCCTGGAACCAGTACGGCCCCGATGACCGCATCGGCGCTTGCGATCTCCTCCTCGACCACCGCCATCGAGGACACTCGCGTTCGCACTCGACCTCCGAACAGGTCGTCCAGCTGCCTCAGCCGGGGAATGGAGCGGTCGACGATGCTGACTTCGGCGCCGAGCCCCACCGCCATTCGGGCAGCCTGCGCACCGACGACCCCCCCGCCAAGAACGACGACTCGGGCGGGCGCAACTCCGGGGACACCCCCCAGCAGGCGACCCTTGCCGCCGTTGTGCTTCAACAGGGCAAAGCCCGCGGCCTCCACCGCGAGCCGCCCGGCAACTTCGCTCATCGGTGCAAGAAGCGGAAGCGATCCAGCCGCTCCTTCCACGGTCTCGTAGGCGATGGCCGTCGATCCGCTTGCAAGCAGGCCTTCGGCCTGGGCGCGGTCGGGGGCGAGATGAAGGTAGGTGAAGAGCAGTTGGCCCTTCCTCAGACGTGTCCATTCGCCGGGTTGCGGCTCCTTGACCTTCACGATCATCTCGGCCTCGGCGAACACCCGATCAGCGTCGGGCATCAGCCGCGCGCCGGCTTCGGCATATATCCGGTCGGAGCAGCCGATCCCGGCGCCAGCGCCGGTTTCCACCAGAACAGAGTGACCCCTGGCGACGATCTCGCGGACAGCAGCCGGGGTTAGCCCGACCCGATGTTCGGCTGGCTTGATTTCCTTCGGCACCCCGATGCGCATGCTATTCCTTCCCTGTCTGTTGTTCGTACGCGCCGAACTGGCGTCAAGCCGCCAGTTGTCGGGGGCGCTGGATCAGCATGCGCTTCTCCCCCATTGCAGCAAGGCTGTCGTCCACGCCTGCCCTGCCGATCCCCGCTGCCCCGGACCCGCCGAACGGCATGGCATCTTTTCTCGCCCGGCTCTGCGCCCCAGTAATGATGCGGCACGCCGGCACGCAGGATGGAGGGAAGCGGCCGATCCATATGGTCGTGATAGAAGCCCATGCCGGTCATCGACCCGGCCACCACGGAACAACCATGGTAGCCGCGTTCGCGTGCGATGATCTTCGTCTTGGCATGCAAGCCCCTGAGATTGCTGTAGTACCAAACCAGCTTTGCCTGTGTCTCGTTTGCATCCGAGCCGGACAGGCCGTAGAATATCTTCTCCACGCCGGGCGGCGCCATCTGCACCAGCCGGGCCGAGAGACGCGCCAGCGCTTTCGTCGTGTGACCGGCATAGCTATGGTAATATGCAGGCTTGCGCGCCTGCGCGGCGATCGCGTCCGCGACTTCCAGTCGCCCATAACCGACATTGACGCAGTAAAGGCCGCCGAACCCGTCGATCAGTTGGCATCCGTCGGCGAGCTGGATCCTGACCCTGCTCCCTCCCTCAACAACGACGGTCGGAGCCGAGCCGTCTTCGAACTGCCGTAACTGGGCGAACGGATGAACAGTGCCCCCCCGGTCCGTTTCTCATAGAGCGCCCTGACAAGCCCTGCGCCGCCGCTGCCGACGTCATCTGCCCGATCATTCCCACTCGATGGTGCCCGGCGGTTTAGAGGTGTAGTCGTAGACGACCCGGTTGATGCCCTTCACTTCGTTGACGATGCGGGTAGCGACCCGGCTCAGGAAGGCTGAGTCGAACGGGTAGATGTCGGCCGTCATGCCGTCGACGGAGGTGACGGCGCGGAGCGCGCAGACCTTGTCGTAGGTGCGGCCGTCGCCCATCACGCCCACCGTGCGCACCGGGAGCAGCACCGCGAAGGCCTGCCAGATCCGGTCGTACAGCCCGGCAGCGCGGATCTCCTCCAGGTACACGGCGTCGGCCGCGCGCAGGATGTCGCAGCTTTCCTTCGTGACTTCGCCGGGAATGCGGATGCCCAGGCCCGGGCCGGGAAACGGATGGCGGCCGACGAAGATCTCGGGCAGGCCCAGCTCCCGGCCGAGCGCGCGCACTTCGTCCTTGAACAGTTCGCGAAGCGGCTCGACCAGCTGCATGTTCATCCGCTCGGGCAGGCCGCCCACATTGTGGTGGCTCTTGATCGTGACCGAAGGGCCGCCGGTGAAGCTCACGCTTTCGATGACATCGGGATAGAGCGTGCCTTGTGCCAGGAACTGCGCGCCGCCGATCTTCCCGGCTTCCGCCTCGAACACGTCGATGAAGGTCTTGCCCATGAACTTGCGCTTCGCCTCCGGGTCGGTAACGCCGGCCAGGCCCGCCAGGAACGTCTCGCTGGCGTCCACATGGACGAGCGGGATGTTGTAGTGATCGCGGAACAGCGTCACGACCTGTTCCGCCTCGTTCAGCCGCATCAGGCCATGATCGACGAACACGCAGATGAGCTGCTCACCGATGGCTTCGTGGATCAGGACGGCGGCGACGGCGGAGTCGACGCCGCCGGACAGACCGCAGATCACCCGGCCCGTGCCGACTTGGGCGCGGATCTCGGCGATCTTGGTTTCGCGGAAGCTCGCCATGCTCCACACCGGGCGGGCGCCGGCGACGCGCAGCACGAAATTCTCGATCAGCGCCCGGCCATCGGGTGTGTGCACGACCTCGGGGTGGAACTGCACGCCGTAAAGCGAGCGCGCCTCGTCGGCGATGAAGGCATAAGGCGCACCCTCGGAGCGAGCGACAACCTGGAAGCCCGGCGGCAACTGGTCCACATGATCACCGTGGCTCATCCAGACCAGATGCTTCGTGGCCGGGGTCCACACGCCCTCGAACAAGCGGCAGGGCGCCACCACCTCCACCTCGGCGCGGCCGAATTCGCGGCTATCACCCGGCGAGACCCGGCCCCCCAGCGCCTTCACCATCGCCTGCTGGCCATAGCAGATGCCGAGCACGGGGATATCGGCCTCGATCACTTGCGCAGGGAGCTCGGGGCTGGCTGCTTCGGTCACGCTGGCCGGCCCGCCGGAGAGGATGATGCCCTTCGGCGTCAGCCGCTGCAGCGCGGCCGCCGCGGCGTGGAACGGCACGACTTCGCAATAGACATGGGTCTCGCGGACCCGGCGCGCGATCAGCTGGGTGACCTGGCTTCCGAAGTCGAGGATGAGGATGGTGTTCGCGGCGGCGTCGGCAGAGACTGACATGGCGAGGCCATAAGGCAGGATTGCGGATTAGGCTAGGCCACCAGGATCTGCCCCAGTTTGCGGCGCCAGTCGTCCGACAACGGGCGGGGGCGGCGCGTTTCGCGTTCGACATAGACATGCACGAAGAAGCCCTGCGCCGCCGGCTCGGGGTTGCCTTTCACGAACAGCCCGATGTCATAGCGCACGCTGCTGTTGCCCAGCCTCGTGACGGCGATACCAGCCTGCACTTCCTCCGGAAAGGCGACAGGGCGCGCATAGGTGCACCCGGTTTCCACCACCAGTCCGATGACCGCGCCCTTTTCGATGTCGAGCAGCCCCTGTTCCACCAGCCAGGCGTTCACGGCGGTGTCGAAGAAGCTGTAATAGACCACGTTGTTCACATGGCCATACACGTCGTTGTCCATCCAGCGGGTCGCGATGGGGCGCCAGGCGCGATAGTATTTACGGCCGCGAAGCGGCGGTTTCTCGGACATTCGATGCGACCTTTTTACCAGGCTTGTTGGTAAAGCCTTAACGCATCTTCCTCGTCGATGGGAACCGGGTTGTTGATAAGGAGGCGCTGCTGCTTCATCGCCTCCGCAGCCAGCATCGGCAGCTGGTTGTGGCGGATGCCGAGCGCGTTCAGTTCGAGCGCCAGGCCGGTTTCGAGCATCATCCGTTCGAGCGCGTCAATGAAGCCCTCGGCGCCTCGAGCCCCGATCACCGCGCCCAGCTCCGCATAAAGCGGCGCGGCGCCGGCCAGGTTGTGGCGCAGCACCTGGCGCAGCATCAGCGCGTTGGAATGACCGTGCGGCACGTGGAAATGCCCGCCGAGCGGATAGGCCAGCGCATGGACGCCCCCCACCGGCGCATTGGCGAAGGCGACACCGGCGAGATGGCTGCCCAGCAGCATCGCGTCGCGCGCGGCGAGGTCGGTGGGATCGTCGCACGCTGTGGCGAGATGGGCCGACAGCAGTCGCAGCGCCTCGCGGGCCAGCGCGTCGGATACCGGGTTCTTGAGTCGCGCCGACGTATAGGCTTCGATCGCGTGAACCATCGCATCGATCCCGGTAGCCGCCGTCACATGGCGCGGCAGGCCGATGGTGAGGCCGGCATCCAGCAACGCCACGTCGGCGATCAGCGGCTGGGCCACCACGCCCTTCTTCTCGCTGTCGCCCACCGTCACGATCGAGATCGGGGTCGCCTCCGAGCCGGTGCCTGCGGTGGTGGGAACGAGCAGCAGCGGCAGCCGGGTGCCCCGCGCCTGGTCGACGCCGTAGATCGCATCGAGCGGGTCGCCGCTTCCCAGCAGGTAGGCCGCGAGCTTTGCCACATCCATGGGAGAGCCGCCGCCAAAGCCGACCACCGAGGCAGCGCCCCCTGCCCGGCCGGCTTCGGTCGCTGCCAGCACCGTCGCAGCCGATGGGTCGGCTTCGACGCCCTCGAAGATGACAATGTCGTGGCCGGCCTTGCGCAGGGCAGCGAGCGCCGGGCGGGGCAGGCCGAGCCCCAGCAGCGAAGCGTCCGTCACGAACAGCACCGGCCCGGCGGGCAGATGATCTGCCAGCCGGGCGGAGCTGCCTGGGCCGGCAATCAGGCGGGGGCCATAATGGAAGCTGAAGCCGGGAGCCATGGCCAAGGCCTTACTGCCGGCATCGCCGAAGGTTAAGCTGCTTCCGCAACCTCGATGTTGACCGGGCCCGAATCCTGGCCCTTGGCGCTGACGTCGCGGTCGACGAACTCGACAACTGCCATCGCCGCCTGGTCCGACGCGCGGAAGCCCGCCTTCAGCACGCGGACATAACCACCGGAGCGGTCGGCGTAGCGAATGGCGATCACGTCGAACAGCTTCTGCAGCTGGACATCGTCCTGCAGCCGCGCATCGGCGAGGCGGCGGTGGGAAAGCCCGCCTTTCTTCGCCAGCGTCACCAGCTTCTCGATGTAGGGCCGAAGTTCCTTCGCCTTGGGCAAGGTGGTCGTGATCTGCTCATGCTTGATGAGCGAGGCCGACATGTTCTTCAGCATGGCCATCCGATGTTCGGTGGTCCGGCCGAGCTTGCGATGGGCTACCCTGTGGCGCATTTTTCATCTCTCCGTTCGTCATGAGGCCGTACGAGGTACCCCGTGCCACGCTCCCTATGCCCGGAGCGCTTGGGCTTTTTGTTCCCACCCTCCCCTGTCATCCCCGCGGAGGCGGGGGCCCAGAGAGGTCGGCGCAGAAGCCGTCGGTCGGCTTCAGGTAAGCCGCCATCGGGTCGGCAAAGCCGCCCGAGTGGCGGCTTACCTGAACCCGCCGGCCGGAATTTTGACGAGTCTGCGGACTAGCGCCTTGCGCTAGCCGCAGCCGTCAAAATTCTTGCTCCAGCTTCTTCGCCAGATCCTCGATATTTTCCGGCGGCCAGCCCGGGATATCCATCCCAAGCCGCAGCCCCATCGAGGCCAGCACTTCCTTGATCTCGTTCAGGCTCTTGCGGCCGAAGTTCGGGGTCCGGAGCATTTCCGGCTCGCTCTTCTGCACCAGGTCGCCGATGTAGATGATGTTGTCGTTCTTAAGGCAGTTCGCCGATCGCACACTGAGCTCCAGCTCGTCCACCTTCTTCAGAAGGTTGCGGTTCATCATGATGTCGGTGGGCGCTTCGTCGGGCACACCGGCGACAGGGGCCTGGCTGACCGGGCGCTGGGCCGGCTCCTCGAAGTTGATGAACAGCTGCAGCTGATCCTGTAGAATGCGCGCGGCATAGCCGACCGCATCCTCGGGCACGACCGAGCCGTCGGTTTCCACCGTCAGCGTCAACTTATCGTAATCGAGGTCCTGGCCCACGCGGGTCGGCTCGACCTTGTAGGCGACCTGGCGCACCGGAGAGAACAGCGCGTCGACCGGGATCAGACCGATCGGCGCATCGGCCGGGCGGTTCTGCGCGGCGGGCACATAGCCCTTCCCCGACTGCACGGTCAGTTCCATGTTGAAGGTGGCACCGTCGTCCAGCGTGCAGATCACCAGCTCGGGGTTGGAGATCTCGATGTCGCCCGTCACCGCGATCTGGCCGGCGGTGACTTCGCCGGGGCCCGAGGCAGACAGCGACAGGCGCTTCACCTGATCGCCCTGCATCTTCACGACGACCTGCTTCACGTTAAGCACGATGTCGGTCACGTCTTCGCGAACGCCCGGCAGCGAGGAGAATTCGTGCAGCGCCCCGTCGATCTTGATCGCGGTGACGGCTGCGCCCTGCAGGCTGGAGAGCAGCACGCGGCGCAGCGAGTTGCCGAGCGTCAGGCCGAAGCCGCGCTCCAGCGGTTCCGCCACGAAGACCTTCTTCGCCCGAGTGCCGCCCGACTTCACGTCGAGGGCGTTCGGTTTCTTCAGTTCTTGCCAATTCTTCGCATAGGCTGCTGACACGATGTTCTCACCTTTGCTTCTGGGGGCGACTGCCCCCGCTGTCCTGCCGGCGGCCGATCCCCCGTCGGGGTGGTCCGCACCATTCATGCCCTGGTCTCAAACCCCGTGCGGGGCCTTCAGACGCTGCGACGCGCCCGGCTTCCAGCGGCGGGCACCGCTGAAAGGCTGCGACCTCGTGTCAGACCCGGCGACGCTTGGGCGGGCGCACCCCGTTGTGCGGAATCGAGGTCACGTCGCGAATCGACGTGATCTGGAAACCGACCGCCTGCAGCGCCCGCAGCGCCGACTCGCGGCCCGAACCGGGGCCTTTCACTTCCACTTCCAGCGTCCGGACGCCGTGCTCGGCAGCCTTCTTGCCGGCGTCTTCCGCGGCGACCTGCGCAGCGTAAGGCGTGCTCTTGCGGCTGCCCTTGAAACCCATGGTGCCGGCAGACGACCAGGCGATCGCATTGCCCTGCGCATCGGTGATGGTGATCATGGTATTGTTGAAGCTGGCGTTCACATGGGCGACGCCGGCCGTGATGTTCTTGCGCTCGCGGCGCTTCAGCCTTTCGGGTGCGCGTGCCATTACTTCTTCTTCCCTGCGATCGGCTTCGCTTTACCCTTGCGGGTACGCGCGTTGGTGTGGGTGCGTTGGCCGCGAACGGGCAGACCCTTGCGGTGACGCAGGCCGCGATAGCAAGCAAGATCCATCAGCCGCTTGATCGCCATCGCATTGTCACGGCGAAGATCGCCCTCGACCGAATAATCGCGGTCGATGGTCTCGCGGATCGACAGTACTTCGGCGTCGGTCAGATCCTGCACCCGGCGCTCAGGCGGCAGGCCGAGCTTGACCGTGATTTCCTTGGCGCGGGTGCGCCCGATGCCATGAATATAGGTGAGCGCGATTTCAACGCGCTTGTTGGTGGGGATGTTGACCCCTGCAATACGTGCCACAAACCACTCCTGCTCCACGGTGCGCCTTGGGCGGGGCGCTCCATCTCTCTGCGTTGCCGTCTTCTCCAGCGAAAAAACCAGGCTTGCCGGAAACGACCGGAAGCATGGCTTGCGCACATGGAAAGCGGAAAGGGGCTGCTATCGGGCGACTCGGGGCGTGTCAACCCCGCACCTACGCGATGCGCCGCGCCGTCACCCGGCGTTCAAGATTACGCCGATTGCCTGCTCAACATGATCCATCGTCGCCATGCCGTCAACCGGTCGGACCAGGCCCCGCGCCGCATAAATGGGCAGGATGGGCGCGGTCTTGGCGCGATATTCGCCCATGCGGGTCCGCACCGTCTCTTCATTGTCGTCGGGGCGGCGCTTGAACTCGCTTGCGCCGCACACGTCGCAGACACCGTCCACCTTAGGCATATGATGGCGATCATGATAGCCCGCGCCGCACTTGGCGCAGCTGAACCGGCCGGTGATCCGGTCGACCAGCGCTTCTTCGTCCACTTCCAGTTCGATCACATGGTCCAGCCGGCGATGCCGTGTGGCCAAAAGCCCCTCGAGCAGTTCGGCCTGACGCGCGGTGCGGGGGTAGCCATCGAAAATAATGCCGGTGGAAAGCGGGATCGAATCCAGATGTGCGCCCAGGATCTCGGCCATCAGCTCGTCGGGGAACAGCTTCCCCGCCTTCATGATCCCTTCCGCCATGCGGCCGACATCGGTGCCGGCCTTCACCGCCGCGCGGAGCATGTCGCCGGTGGAGAGCTGGACCATGCCCCGGTCCTCCACCAGGCGGGCCGCCTGGGTGCCCTTGCCGGCCCCCGGGGGGCCCAGCAGGATGATGTTGATGCCGGGCTTGCCGGGACTATTTTCGGCTGCTCGGTCAGCGTCCTCCCCGCTGTCGACCTCCCCCCCATGGCTCAACGGCGTCCTCCCCGAAGCTTCGACTTCTTGATGAGGCCCTCATACTGATGCGCCAGCATATGGCCCTGGATCTGCGCCACCGTATCCATGGTGACGTTGACGACGATCAGAAGCGAGGTGCCGCCGAGGTAGAAGGGAACCGCCATTCGCGAAATCAGGAACTCGGGCAGCAGGCAGACCAGGGTGAGGTAGGCGGCGCCGATTACGGTCACGCGGGTCAGCACATAATCGAGGTAGGTGGCGGTCTTCTCGCCGGGCCGGATACCGGGCACGAACCCGCCGTACTTCTTCAGATTCTCGGCGGTTTCTTCCGGGTTGAAGACCACCGCCGTGTAGAAGAAGCTGAAGAAGATGATGCCGGCTGCATAGAGCAGCATATAGAGCGGCGCGCCGTGCTGCAGCGAGGTGGTGACCGTGATCAGCCAGTCGGGGCCACCCTCCTGCCCCATGAACTGTGCGATGGTGAGCGGCAGCAGCAGCAGCGACGAGGCGAAGATCGGCGGAATGACGCCCGCTGTGTTGATCTTCAGCGGCAGGTGGCTGCTGTCGCCCTGGAACATGCGGTTCCCGACCTGTCGCTTCGGATACTGGATCGGGATGCGGCGCTGCGCTCGCTCCATCAGGCAGATGAAGGCGACGACGGCCAGCGCGATAACCAGGATGGCGACGATGAAGCCGGGCGAAATGGCGCCGGTGCGGCCCTGTTCGAACAGCCCGCCCAGTGCGACCGGCACCTGCGCGACGATTCCGGCCATGATGATCAGCGAAATGCCGTTGCCGATACCGCGACTGGTGATCTGCTCCCCCAACCACATCAGGAACATGGTGCCGCCAAGCAGCGTGATGATGGTGGAGATGCGGAAGAACCAGCCCGGATCGATGACGGCGGCAACCCCGCTGCCAGCCCCCCAACTCTCCAGCCCGACCGCAATGCCGTAACCCTGCACGATGGTGAGGACGACGGTGCCGAAGCGGGTATACTGGTTCAGCTTCTTGCGGCCGCTCTCACCTTCCTTCTTCAGCGCCTTCCACGGTTCGTAGATGGAGCCCATCAGCTGCACCACGATGGAAGCGGTGATGTAGGGCATGATGCCGAGCGCGATGATCGACATGCGTTCCAGGGCGCCGCCCGAGAACATGTTGAAGAAATCGAGCATGCCGCCGGCCGTGCGATCGAACAGCGAATTCAGCGCAACGGGGTCGATCCCGGGCAGCGGGACGAACGAGCAGAGGCGGAAGACCACCAGCGCGCCGACCGTGAACCACAGACGCTTCTTGAGATCGGTCGCCTTGGAGAAGTTGGCGAAGCTGAGGTTCTGGGCAAGCGAGTCGGCGGCAGTCGCCATATCGTCATCCTAAACTGGGGCCGGGCCGTGCCACGGCCGCGGAAAGTGCCGATGTAGGCTCGCCACCGTCGGTTGGAAAGCCCGGACGCGTCCCCGAATGCAGCCTAGGCCTCAGGCCCGGCAGCAACGGGCCTGACGGGCACGGTGACCGAACCGCCGGCTGCTTCCACCAGAGCACGCGCTGCCTTGGTGACACCGGTCACGTGCAGGTCCAGCTTCGCCTTCAGCTCGCCCTTGCCGAGCAGGCGAACACCGTCCTTGGGCTGGGTGACGAGCCCGGCAGCCTGCAGCGCTGCCATGTCCACAGGCGCGGACCCATCGAGCCGGCCGGCATCGATGGCGCGTTGCAGCGCGCCGGTGTTCACCTCGGAATATTCGGCGCGGTTCGGCTTGTTGAAGCCCCGCTTCGGCAGCCGCATGTGGAGCGGCATCTGCCCGCCCTCGAAGCCCTTCACGGCGACGCCGGAGCGGCTCTTCTGGCCCTTCTGGCCGCGCCCGCCGGTCTTGCCGACACCGGACCCGATGCCGCGACCGACGCGGACGCGATCCTTGCGGGCACCGGGATTGTCGTGGAGTTCGTTCAGTTTCATGGCACTCGCTTTCGCTTCTGTCGCGCTGGTTCAGGCGTGGAAAGGCAGAGGGGCGTTACCCCTCCACCTTCACCATATGCTGCACCCGGGCGATCATGCCGCGAACACTCGGCGTGTCCTCCAGCTCGCGGGTGCGGTTCATCTTGTTCAGCCCCAGGCCCACCAGCGTCTGGCGCTGGTCCGGTGAACGGCGGATCGGGGAGCCGATCTGCGTAACCTTTTTGGTCTTCGCCGCCGCCGCGGCGGGCAGGGTCTTTGCCGCCGCCGCGGCGGGCCGCGTCTTCTTCGCCCCGGGGGCGGCGGCTTCCTGCTTCTTGGCTGCCATCGTCAATCTCCTCTGGGGCGGGTTCAGGCCACGACCGCATCGGCGTCAGCGGCGGCCTGGGCCACACTGATGTCGCCGCGACGGGCCAGGATGTCCGCCACCTTCTTGCCGCGCCGCTGGGCAACCGAGCGCGGGCTCGTCTGCTCTTCGAGCGCGGCGAAGGTCGCACGCACCATGTTGTAGGGGTTGTTGGAACCGGTCGACTTGGAGACCACGTCGGCGACGCCCAGGCTTTCGAACACGGCGCGCATCGGGCCGCCGGCGATAATGCCGGTCCCGGCGGTTGCCGAGCGAACATGCACCTTGCCGGCACCGAAATGGCCATAGCCGTCGTGGTGCAGCGTGCGGCCTTCGCGCAGCGGCACGCGGATCATCGCCTTCTTTGCAGCTGCGGTCGCCTTGGAGATGGCCTCGGGCACTTCGCGCGCCTTGCCATGGCCGAAGCCGACCCGGCCCTTGCCGTCGCCCACGACGACGAGCGCCGCGAAGCCGAAGCGCTTGCCGCCCTTCACTGTCTTGGAGACGCGGTTGATGTGCACGAGCTTCTCGATGAGCTCCTGCCCGTCGTCGTCGCCGCCGGCCTTGGGATCACGGCCGCGGCGATTGCCGTCGCGCCCTCCACCACGGTCGTTGCCGCCACGGCCGCGGCCGCCACCGCCGCCGGGCCCGCCCCGGCCGCCGCCGCCGCCGCGCGGACCACGTTGCGGGCGGTCTTCCTGAGGGGCTGCTTCTGAGGAAGGTGCAGCGGGGGCTGCGGTATCGATCACGTCATCGCTCATATCAGAACTCCAGTCCGCCCTCGCGGGCAGCGTCCGCCAGCGCCTTGACGCGGCCATGGAAGATGAAACCGCCGCGGTCGAACACCACCTTGGAGACGCCGGCCGCCTTGGCGCGTTCCGCCAGGAGCTTGCCGATCGTGGCTGCGGCCGAGACGGTGGCGCCAGTGCCCGAGAAGTCCTTCTCGAGCGTGGAAGCCGCCGCCAGCGTGCGGCCGCCGGCATCGTCGATCACCTGCGCATAGATGTGCTGCTGCGAGCGATGCACCGACAGACGCGGACGCCCACCGGCCTTCGAGACCAGCGCGGTGCGCACACGGCGCCGGCGCGCCTCGAACGGGGAGAGATGCTTCACCATTACTTCTTCTTCCCTTCCTTGCGGAAGATGAACTCGCCGCGATACTTGATACCCTTGCCCTTGTAGGGCTCGGGCTTGCGCCAGCGGCGGATTTCGGCAGCGACCTGGCCGACCTGCTGCCGATCCGATCCGCTGATCTCGACCGTGGTCTGGTCCGGCGTCTTGATCGCGATGCCGTCCGGAATCGGATATTCGACATCGTGGCTGTAACCCAGCTGCAGCTTCAGGGTCTTCCCCTGAACATTCGCCCGGTAACCGACGCCGGTGATTTCCAGGACCTTGGTGAACCCGTCGGAGACGCCCACCACCAGGTTGGAAACGAGCGTGCGCTGCATGCCCCAGAAGGCGCGGGCGCGCTTGCTCTCGTTGGCCGGGTTCACCCGAATTTCCGCAGGCTGGATATCATAGGCGATATCGGCGACCAGCGGCATCGACAGGATGCCCTTGGGCCCCTTCACTTCGATGACGCCTTCGGAAATGGCGGCGGAGACACCGCTTGGCAGCGGAACGGGTTTCTTACCGATGCGGCTCATATCAGAATACCTGGCAGAGGACTTCGCCGCCGACATTCTCGGTCCGTGCTTCCGCATCGGAGAGAACGCCCTTCGGCGTCGAGACGATGGTGATTCCGAGGCCGTTCTTCACGCGCGGCAGCTCGGTTGCGCCGGCATAGACGCGGCGGCCGGGCTTCGACACGCGGCTGACATGCTGGATGGCAGGCTGGCCCTCGAAATATTTCAGCTCGATGCGGATGGTCGGCGTCGGGCCGGTGGTTTCCTCCTTGGAGTAGCCCCGGATATAGCCTTCGCGTTGCAGAACATCGAGAACGGAGGCGCGCAGGCGGGACGCGGGCGTCAGCACGCTGTCCTTCTTGGCGGACTGGCCGTTGCGGATACGGGTGAGCATGTCACCCAGGGGATCGGTCATGTTCATCTTGGGCAGCCTTACCAGCTCGACTTCGTGAGGCCGGGAATCAGGCCCTTGTTG
>JANPJJ010000187.1:0-2138 GCA_031425455.1 Sandaracinobacter sp. | reverse complement strand
TGATGCTTCAGGCGGTACTGGGCCTCGACGCTGTGCGGATAGCAGCGGCGTTCCTCACTTCGCCCGCCGCGATGAGCCAGCGGCTCGTTCGCGCCAAGGCGCGTATCCGGAACGCCGCGCTGGCGTTCGAAGCGCCGGAGGCCGGAGCACTGGGCTCGCGCTGTTCTGATGTGTTGTCGGCAATCTATGCGGCTTACGGGACCGGGTGGGATGCGATCGCCGGAGCCGACGAGGGCGTTCGGGGGCTGGCGGCCGAAGCCGTCTATCTGGCTCGGCTCACTGTCGACCTGATGCCGGAGCAGGCCGAACCGAAGGGCTTGCTCGCGCTAATCCTTTACTGTGAGGCGCGCCGGAATGCTCGCCGCGACGCCTCCGGAGCGTTCGTACCGCTTGCCGAGCAGGATGCGGCCCGGTGGTCGCGCAGCCTGATCATGGAGGCCGAGGGCCTTCTGGTCGCCGCATCGCGCGCGATCGCGTTCGGCCGCTTCCAGACCGAGGCGGCAATCCAGTCCGTACATGTTCAGCAGGCAATCACCGGCGTGAAGAACGTGCGCGCGCTGATCCAGCTGTATGACTATCTCGCGATGAATCACCCCTCGCTCGGCGCGATGGTCAGCCGGGCGGTCGTCCACGCCGAGGGGCTTGGGCCCGATGTGGCGCTTGAACTGCTTGATGAGCTGCCGGCGGAGCGCGTGGTGGCTTATCAGCCTTACTGGGTCGCGCGCGCGCACGTGCTGCACACGCTGGGGCGTTTCGATGAGGCCCGCGCCGCGCAACAGGTCGCTGTCGGCCTGACGGAAGATCCGGCCGTTCGTTCCTATCTGCTCCAGCGCTTCGCCTGACGCGGCATGACTGATCACGGGCTGATGAAGCCCGTGACCTAGCCATCCCGCCTGTTCAGGCCAGTCGCAGGACGCGGATGTTCGGAAGCCGGTTAGTTCGCAGCCACGATGCTGGGCATTGTGGGGACGTCAACGAACAGGTCGCGATCGCCCGGGAAGGCGAGAGGCGTAAGTCCGATGGCAAGAGCTGCGAAGGCGGCGATGACGAAGCGTTTGGCGAGCATGGGAGGGCTCGTTCTCTTTTTTCTGTTCCTGGCCGAGGTTCTTCCCCGGTCTTCTATGAACGAACAGATGGCGTTCGATCACGTTCCAATAAAGTCCCCCTGCGGAACTTTTTTATTTGATTTTAACCATGCAGATTCAGGGGCTTGCGCGAAACGTCTGCCGGCGTCGTTGCAGTGGCGCCACAATCCTCAGGCACGGGCCGTCGCAATCCATGTCCTGCCTGGCAGATAAATCGCGCCGTCGGCAGCGGCATGAGGCCCAAGAGCCACCTCGATCGCATCCAGAATGGCGGGGAGGTGCTGCGGCCCGGCATCGAGCGCGACGCGGGAGGCGGGGCCGATGCGTGTCGCACCTTCAGCCGCGCTGCGCGCAGAGCTGCCGAGATACATGGGCGCTTCGAAGCTTTCGAGGCTGACGTCAGCAAATCCCGCCTCGCGCAGGATGCCTTTCAGCCGCTCGCCATCGCCAAACGCGAAGGGACCCGGGGCGTGCGGGTCCGCCGGGGGCGCGGTGATGCCTGCGGCTTTGCGGGCCGCCTGAGCGGGTAGGGCCGCCCAGGGATTATCCGCCGCCGTGCGCCAGCACACGAAGGCCAAGCGCCCGCTGGGCCTCAAGGCTCCGCGCAGATGTGTGAAGGCGGCGGTCGGATCGTCGAAAAACATCACGCCAAAGCGTGAAATCAGAAGGTCGAACGGTCCCGGCAGGGCGGCCGTGGAGGCGTCGGCTTCGAGGAATGAAACGTTCGCCATGCCGTCAGCCCGCCTATGGGCGACTTCCAGCATCGGCGCTGAAATATCGACGCCGACAACTCTGCCCTGGGCGCCGACCATGTCCGCGACCGTAAGTGACGTGTCGCCGCAACCGCACCCGACGTCGAGAACGGCTTCCCCGGGCTGTATCCGGGCAGCGGCGATGGCCGCATCGCCGTAGGGCCTGACAAGCTTGTCCGTCCGCTCCTGGTCGGCAGCCCACCGCTCGCCGACCGACCCGTTCCAGTCGGCCACCTGCTTTGCGTTGTCGCCTGCCATGGTAAACCTCTGCCTGTCCTGTCCAGCCCTATCACACGGGCGT
>JANPJJ010000186.1:0-1857 GCA_031425455.1 Sandaracinobacter sp. | reverse complement strand
TGACTGTGCCTGCGCTGGCCGGTTCACGATGGCTGACATTTCCGTGGGTTACGCGCTGATGCTGGCAAACTCGATCGGGCTGGCGGACTTCGTGCCCGAGCGGCTGCAGGGTTACTGGGCCCGGTTGCAGGAGCGCGAGGGGTTCAAGCGGGCAAAACTGGCGCAGGCTGCGCAGCCTGCTGAGGCTTGGGCCACACCGGATCGAGTGTCGTAACGAGCAAAAAGCTCGCCGGAAAACTCAACCCCCTCCCCCAAACCCTGTTCGTGCCCAAACCCCGTTCGTGCTGAGCCTGTCGAAGCACCGTTCTTTCCTTCGGGCAGTTGCGAATGAGGCACGAAGAAAAAAGCAGTGCTTGGACAGGCTCAGCACAAACGGGGTTGAGTTGATGGAACTCTGTTTGCCTCAGGACAAGCGGGGTTGGGGGAAAAGTTGCTGTTCGACTCAGACCGCCTGCCCCGCCGCGCGGGCGCTCGCCCAAGCCCACTGGAAGTTATAGCCGCCCAGCCAGCCGGTGACGTCGACCGCCTCGCCGATCGCGTACAGTCCGGGCACGCGGGTCGCCTCCATCGTCTTGGACGACAGCCCGGCAGTCGAGATACCGCCGGCGGTGACTTCGGCCTTGGCGAACCCCTCGCTGCCATCGGGCTGGAACTGCCAATCGGCCAGCCGCGCCTCGGCCTCCGACAGCGCCCGGTCCGGCAGCGTCCCGAGCGCGGCGTCGATGCCGAGCCGTTCGGCCAGCGTGGTCGCCAGCCGTTCGGGCAGCGCTTCGCCCAGCACCCGGCGCAACCCGGCTTTCGGACTGGTGCGCTTGGCGGCGTTGAGCCAGCCGGCCGGGCGATCGGGCACGAAGTCGATGCCGACCGCCTTGCCGCGTTGCCAGTACGACGAAATCTGCAGGATCGCCGGGCCGGACAGCCCGCGATGCGTAAACAGCGCCGCCTCGCGAAACTCCGCACCGTCGCAGCGCGCGACGACCGGGGCGGCGACACCGGACAGCGAGGTGAACAGCGCATCGCCGCCGCCCAGCGTCAGCGGAACCAGCGCGGGGCGCGGCTGGACGACTTTCAGCCCGAACTGGCGGGCCAAATCGTAAGCGAAGGCAGTTGCGCCGAGCTTGGGAATCGACGGCCCGCCGGTGGCGATGACAAGCGCCGGGGCGCTCGCCTCGCGGCTGCCAAACGACACGCGATAGCGGCCATCGGCATGAGCGACCCCGCGAACCGGATCGCCATAGGCCAGTTCGACCCCGCCCGCCTCGCACTCGGCCAGCAACATCGCCACGATCTGCTTCGCCGACCCGTCGCAGAACAACTGGCCCAGCGTCTTCTCATGCCAGGCGATCGCGTGCGCCTCGACCAGCGCGAGGAAGTCCTCGGGACTATATCGCGCCAGCGCCGAGCGGGCGAAATGCGGATTGTCCGACAGGAAGCATTCGGGCGCGGTGCGCAGGTTGGTGAAGTTGCAGCGCCCGCCGCCCGAGATCAGGATCTTGCGGCCCGGATCGGGATTATGCTCGATCGTCAGGATGCGCCTGCCGCGCTGCCCGGCGGTGGCGGCGCAAAACAGCCCGGCCGCGCCGCCGCCCAGCACGATCGCATCGTAGGCTTCGCTCATCGCGGCTTGGGGCGATACGGCTTCTTTGGCCCTGCCCGGGGGCCGGCGTTTGCACGCGGGGTCAGCTGCGCGCGGCGCGGCGCGGCGTTATCCGGCGGTCCACGCCGGGGCGCGGCGTTGTCCGACGGTCCCTTGCGATGCCCGCCCCCGCCTTGTGCAGGCGGAGCCTCGAGCGAAGGCTCGATCAGGATGCCGCTCTCGTCCTCGCTGCCCGGTGTCGCGGTGCGCTTCAGGGCGTC
>JANPJJ010000185.1:0-4037 GCA_031425455.1 Sandaracinobacter sp. | reverse complement strand
GTGGGCGTCGGTCAGGTGACTGGCCAACGCGAGCCCATGGCGAATTTCAAGATTGTGGTCGGGAACCGGGAGCGCGACGCCACAGACCTATTGAAGAGCGCAACCTACCACATGGACCTCATCAACGACCCGGAGCGCATGGAGTTGTCAAATGGCTCCATGCCGGGCAGCTAAATGAGGCCATCAACGAGACTGGCGTCTGCGGCAACCAAAACACCGTTTGCAATCCCTGCCCGCCGGAGGCGCAAACGAACGGTTCTAAACCTACCCTCCCGTCAGCCACCGCGACGCCCGCGCATCCGCCCCCTGCCTCGACGGTTCCAGCAGCGAGTAGACCACCGCATTCTCCGCCACCCTGTGGACATAGTTGCGCGTTTCCTGGATCGGGATCATCTCCACCCAGTCGATCATCTCGGCCGTCCCGCGGCCGCGCGGGTCGCCGTTCAGGGTGAGCCATTTACGCACATTGCCGGCGCCGGCGTTGTAGGCGGCGATGGCCATGGCGGCGTTGGAGAAATTGTCGCGCCTCAGCCCGATGTACCAGCTGCCCAGCGTCAGGTTATAGGCCGGGTCGTCGAACAGGCGCTGGGTGGAGTAGGGCAGGCCCAGCTTGACTGCGACGTCCTGGGCGGTGGCCGGCATCAGCTGCATCAGGCCGCGGGCGCCGGCGCCCGACAGGGCGGTTCGATCGAAGCTCGATTCCTGCCGGGCGATGGCGTGGCTGATGATCCAGTCCTTCGCGGGCACGGCGTTGCCGGGCAGGCGGGGGAAGGCGAGATCGAAGGTGGAAAAGTCCCCCTTGGGCCGCGCCGCCTTCCAGCTCCACATGCCCAGGTCGTCGCGGCGCAGTTTGCGGCCCAGCTCGGCGGCAGCCCGGGCTTCGGCGGGCGTGGTGGCCGCGTCCGCCAGCGCGCGAACGAACATCGATTCCCGCTCGCGGGCCCCGCTCTCGTTCAGCAGCACCAGCGCCCGGGCCAGCGACGTGCCCTCCAGCTTGGCCCGGTCGGCGTCGGTCGCGACGTTGCGGGGCACGAAGGGGAGGGCAGGAAGGCGCCCCAGTTCCTCGGCTGCGAGCTGGCCGTAGAAATAGTCGAAATGCTTCGCCGCCCGCTCGAACGCCAGCGCCGCCGCCTGGGTGCCGCCGCGCGCCTTTTCCGCCCGGCCCAGCCAGTAGTCGCCGCGCGACTGGCTGATCGGCGTGGTAACGGCGCGGCTGAAGCTGGCGAAATGCTGGATCGCCTGTTCGGGCCGGTTCAGCTTCCGCAGCGCGATCCAGCCCGCCAGCCATTCGGTGTCGGACAGGTCGATGCGAAGCGACAGCGGCAGCGTCGCCGCGTTGGTGGCGGGCGCCACGACCTTGTGGTTGGCAAGGATGCGCTGGGCCGTCACATGGTCGCCGCGCCGCATCGCCGCGCGCCCCATCGCCAGCCGCTTTTCCAGCCAGGTCTCGGGCGCACTGACGCCGGCGTCGGTGTTGCCGGCCGCCAGCAGCGCCTCCGCCTCGGGGAGCCGACCGCCCCGCTCCAGGAACAGCACCCGGTCGTGCACCAGCCCGGCGTTGCGCTGGGACCGCGCCGGCAGCGCGGCGGCCAGCGCCTCCGCGTCTGGCGCCCCGCCCCGCAGCGCAATCCGGGCCTGCACCAGCGCGCGCCCATCGTCGTCCAGCATCGGCAGCAGCCGTGCCGCGGCGCTGGTCTGCCCGGCCCAGACCAGTTGGTCGGCGCGCTTCGCATGATCCTCGCGCGTGAAGCCGGCCCCGAACCGCGCGAACAGCGCCGCTTCCAGTTCCGGGGAGAGGCCCGTCCGCCCCCAAGCCGATTTGGCCAGCGCCGCCGCCTCGGCCCCGGTGGAGAGCAGCGCCAGCCGCGCCTGCCCGGCCGACGTCTGGGGCGGCACCGATGTCAGGAACGACCGCGCCTGGAAATCCGGTGTCTCGGGTTTCGCCGCCTGCGCCTCGGCGCGGCGCCGGATCGCCGTTACCCCCGGCCATCCGGGGTGGGCGTTCAGGAAGGCCGCCTGTGCCACCAGCGAGGGTTCCGCCCCCACTCGCGGCGTGCGGCGCAGCCAATCCCAGGTGGCAAGCGACTGTGCCGTGGCAGACGGTGCGCCTGAAGGCGGCATGGCGCTGCCGGCATCATAGGCGGCGAACTGCTGCTGCACCCAGGCCTGGCCGGCCGGGTCTGACTGGGCGAAAGCCGGCGGCGAGCCGAGGAGAGCAGACACGGAGAGGCAAGCGGAAAGGGCGAGCGCCAGCAGGCGATGTTGCGCGGTCATGACATTGTCTTTAGGCAGGCGGCGCGGCAGCGCCAAGGCCGGCCCGCCCCAAATCGGCCGCAGCCGTCGCAATATCCCGAGGGTTTCTTCGATGCTCACACTCACAGGCTCCATCCCCGCGCTCGTCACCCCGTTTCGGGACGGCCGGGTCGATGAGAAAGCCTTTGCGGCCTTTGTCGACTGGCAGGTGGCCGAAGGCTCGTCGGGGCTGGTGCCGTGTGGCACGACCGGCGAGTCGGCGACGCTGTCGATCGAGGAGCACGACCATGTCGTCGCGCTGACGGTGAAGGCCGCCGCGGGCCGCGTGCCGGTGATCGCCGGCTGCGGCTCCAACGACACGGCGGTGGCGCTGCACCATATCGAAAGCGCCGCGAAAGCCGGCGCCGACGTGGCGCTGCTGGTCTGCCCCTATTACAATCGCCCGGGCCAGCGCGGGCTGTTGGCCCATTTCGGCCATCTCGCCGCGCACAGCCCGCTGCCGATCCTGATCTACAACATCCCCGGCCGGTCCGGCATCGACATGTCGAGTGACACCATGGCCGAGCTTTCGCAGCTGCCGAAGATCGTGGGGTGCAAGGAGTCGACCGGCGACATCGGCCGGATCAGCGAAATCCGCCACCTGTGCGGCCCGGATTTCATCCTCCTGTCGGGCAATGATTACATGACGCTGGGCGCGATCGCGCACGGCGCCCATGGCGCGATCTCGGTCACGGCCAATGTCGCCCCGGCGCTGAACGCGGCGCAGGTGCAGGCCTGCCTCGATGGCAACTTCCCGGCCGCGCTCGCGCTCCAGGATCAGCTCTGGCCGCTGCACCAGGCGCTGTTCTCCGATGCGTCCCCCGGGCCGACCAAATATGCGCTGGCAATGATGGGCCGGATGGCGCCCGACACGCGGTTGCCGATCCTGGGCCCGTCCGACACGTCGCGCGCCATCGTGGATGCGGCGCTGGCGCATGCGGGCGTAGCTCCATGACGATGCGCCCGCATCGGAAAGCGCGAAGCTGATGGCACGGCCCCGCCCCTCGCCGGCGAAGGTGAAAACCGTCGCCGAGAACCGCCGTGCGCGCTATGAATACAGTTTCGAGGATGTGCTCGACGCCGGCATCATGCTGAGCGGCACCGAAGTGAAATCGCTTCGCTTCGGCGAGGGCTCGATCGCGGAATCCTATGCCGAGGTGAAGAACGGCGAGGTCTGGCTGGTGAACGCCAACATCCCCGAGTTCAGCCACGGCAACCGCTTCAACCATGAGCCGAAGCGCCCGCGCAAGCTGCTGCTGACAGCGCGCGAGATCGAGAAGTTGCACGGCGCCGTGGCGCGGCAAGGCATGACGCTGGTGCCGCTCAGCGTCTATTTCAACGAGCGCGGCAGGGCCAAGGTGGAACTGGCGGTCGCCAAGGGCCGCAAGCTGCACGACAAGCGCGCGCACGAGAAGGAAAAGGACTGGAAGCGCGAACAGGGCCGGCTGATGAAGGAGCATGGGTAGGCAGGGCTGGGCAGCTACGGATGCAGTTGCGACGGGGAGCCGAATGGCTGATTACCCGTTGAGATCGCGCTTTTGACGTTCGTCCCGGGCCTTAGAGCTGGAATTGAGTATAGTGCCCCCGGATTTCCGGATTTCTGTCATGGTTGGGCATCAGGCACCAGGCCCAGACTTCCACGCCGGCCTTTCCGCAACTTGCGGCCAGTTGGTCGCGATAGGCCGCGTAGTCGGCGTCCGAGAAGAAGGTCTGCTGCCGCCGATTGCCCCGCTGCGTGACATGAT
>JANPJJ010000184.1:0-25377 GCA_031425455.1 Sandaracinobacter sp. | reverse complement strand
CCCGCAACACCGACCAGCGCCGGCACCGAATCGCGCAGCCGTTCCCAGGTGACGGCGAAGAACAGCTTGTCCTTGATGATCGGCCCCGTGACCTGGGCGCCGATATTCTCGCTTTTGAAAGTGCGGCTGACCTTGGTGTCGCCGATGTTGCTGCCGCCGAGGCTGTCGTCGGAATAGGTCGCGAAGGCCTGGATGCGGAAATCATTGTCACCCGACTTCAGCACAGTGTTGATGGCGCCGCCCTGGAAGAAGCCCTGCTGGATGTCGGCGGGGGCGACTTCCACCGTAAGCTCGCCGATGGCATCGATCGGCACCGGGCCGCGGTTGGAGGCGAGGCCGCCGTTGTTCAGGCCGAACGGATCCTGGAACGCGATGCCGTCCACCGTGATGCGGTTGAAGCGGTTGTTCTGCCCTGCGATGGAGATGGCGCGGCGGTTGGTGGGATCGATCGTGACAAGCGGGTCCCGCCGGGCAAGGTCGCGGATGTCGCGGCTGATGGAAGCGATCCCGGCGATGGCTTCGGCGTTGAGCGACGTGGCGGGGCCGGTGGCAATCGCGATCGAGGAAGCCGCGCGTGTGGCAGTGACTTCGATCGTCGCGCCTTCGCCCACGAGCACGACAGCAACGCGCTGCGGCTGGCCGGGAGAGATGCTGACAATGGTGGACTTGGCCCCGTCGAAGCCGGGGGCTGTCACTTCGACATCGAACGGGCCGCCGATGCGGAGGTTCGAAGCGTTGAAGGTGCCCGAGCCGTCGGTCTGCTGCACCGAGCGCGTGCCCGACGGGACGTGGGTGATGGTGACCGTTGCCTCGGGGATGGGGTTGCCGGCATCGTCCTGCACATCGCCCCGGATGGTTCCGGTGACCTCCTGGGCATAGGCCGAAGTCGCGGCGAGCGCGATCAGCGAGCTGGTCGTGCCAAGGCGGAGGCCCGCCCACAGCATGGAGTGAAGCCGAAGTGCCATGTGAGAAACCCCCGTCTGCCTGATATGGTCACGATGCTGGGCACTGACCCGGAGGCGCCGAGGGTGGCCGAACATCGTTCGAATCGATCGAGAGGCGCGGTGCGGCCCCGAGTGATCGCGCAATGGCGGTGGTTTGTGACGCTTTTGTTACGGATTGGAGGCGAGGGGGTGAAGGTTGGCTGGGGGGGGTGGGATTCGGGATTGTGTTGCAGTGCAGCAACAGCTGGTGGGGTGGGTGGGCTGTTGTCGGGGAGGCCGGCCGCTGGCGGAGCCGACGAGTCCGGTTGGGGTGGGACGTAAGGGAGAAAGGAAAAGAGAAAGAAGCAAAGAGCGCGGCAAAGCCGCGCCGTCGTTCGAGTTCAGGCTGGCTTTGCCATCGCCTGACCCGCCGGCCGGGCCTTCAGCGAGTCCTTGGATCAGTGCTTCGCACTGACCACGGCCGCCTGCGGCCGTGGGTGGTGAGGGTTTCGAACCCCCGACCCTCTCGGTGTAAACGAGATGCTCTACCGCTGAGCTAACCACCCTTTGCCGGCCTGCACTTCAATACCGCCGTGCCTCCTGCTACGCCAACCACCGCACGAAAAGCAAAGGGAGAAACATGCCGCTGAACCGCGACCGCCTGCGCCGGATCGACGCCTTTCTCCAGCAGAGCTATCTGGACTCCGGGCGCCTTCCGGGCGCCGTGCTGAAGGTGCTGCACAAGGGCGAAACGGTGCACAGCGCCGTGCTTGGGCATGCCGACGTTGCCGCCGGGCGGGCGCTGGCCGACGACACGATCTTCCGCATCTATTCGATGACGAAGCCGATCACCTCCGTTGCGCTGATGATGCTGGTGGAGGACGGACGGGTGCAGATCGACGATCCGGTGCACCGCTATATCCCCGGCTGGAAGGATCTGCGCGTCTATCAGTCGGGCACGCTGAAGACCGGCTGGGCCACGGCGCCGGCGACGCGGCCGATGCTGGTGATCGACCTCCTGCGCCATACCGCCGGGCTGACCTATGGGTTCCAGCTGAACAGCAATGTGGATGCGGCCTATCGCCGGCTGGGAATCGGCGAGATCGAGAAGGGCGACATGACGCTGGCGCGCATGGTGGAGCTGCTGGGCACGCTGCCGCTGGAGTTCTCGCCCGGCGATTTCTGGAACTATTCGGTGGCGACCGATGTGATCGGCTGGCTGGTGCAGGTGATTTCGGGGCAGCCGTTCGAGGCGTTCCTGGACGAACGCATCTTCCAGCCGCTGGGCATGGGGGACACCGGCTTTCAGGTGGGCGCCGGCCAGGGCCACCGGCTGGCGACCTGCTACCAGCCGAAGCGCGGCGGTGGGATGGACGTGCAGGACCAGGCCGAGACGTCGAGTTTCCTGAAGCCGGCGAGCTTCATTTCGGGGGGGGGCGGCCTCGTCTCCACCGCGGCGGACTATCTGCGCTTTGCCGAAGCGCTGCGCACCGGCACCCCGCGCCTGGTCGGCCGGCGGACACTGGAGCTGATGACGGCGAACCATCTGCCAGGCGGCAAGACCCTGCCGCAACTCTCGCGCTCGGCCTTTTCCGAAGCGGCCTATGACGGGGTCGGCTTCGGGCTGGGCTTTGCCACGACGACCGACGTTCACAAGACCATGGTGGCAGGCAACAATGGCGATTATTTCTGGGGCGGCGCTGCGTCCACCTTCTTCTGGATCGACCCTGTGGAAGAGCTGACGGTGCTGTTCCTCACCCAGCTGATCCCGTCCTCCACCTGGCCGGTACGGCGCCAGCTGAGGTCGATGGTGTATGCCGCTGTCGAGTAATGGGGCGAGTGAGGCTCAGGGCTTCGGCAGAACCTGGCGCCAGGCCGTTACCGCGACGCTCGCGAACAGGCCGGCCCGGGCATAGGGATCCTCGGCCGCGAACATCACCGCAGCGCGCCGATCGGGGAATTCCATCAGCAGCATCGATCCGATCGGGCCGCCTTCGTCGTCGAGCAGGGGACCGGCGACGACGACCCGGTCCAGCATGGTTTCGAGATGGGCCAGGTGCGCGGGGCGCGTGGCTGCCCGCAGATCCTGCTGCAGGGGCTTGTCGATGCAGTGGATCGCAAATACCGGCACGGCGATGCTATTGGCACGGCCACTCGGGCCGGTCCAGACGGCTTTTGCGAATATAGAGCAGCATTCGCGACGCCTTTCCGGCGGGCGGCTTTGCCGGCTGGACGCCTCACCTGGTTCGGGGCTGGGTTGACGCGACGAGGCCGCGCCGCTATGGCCCGCGCTCATTTTCCGGCTGGCTTGCGCCCGGTCGACAGCGTTCCAACTTCCGATACCAAGGGACTTAAAATCATGTCGCGCGTTTGCGAGATCACCGGCAAGGGTCGCCAGATCGGCCACAATGTCAGCCACGCCAACAACAAGACCAAGCGCACGTTCCTGCCCAATCTGCAGAATGTGACGCTGATCTCGGACGTGCTGGGCCGCTCGGTTCGCCTGAAGGTGTCGACGCATGGCCTGCGCTCGGTCGAGCATGTGGGCGGGCTGGACAATTGGTTGTTGAAGACCAGCAACGACGATCTCAGCCTGAAGGCCCGTCGCCTGAAGCGCGACATCGCCAAAAAGGCGACCGAAGCCGCCGCCTGAGGGTTTATGCTGGGCTCGATGAGGAAGACTCATCGAGTTCGGCCTAGCGGCCGGCGCGCGGGCGCGCGAGCGGCGTTCCGCCGATCATCACCGGAACGCTATTGATGGCCCGCTGGAAGCAGTTCGAATTTCAACAGGATCGTTCGCTGCAACGAGTTGAAATTATTGTCGGACGCGAGATAGAGATAGATGCGCTCGCCCTCCCTGCGGACGGCGAGCGCTTCCATATTGTCGACGGTGAAGGGGGGCGCCAGCCGGGCGATCTCGCGCGGGGTCACTTCTGAGGGAATCTGGCCGGGCATGTCGGCTTCGGCGAGCAGCGCGGCTGCCCCGGTCAGCGGGGAAAAGCGGCGGTGCAGCACCAGCATCCGGCCGTGTTCGTCCAGGGGCTCCATCGCGGTCGGCTGGAAATCCATCGGGGCCCGATAGGCGAACGGGACCGACACTGTTCCCGCCCGCGCGTCCAAACCGGCGCGGCCACCCGTTGCCGTCGCCAGCGCCTCCGACAGCAGCAGGAGCCTGCCGCCGCGTTCGGCCGACGCTTCGATGCCGCCGTTCGACGGCCAGTCTGCCACGGCGTCGGGCACCCAGCGTTCGACGGGGACGGCGGCCAGGCTGGCCGGGCGGCATCCGCTGACGCCGCGGAAGCGCTCGCCGCGGTGCACCTGTTCGTAGAAGACCCAGAGATCGCCGTCGGGCATCCGCGTCAGGCTTTCGGCATCGGCATCGTTCTTGGTGCGCGGCGGCTTGCCGTCCGCGCCCAGGATCGGCGCCAGCCAGGCGGTGCGCACCCCCGTCAACCGCCCGTCCTGTTCGTCGGGGTCCAGCGCAACCCAGACTCCGGTGTCGGTGAGGCCCAGCAGCCGCCCGCACGCGGGTTCCCAGACGAGCGCCGAGAGGCCGCCGAAGCGCTGGTCGGTGGAGGTCAGTTCGATTCCGCCGAGATAGCGCAGGCGGCCGATGCGGTCCGCAGCCGGGTCGGCGACGTTCATCGGAACCGCGTGCGCTTGGATCGGGACCGGCACGGTTGGATCGGCACCGAGCGGCGGCCCGGCGGCGTGCAGCGCGGCGAGGCTTCCGAACAGGAAGGCCGTCGAGGCGGCGAGCAGGCTTTTCCACCACATGAGAGGGGGCTTAGCAGCTGACCCTACGGCTGTCGCGGGCATGAACGGCAGCTTCAGCAAGGTGTCAGCCGACTCGGAGCACATATCGGGCATCAAGAAGGCCCCAACCGGGAAGGATCGACGCCATGAAGACAGGTTTGGTTGCCATTTCCGCGAGCCTAGCTGCGGTCACCTTTGCAGCGCCCGTGGCCGCCGGAGACCGATGGGATCGGGACGACCGCCGCGAATGGCGCGAGGACCGGCGCGATGCTCACGACGACCGGCACGACGAAGCCCGGGCCTATCGCAAAGGTTATCGTGCCGGCGTGCGTGCGGACGATCGACGGGATCGCCGCTATGCCCGCTCGCGCTACTATCCGCGCTATCATCAGGGGCAGGAGCCCTACTACAACAACAGCGGCTGGAACGACGGCCGTTATTACAACAGTGGACGTTACTACAACAACGGGCGTGCTTACAACGACGGGCGTTACTACAACAACGGCTACCCGGTGTATCGCGGCACTTCCTACCGCTCCAACGACAATTACTGGTGGGGCCCGAACGGGCAGGTCTATTGCCGGCGCCAGGACGGCACCACCGGCGCGATCGTCGGGGCGCTGGCCGGGGGGACGCTGGGGAACGTCATCGCGCAGCAGGGCGACAAGCGCCTGGGCAGCGTGATCGGCGGAACCCTCGGCGCGGTGCTCGGCAACGAGATCGGCAAGGGCAACGCGCGCTGCCGATAAACGGCAGCTGGAGGCAACGCGCGCCGCCGATAAACGGCAGCTGGAGGCAACGCGCGCCGCCGATAAACGGCAGCTGGAGGCAACGCGCGCTGCCGCTAGCCTAGATCTTCCGATAGCGCGCGATGAAGAAGCCGTCCGCACCGCCCTCGTTTCCCCATAGCGACGGCAGGGTGCGGACGGTGCCTGCCCCGGTCGGCACCAGGCCGGGCGGGAGCTCCGACAACCTCACAGGGTCGGGCGCGAGCCCTGCGGGAGGGACCCCCCCTTCCCCTTCCGCGGGCTCCAGCGAACATACCGCATAGACCAGCCGCCCGCCGGGCTTCAGCCAGCCCGCCGCCTGGGCGAGCAGGTCGCCTTGCAGCTTCACCAGCGCGGAGAGATCGAGGCTGGCCTTCAGGTACAGAAGGTCCGGGTGGCGACCGAACGTCCCGGTCGACGAGCAGGGCGCGTCGAGCAGGATCGCATCGAACGGTGCCTCGGGCCGCCACGTTCGCGCATCCGCCTCCACGATCCGGGCCGGCAGCCCGGTTCGCTTCAGATTGGACGACAGCCGTTTCAGCCGCGAAGCGTTGATATCGAGCGCCGTCACGTCCGCCCCGGCTGCCGCGAGTTGCATTGTCTTGCCGCCGGGGGCAGCGCACAGATCGAGCACGCGCTTGCCGGCAATATCGCCGAGCAGCCGCGCCGGGAGGCTTGCAGCGATGTCCTGCACCCACCAGGCGCCTTCCGCAAAGCCCGGCAGCTCGTCAATCGACTGTGAGCCCGGGAGGCGAAGATGCCCGGGCATCAGCGACGTGGCGCCCAGGCGCTCGGTCCACAAGGCGGTTGCGCCCGGATCGGCGAGACAGAGGTCGGTGGGCGGAATCGTTGCGAGCCGGCGTGCGGCGGCGTCTGCCTCGGCTGCGCCCCAGGCCTGCGTCCAGCGCTCGGCCCAGGGGCCGGGCAGCGACGGCGGCAGCAGCGCCGCCTCGTCGCGGAACAGCGTGGAGAGCACGCCATGGACCAGCCGGCGCGGCCCGCCCTCCAGCAGCGGCAGGATGGTGGCGATGGTGGCGTGGGCCGGCGTGTCGAGCAGCAGCCGCCCCGCCAGGGCGACGCGAAGTGCCTGCCGGGCCCGCGCGTCGGGCGGCAGCGGCCGCGCGCAGGCCGAATCGATCAGGCGATCCAGCCCGGGCAGATGCCGAAGCACGCCCCCGGTCAGAGCACGGGCCAGCCCCCGGTCCGGCGCCGAAAGCCCGGACAGCACGCGATCGAGCATCGGATCGAGCGGACGGCCCAGCACCGTGACACCGTGGACGAGCGTGACCGCAGCCTGGCGCGAGGCCAGGCCCTGCACGACCGGTTTCGGTCGGGGCTCCCCCCGAGGCCCCGCTCCAGGGATGTCAGCTCCAGGGATTGCGGGGCCCCGGCCTTTGCCGGGCCGATCGTTGCCTTCCCGGGCCGCCGAGGCCCAGCGCGCTCGGCCGTCGCTCGCGCGACACGTGGCGGGTCGGCCAGGGTGCCACGGCGGCGGTATCGATTGCCGGCAGCACGGAGCCGGCCATCGCCTCCAGCGCGGCGATGCGGTTTTCGGCCGCGGGATGGGTGCTGAACAGGCCGTCGCGTACGCCCCCCAGCCCGGGAGAAACGATGTAGAGCGATGCCGCCGCCGGGTTGGCCTGGGCGACCGGGTTGGGGATGCGCTGGGCGGCGCCCTGCAGCTTTGCCAGCGCGGAGGCGAGCTTCAGCGGCTGGCCGCTGATCTCGGCGCCGGCGGCGTCGGCGCCATATTCGCGGGTGCGGCTGATCGCCATCTGCACCAGCGCGGCTGCCATCGGCGCCAGGATCATCGCCACCAACGCGACCAGTGCGTTGGACTGGCCGTTGCCGCGGTTGCCGCCGAAGAAGAAGGCGAAATTGCCGAGCATCGAAATGGCGCCGGCCAGCGTCGCCGTTACCGTCATCACCAGCGTGTCGCGGTTTTTCACATGGGCGAGCTCGTGCGCCATCACGGCGGCGACTTCCTCCGGATCGAGCATGCGCATCAGCCCGCTGGTGGCAGCGACGGCGGCATTTTCCGGATTGCGGCCGGTCGCGAACGCATTGGGCTGGTCCTGATCGACGATATAGACGCGCGGCATCGGCAGCCCGGCGCGCCCGGCCAGGGGAGCCACGATGCGGTGCAGCGGATGATCGGGGCCGACTTCCTGCGCGCGGTGCATCTTCAGCACCATCTTGTCGGCGTTCCAATAGGCGAAGATGTTCATGGCCGCGGCAAGCGCCAGGGCGATCAGCATGCCCGGCCGGCCGCCGATGAGAAATCCGACGCCCATGAACAATGCGGCCATGGCGGCCATCAGCATGAAGGTGCGGGTCTGGTTCATGCGTTGCAAAATGGTGAAGCGGACCGCTTTTTCAATTCCTTCCTCCCCCCAGAAACAATCCTATGCGCTTCATATGCGTCACCGGGAACAGCCGCACCATCCAGTCGATGAAGCGGGCGTCGGCGCCGATCAGCACGCGGTGTGTCCCTCGTTCCATGCCTTTGAGGATGGTCTCGGCGGCCTGTTCGGGCGTGGTGCGCGCCGCCTTCTCGAACTCGGCCGCCGAATCGATTGCGTTGGGGGTGCCGGGCATATGCGCGATCTGCTTGGCGTTTTTCGCAACGTTGGTCTTGATGCCGCCCGGGTGGACGCGGATCACCTTGATTGCGGGATCGGTCTCGGACAGCTCGATGTGCATGGCTTCGGTGAGGCCGCGTACCGCGAACTTGGAGGCGTTGTAGGCGCTCTGCGTCGGGTAGCCCATCATGCCGAACACCGAGGAGATGTTGACGATCCAGCCGGACCGGCGCTGGCGGATATGCGGCAACGCCAGCCGGCAGCCTTCCACCACGGCATCGAAGTTCACGGCCATCACCCGGGCGAAATCGTCGCGAGGCGTCTGGTCGAACGGCGCCACCACCGACAGGCCGGCGTTGTTGATGATCCCGTCGAGGCCGCCGAATTCCGCCACGGCGCCGTCGATCCAGCCCTTCAGCGCGGCATGGTCGGTCACGTCGAAGGCGGCGCTGCTGTGCGGATAGTTGCCGAGCAGCCGGGCGGTCTCTGCCAGGCCCTCGCCATCCTTGTCGGCCAGCACGGCGGTGGCGCCGCGCCGCGCCAGCCCCAGCGCCAGCGCGCGGCCGATCCCGCTGCCTGCCCCCGTGACCGCGATCACCTTGCCCTTCATATCCAGCATGCGACGCCCTCCCCGCTCCCGTTGTTCGTTCCGGGATGCTAAGGTGGACGCATGGCAGGAAAAGCGACACCCGAAAAGCGACAGGACAGGAAGCCCGCGCCGAAGCCCACCGCGCCGAAGGAAGTCGGCGGGCGCGAGGGACCTGAGCCCACCCGCTACGGCGACTGGGAAGTGAAGGGCATCTGCTCGGACTTTTGATTCCGGAAGTTGCCTGTCATCCCCCCGGAGGCTGGGATGACAGCGGCTTTAGGTTTGGCCGCTAAGCCAGAGATCGCCTTGCCCGTGCCAGCCGTTCCAGTGCCGGGTCGATCGTGGTGCGCGCCTTGGCGTGGCAGAGGCGGACGACGGTGCCGGGCGCGTCTGTGCATTTAGGGTCCGGGCTTTGGGAGGCGGGGCTTTCGAAGAAGGCGGAGACGGGGATTGCTGCCACCCCATGTTCGCGGACCAGCCGCTCGCAGAAGTCGACATCGCCGAGCTCGATCCCCGATGCCCTGAGGTCGATCGATAGGAACCAGGTCGCCTCGGACGGCAGCACTGCATAGCCTGCCGTCGCGAGACCCTCGGCCAGGTAAGCGCGCCCGGCCCCGATCTCGTCGCGCATGAGGCTGAGCCAGGGGCGCTCGGCGGCGAGACCCTCGGCGACGGCCTGCTGCAAGGCTGGAGGCGTGGTGAAAGTGAGATACTGGTGGGTGGCTGCGATCCGCGCCGCCAGCGATGCCTCGGCCATCGCCCAGCCCACCTTCCAGCCGGTCAGCTGGAAAACCTTGCCGGCCGAACCGATCTTCACGACCCGGTCCCGAAGCAGCGGGTCCGAGGCAAGCGATATATGGGCGCGGGCGTTGGGGCGCACTTCCTCCCAAACCTCGTCGGCAATGATGGTGAGGTCGTGCGCGATCGCGACGTCGCGGATCGCTGCGCGCTCCCCGGCGTCGAGCATCAGCCCGGTGGGGTTCACCGGATCGTTGACAAGGATTGCGCGCGTGGCCGGGGTGATCACCGCCTCCAGCATGGCGCGATCCAGACGCCAGCCGGGCGGTTGCAGTCGAACCGATTGCACCACGGCGCCGGCGCGGCGCAGCAGCGGGCCATAGGCATCATAGGCCGGCTCCAGCAGGATCGCAGCGTCGCCCGGCGCCAGCAGCGCCAGGATCGTGGCCGCCAGGGCTTCGGTGGCGCCGCTGGTCACCACGATCTCGCGGTCCGGCGCATAGGCCAGTTCCTGCGTGTCTTGGTAGAAGTGGGCCACCGCGTCTCGCAGCGCATCCGTTCCTCGCATGCGGGGATAATGGTGCGGGCCGGCGAGGATGGCGCGGGCGGCGGCTTCCCGCACCGATACGGGGCCGGCGGCATCCGGGAAGCCTTGCCCCAGGTTGATGGCGCCGGTAGCGACCGCCAGCGCCGACATGTGTTCGAAGATGGTCGTGCGGACCGGGATCGGGCCCGCACCGCCACGAGTGCCGATCACGAAGGCTTCAGCTTGGCGAACGGGCTGGCCTCAGCCCGGCCGGCAGCCTCGGCCGCAGCGGCGGCCTCCTCGCTCAGAAGCAGCGCCCGGGCCTGGGCCAGCACCGCGTCCGGCGCGCGCGGATAGGGATCGAGCGCGAGCAGCAGCGACTGGGCCACGGCCTCCCCGATATCGATCATGCCGTCCTCGACCGGCTGCACATCGAGTGCGCCCTCCTCCAGCTCGACTTCGGCGCGGGTCGGGTCCAGCGGCTCGAAGCGGAGCGCGAGCGCCTCGTCGACATGGGCCTGCACCGGCTCTCCCGAGACGACGCAGCGCTGCGTGACGTCGGCGTGGAACCGGCCGGTCATGCCGGCGCCCGGCCCTTCCTTCATCACCGAGGCCTGCGCTTCCAGCCGGTCGATGCCGAGGAGATCGAAGCGCCGGGCGAGCGCGGCCCGCTCGGTCTCGTCTGCCTGGAGGACATAATCCTGGGCGCGCGAAGCCAGCTTTTCCAGCGGGACGCGGTGGCTGAATTCGGGCCTGGTCATCGAATCTCCCCTGCCAGCAGCTGATCGCGCGGCGCGGCATCGATGCGCAGCTTCAGCTCGCGGACCGACTGCGCCAGGTCGTCGGCGGCGCCCGGTGGCGGCGCGCCGCGATAGACGTTGCGGGCCAGCGCGTCGGCCAGCTCCGTCGGCGCGGCATCGGGGGCGAAGGCCCGGCGATAGGCGCCGAGCCGCCCGCCGAGCCCGCCGACCATTCGGCCGACATGCTTGCCGACCACCAGGTCGCCGATACCGATGTCCCTCAGCGAGCCGTCCATGTCGTCGACGAAACGCTCGGTCAGGAGAGACGTTTCTACCTTCAGCCCGGCCGATTCCAGCCGAAGCATCACCAGCGACGTGATGAGTGCCACCATATCGAATCGGCCGTCCACCGTGTCGGCGACGCCGTGGCGCAGATACCAGTGCGGATCGCGCGCGGTTTGCGTGACCCAGGCCCACAGCCCCGACAGCGGCGGCGGGGGCGGATTGAGAATGCGGGACAGGAAAGACATGGCGACATCCCCTTGATCGGTGCAACGCACGGCACCCCGGGCAGCGTAACCGACCGCCCGATGCGACGAACAGGCGGGCGCTTCCCTTGCATGGGGTGCCCCGACCGCGCATATGGCGGCGCATCGGCTGGCCTGCAAGCGGGCCGGCCCCCGGCCCTGATGCCGACCTGCCTGTGGAGCGCCGATGCCGCTGAACCTGCCCCAGAACGCCCGCCAGAACGCCCGCCGGAACGCGCGCCTCATCTTGATCCCGGCCCTGTTGCTGGTGAGTGCGGGTTGCACCCGCATCCAGAACAACCAGGGCTATCTTGCCGACGAGGAGCTCGTGGCGTCGGTGCAGCCCGGAGTGGACAACAAGCAGTCGGTCGAGAAGGCGCTGGGCCGGCCCACCAGCACCTCGCAGTGGACCGACCGGGAATGGTATTATGTGTCTCGGAACACCAAGCAGCTGGCCTTCGCCCGCCCGACGACCGCGAGCCAGCGCATCCTGATCGTTCGCTTCGGCCCGGACGGGACCGTAACCGAAGTGGAGCGACGCGGGATGGAGAAGATTGCGGACATCTCGCCCGAAAAGGACAAGACGCCGACTTTGGGGCGCGAGACGGGCATCATCGAGGATCTGTTCGGGAATATCGGGACGGTGGGCGCCGTTCCCGGTGGGGGCGGAGGCCCCCAGCAGTAAAGGCGGAAGGCGGCCGCAGCCTGGAAGAGGATTGCGCAGCAATCGTCTGAAGGCCTGCGGACTCGCCGCCCACCCGGACGGCGGGGCGGAGGGCTTCAGCCCGACGAACCCGTCCGACGAGAGCCCGGCTTTGCCGGGTTTTTTCTTGTTTGTTGTGCTTTCGAGCAGACTCGCGGGTTTGGCCCGCGGCCGCGCAGCCAAGCTGCGCGAGTCCGCTGCAGTTGGCCCTGAAGGAAGAAGGAAATAGCGTGGCAAAGCCACGCCGTCGGACACGCAAAAAAGGCGAGGTTGGACCCCGCCTTTTTTCGTGCCGGCCGTGCGCTGACGCGCGAGTCTGCAGACCTTCGGACGATTGCTTTGCAATCCTCCTCCCGGCTGCAGCCGCGCTCTGCTATTGGGCTGCCAAGGCAGCCAACAGCAGCAGCGCCACGATGTTCGTTATCTTGATCATCGGATTCACCGCAGGCCCGGCGGTGTCCTTGTAGGGATCCCCGACCGTGTCGCCGGTGACCGCGGCCTTGTGGGCTTCGGAGCCCTTGCCGCCATGGTTGCCGTCCTCGATGAACTTCTTGGCATTGTCCCACGCGCCGCCGCCGCTCGTCATCGAGATGGCGATGAAGATGCCGCCGATGATGACGCCCATCAGCAGCGCGCCGACGGCCGCGAACGCATTGGCCTGGCCGCCCACCGCGACGATCACGAAGTAGAGCAGGATCGGCGCCAGTACCGGCAGCAGCGACGGGACGATCATCTCGCGGATCGCAGCCTGTGTGACGAGGCCCACCGTCCGGGCATAATCCGGCTTCGAGGTGCCGGCCATGATGCCAGGATTGTCGCGGAACTGGGCCCGGACTTCCTCCACCACGGCGCCGGCGGCGCGGCCCACCGCCGTCATCGCCATCGAGCCGAAGATGTTGGGGAGCAGCGCGCCGAGCAGCAGGCCGACGACCACATAGGGGTTGGAGAGCGTGAAATCGACGGCGAGATCGCCGAAATACTTCTCCAGATCGGTGGTGTAGGCGCCGAACAGCACCAGCGCGGCAAGGCCTGCCGAGCCGATGGCATAGCCCTTGGTGACGGCCTTGGTGGTGTTGCCCACCGCGTCGAGCGCATCGGTGCGTTCGCGCACTTCGCTTTCGAGGCCTGCCATTTCGGCGATTCCGCCGGCATTGTCGGTGACGGGGCCATAGGCATCGAGCGCGACCACCATGCCGGCGAGCGCCAGCATCGCCGTGGCGGCAAAGGCGATCCCGATCACGCCGGCCAGCGCGTAGGAGGCGATGATCCCGACGCAGATGACGAGCACGGGAAGCGCCGTCGATTCAAGGCCGATGGCAAGGCCCTGGATGATGTTGGTGCCGTGGCCCGTCTCGGACGCCTTGGCGATCGAGCGAACCGGGCGGTAGTTGGTGCCGGTGTAATATTCGGTGATCCAGACGATAAGGCCCGTCACCGCAAGCCCGATCAGCATGCAGAGATAAAGGTCCATGCCGGTGAACCCGCCGACTTCGGTGGAGGCGCGAACCAGCGCCACGCCGTTCGGCCCGACAACGGCGGCGCCGCCCAGCGTTACCTGCTCGGCCCCGCCGAGCACGGCGTTCATGTCGGGGCACAGCGCCTTGGTGGCGAACCAGAGCAACGGGACCGACACCAGGGCCGAGACGATGAAGCCCTTGTAGAGCGCGCCCATGATGTTCTTGGAGCTGCCCAGCTTGACGAAGTAGGTGCCCAGGATCGAGGCGATGATTCCGACGCCGCCGATCAGCAGCGGCAGGACCATAAGGTTGGGGAGGTTGGCGCCGCCGATTAGGAGCGCGGTGAGCACCATCGTGGCGCCGATGGTGACGACATAGGTTTCGAAGAGGTCGGCCGCCATGCCGGCGCAATCGCCCACATTGTCGCCGACATTGTCGGCAATGACGGCCGGGTTGCGGGGGTCATCCTCGGGAATGCCCGCCTCGACCTTGCCGACGAGGTCAGCGCCGACGTCGGCGGCCTTGGTGAAGATGCCGCCGCCGAGCCGCGCGAAGATCGAGATCAGCGAGGCGCCGAGCGCCAGGGCGACAAGGCTGTCGATCAGGACCCGGTCGGCCGGCGCGTAGCCGTTGTTGATGAAATACCAGTAGAGCCCGGCGACCGAGAGCAGGCCGAGGCCCGCCACCAGCATGCCGGTGATCGCACCCGACTTGAAGGCGATGGTGAGCCCGGACTGCAGACTGGTGCGCGCGGCTTCCGCGGTGCGGACATTGGCGCGAACCGATACGTTCATGCCGATGAAGCCGGTGAGCCCCGACAGCAGCGCACCGACGGCAAAGGCGATCGCCGAGAAGGTGCCGAGGAAATCCCAGACCAGCGCCGCCACCACGACGCCGACAATGGCGATCGCGGTATATTGCTTGGCGAGATAGGCCTGCGCGCCTTCCTGGATGGCGGCGGCGATTTCCTGCATCCGGGCGTTGCCGGCGGGCGCGGCCAGCACCGAACGAGTGGTGATGATGCCATAGAGCACAGCCGCCAGGCCGCACAGAATGGCGATAAGAACGAAATCCATGAGTCCCCGAACCCCTTAGTCTTGTGTGCAGCGACGGCTGCCGGTGGGAATGATTGCCGGGGCCTTTGGCAAAGTGCGCCGCGAAGCGCAAGGTATGAGAGGCCTCAGCGATGCTGAGGCAGGGTATGAGAGACCTCAGCGATGTTGAGGCAGGGTAGGAGAGACCTCAGCGATGCTCATAGCCGAGGCGTTCGGGGGCCTTGCCGTCCAGCGACAGGCCGGCGCCGGCGTGCAGACTGCCGATCCGGGCGACCGGGGTGCGGGCGCGAGCGGCGGCGGCCTCGACCCGAGTGCGCGCGAGGGGCGGGGCGGCGAACAGCAATTCGTAATCGTCGCCCAGCGTCGCCAGCAACGCCGCCGGCTCGCCGGTGGCGCCGGCCGCCGGGCTCAGCGGAATGCTGCTGCTGTCGATGCGAACGGACAGGCCCGAGGCTTCGCCAAGGCGCGCGGCGTCGATCAACAGGCCGTCCGACACGTCCATCGCAGCGCTCGCCACCCCGCGCAGTTCCAGGCCCAGCGCGATGCGAGGCGTCGGGCGCCGGTAGCGTTTCAGCAGCGCCGCGTCGCCGGCCGCGCCGAGCGCGATCCGCAAGCCCAGCCCGGCGTCGCCGATGGTGCCGCTGACCCAGAGATCGTCGCCTGCCGATCCGCCGCCGCGGGACAGCGCCGTGCCGGCCGGCACCGACCCCAGCGCCGTCAACGCCAGCACGCTGGTGGCGCCGCAGCGGATCGTATCCCCGCCGAGCAGTGCCGCGCCGAAGCGCGTCAGCGCCTGCGCCATGCCGCGCACCAGCCCGCCGGCCCAGGCCGCGTCGCGCCCGATGCCGATGCCGGCCCCCATCAGCACGCCGACGGGGCGCGCACCCATGGCCGCGAGGTCCGACAGGTTCACGGCGACCAATTTCCAGCCGATGTCCTCGGGCGGGCAACCGGCGGTGAAGTGCACGCCTTCCGCCAGCATGTCGTGGGTGGCGACCAGCTGAAGCCCCAGCGGCCAATCCAGGACGGCGGCGTCGTCGGCCAGGCCGCGCGCGGCCGGATGGGGGGCGTGGGCACGCAGCTGGGCCAGCAGCTGGGCTTCCAGGTTCAGCCGGGCGCTGTTCAGCCGGGCGCTCCCTCGCGGACGCTCTTGCCCAGCTTGTCGAGCAGCGCATTCACGAAGCCGACTTCGGTACGCTCGTAGAAGGCGTGCGCAACATCGACATATTCCGAAACCACCGCGGCGCGAGGCACGTCGGGGCGGGCGACCAGCTCATAGGCGCCGCAGCGCAGCAGTTGCAGCATCAGCCGGTCCAGCCGCTCCAGCGTCCAGCCCGGGCCGAGAAAACCGGTCAGCAGCGCATCGAGCTCTGCGCTGCGGGCGAGCGTTCCCGACACCAGATCGTCGAAGAAGGGGCGGTCGGCCTCGGTGAACTGGTCGTCGTCGATTTCGGCGCCAAGCCGGTGATCGTGGAATTCGTTCAGCAGCTTGGGGGTCGCAGTGCCGACCAGCGACTGCTGATAGAGCGCCTGCACGGCGGCGAGCCGCGCGGCGGAACGGCGGCGCCGGGTATCTGCCGGTGGGCTGGATGGGGGCGGGCTGGAAGGGGGCGTCATGCCCGGCCTTTAGCCAGCCCTTCACCGTTTTGCGAGGGTTGAGGCGGTCGCCGGCTTGCGCCACGATGCGCCGGCGGGGGCCGCTGCGAGGATTGTGCATGCTGAGCAAGGCCGACGACTATCCGGTGCACCAGCGCCCCGAGCCGATCGCCTATGCCGGTACCGATCGCAATTTCTACGACCGCTATTTCTTCAACGCCCAGTCTTCGTCGGGGGAGTCTGCGGACCGGGACATGTTCCTGGCCGGCGCGCTCGGGGTCTATCCGCACCTGAACGTGATGGACGCGGCGTTCTGTTGGATGGCGGGCGGAGTCCAGCGCTCGGTATTCGCGTCCCGGCTGCTGGGAATGGAGCGGATGGACACCGAGGTGGGCCCGATCCGGGTGGAGGTGGTGGAGCCGCTGAAGCGGCTTCGGCTGACGATAGCCGAGACCGACGGGCTGTCTGCCGACCTCCTGTTCGAGGCGCGGCATGCGCCGATCGAGGAGCCGCGCTTCACCTGGCGGCAGGGCCCGCGCACCATCATGGACGTGACGCGGATGACGCAGAACATGGCGGTGTCGGGCCGGGTGACGGTGGACGGCGCCGCCCGGGATCTCGAAGGCTGGCGCGGCACGCGTGACCGAAGCTGGGGTGTGCGCCCGATCGGGGCGGCCGACCCGCAAGCCGTCGCGCCCCCTGCCCTGCCGCAATTCTTCTGGCTGTGGGCGCCATTGAACTTCGACCGCCATGTGCTGTTCTTCCACAGCAATGATCATGGAGACGGAACGCCCTGGAACCGATCCGCGCTGCTGGTCGATCTGGACAGCGGGGCCGAAATCCGGCTGGCCGTGCCTGAGGCCGCACTGTCGTTCCGGCCCGGCAGTCGCCGGGTGGCGGGGGCCGTGCTGAGTGGCAATGGCCCGGATGGGCGCGTGGAGGTCCACCTGTCGCCCGGCCCCGAGTTCCTGATGCACGGGATCGGCTATGGTCACCCGCGCTTTGCCCATGGCGTCTGGCGCGGGGCGCTGGATATTGCGACCGAACATATCGAGACGGACGGGGCCGACGTGGCGAGCCCGGCCAATGCGCATGTGCAGGCGCTCGTCGCGGCCGAGCTTCGCTTGCCCGACGGGTCGGTACACCAAGGCTGCGGCGTGCTGGAGCAGCTGTTCATCGGGCCGCATGCGCCTTCGGGTTTCCGCGAGCTGTTCGACCTTGCCTGACGGTGCCGCCCTCGGCGAGGGGAATGGCGACCTGGCAGCGCGGCTGGCGCGGACGCTGGGCGCGTTGTGGGGCGAGCCGGTCGAGGTGGAGGGGATTTCGCGCTTTCATGGCGGCGCTGCGCGCGAGACGTATCGCTTCACCGCCAAGCGGGCCGGTGGGGACGAAGCGCTGGTGCTGCGCCGCGACCCTGCCTCCAGCCTGATCACGACCTCGCGGGCGGCCGAGTTCCACGCTCTGGCTCGAGCCCATGGTGCCGGCCTCCCCGTGCCGGAGCCGCTCTACCTTGCCGCTGACGCGCACGAATTCGGCGCCCCGGGCTTCCTGATGCGCGAGGTTCCGGGCGGCCGGGCCCCCTCGCTGTTCGAGGAGGATCCCTATGGCGCCGGGCGCGCGACCACCGGAACGGCGCTGTTCACGGGGCTGGGCCGGCTGCACGCGCTGGTGCCGGACGAGGAGGACCGGCGCCGGCTGCCTGCCATGGATGCGGGCCAGCGGCTGGCGCACTGGAAGGCCGAGATTGCAGCGCACCGAATCCAGCCCGAGCCGGTTGCGGCGGCCGCGATCCGCTGGCTGGAAGCGAAGGTGCCGGCGCCGTCCGGCGCGACGGCGATCGTGCATGGCGATTTTCGCTCGGGCAATTTCCTGGTCGATGGCGAGGGCCGGCTGTTGGCCCTGCTGGACTGGGAGATGGCCCACCTGGGCGACCCGATGGAGGACCTTGCCTGGGCGATGGACCCGCTGTGGAGCCATGGCATGCACGGCCATGTCGCCGGCACGCTGCCGAGGGCGGAGGCCATCGCCGTCTGGGCTGCCGCGTCGGGGCGCCGTTTCGACCCCGGAGCGTTCGAATGGTGGCAGTTGTTCGCCGGCGTGATGGGACTGGCGATCTGGATCTCGAGCTCGTTCGAAGTGGCGCGCCACCGCACGGTGGACCCGGTGATGGCCTTTGCCGGCACCTATCCCTATCGCTTCCACAACGCGCAGGTGGCAGCGCAGCTGAAGCGGCTGATGGCATGAGCCTGTCGGTCGCGCAGTCGTTGCAGAGCCTTGCCCTGGCGCAGGCCCTGATGGTCGTGCCAGCGCTCGGCGACAGCTATGAGGGGAAGACAGCGGCGACCATCGCGGCGCTGCTGCTGATGCTGGGCCAGGCGATGGAGGAGCTGCCGGGCCGCCGCCACGAATCCCGGCGCGCGCTGGAGCAGCTGCTGCGCGGCGTCGAGGTGAGCGATCCGGCGCTGGCGCTGGACCTCGACCATATCCTGGCCGGCGACAGCGACATGAACTGGATGGCACGCGACGCCGTGCTGATGGGTGCCCTCGTCGAGGTGCATGCCTGGGCCGACCGGCACGACGCGGCGCTCGCAGCCCGGTGCCGGGACTGGCTTGCAGATTGGGCGGCGGGCGAGCGGCTGGACCCGCCGCGGCTGCCGACATGACGAGTTGAGTTGGAGGAGGGGCGTGAGCCTTGACGCCTGCGCCCGTCAGGTGCGAATGCCCGTTCATCATCCTGCAACCGGCGCCGGGGCATCTGGCGCCCATATGAACAGGCCTGAAGCGGGCCGACAAGGAGAGTGGGCATGCAGAAATTTCTCGGCGGGGCACCCGTTGCCCTGATTGCAGCGGTGGTGGCAGTGGCCGTGCCGCAGGCGGCGATGGCGCAGAAGAAGGCGGAGAAGGCACCGAGCTACAAATTCTCGAAGCCGGTGCAGTCGCTGCTGGCGCAGGCGCAGACGGTGCAGACGGCCGGCGACAATGCCGGGGCGCTGGTGCTGCTGAACCAGGCCGAGGCGCTGCCGAACAAGAATGCCGACGACAGCTACATGATCGCCATGATGAAGCTGAACTCGGCGATCGGGCTGAAGGACAATGCGCTGATCGAGCAGCAGCTGGAAGCGGCGCTGGCGACCGGACGGCTCTCTGCGGAGGACCAACAGAAATTTATCCGCAACCTGGGCGCCATGTCGTTGCAGCGCAACGATGTGAACAAGGCCGTGACCCAGTTCGAGCGGCTGCTGGCGCTGAACCCCAGCGATACCCAGCTGATGGTGGAAGTGGCCGAGCTGCAGCGCCGGCAGGGGCTGAACCAGAAGGCGATTGCGACCTTGAACCAGGCGATCGCGCAGAAGGAAAAGGACGGCACCAAGGCCGAGGAGAGCTGGTACCGGCGCGCGCTGGCGATCGCCTATGATGCGAAGCTGCCGGCCGAGACGGTGCAGACGAGCGAGGCGCTGGTTCGCAGCCATCCCAACCCGACCAACTGGCGCGACGTGCTGGTGATCTTCCGCGACAGCGGCAAAATGGACGATCAGGCCAACCTGGACATCCTGCGCCTGATGCGGGCCAACAGCGCGCTGGCGGGCGAACGCGACTTTGCCGAATATGCCGACACGGCGTCGATCCGGGGGCTGCCCGGCGAAGCCAAGGCCGTGGTCGACGAAGGCGTTGCCAAGGGCGCGCTGCAGGCCGGCAAGCCGATCGTAAAGGAACTGCTGGCGTCGGTCAGCCCGAAGATCGCTGCCGACAGGGCTTCGCTTCCGGGTCTCGAGAAGGAGTCGCTGGCATCCAAGACCGGTCGGCTCGCTGTCGGCACCGGTGACGCCTATCTGGGCTATGGCAACTATACCAAGGCGGCCGAACTCTATCGTGCCGCGCTGGCAAAGGGTGGCGTCGATCCGAACACCGTTAACACCCGGCTGGGCCTGGCGTTGGGCAAGACCGGCAACAAGGCCGGGGCCGAAGCGGCGCTGAAGGCAGTGGCCGGCGCCCCGCGCGAGCAGCTCGCGCGATATTATCTGATCTGGCTGGGGCAGCAGTCCTGAGCGGCCGGGACGTTGATGCATGCAAAGGGGGGCCCGGCGCCCCCCTTTCTTTCTGCGCAGACTTCAATATGGACGGCAGATGACAATCAGGCTCGGCCTCACCTTCGACGATGTTCTGCTCGTTCCGGCCGAATCGGCCGTGCTCCCGTCGCAGGCGGACACCTCCACCACGATTACGCAAAGCATCCGGCTTGCCATTCCGGTCCTGTCGTCGGCGATGGATACCGTCACTGAAAGCCAGATGGCGATCGTGATGGCGCAGGCCGGCGGCATCGGCGTGCTGCACCGCAATCTCTCCATCGAGGAGCAGGTGGAAGCCGTGCGCCAGGTGAAGCGCTTCGAGAGCGGCATGGTGGTGAACCCGATCACGATGACGGCCGGGCAAACCCTGGGCGAGGCGCTGGCACTGATGGCGACGCACCGGATCTCGGGCATCCCGGTGGTCGAGGATGCTGCCCCGGGCAAACCCGGCAAACTGATCGGCATCCTGACCAACCGCGACGTGCGCTTTGCCGAGAATATGGCACAGCCCGTTGCCGAGCTGATGACGCGGCACAATCTGGCGACAGTGCGCGCCGGCACCACGCAGGAGGAAGCGCGCCGGCTGCTGCACGCGCGCCGGATCGAGAAGCTGCTGGTGGTGGACGATGACGGCCGCTGCGTTGGCCTGATCACTGTGAAGGACATCGAGAAGGCCGTTACCTACCCCAATGCCACCAAGGATTCGGCGGGGCGGCTGCGGGTGGCGGCGGCGACCACGGTGGGCGATTCCGGCGACGAGCGATCGCAGGCACTGGTGGATGCCGAGTGCGACCTGATCGTGGTGGACACCGCGCACGGCCATTCGCGCCAGGTGTCGGAAGCGGTGCGACGCATCAAGGCGCGGTCCAACCATGCGCAGGTGATCGCCGGCAATGTGGCGACTGCGGCGGCAGCCAGGGCGCTGATCGATGCCGGCGCCGACGGGATCAAGGTGGGGATCGGGCCGGGGAGCATCTGCACCACCCGGGTGGTGGCGGGTGTCGGCGTGCCACAACTGACGGCCATCATGGACACGGTGGAAGCGGCGGCGAAACTAGGAATCCCGGTGATCGCCGACGGCGGCCTGCGCACGTCGGGCGATGTGGCGAAGGCGATGGCAGCAGGCGCCAGCGCCGTGATGATCGGCTCGCTGCTGGCCGGCACCGAGGAGGCGCCGGGTGAAACCTTCCTGTACCAGGGCCGGGCCTACAAGAGCTATCGCGGGATGGGGAGCGTGGGGGCGATGGCGCGCGGCAGCGCCGACCGTTATTTCCAGCAGGATATCAAGGACCAGCTGAAGCTGGTGCCCGAGGGGATCGAAGGCCAGGTGCCGTTCAAAGGCCCCGCGCGCGACGTGCTGCACCAGCTGGTCGGCGGGCTGAAGGCGGCGATGGGCTATACCGGCTCGGCCAACCTCGCCGAGCTGCGCGAGCGGGCCGAATTCGTGCAGATCACCAACGCGGGCTTGCGCGAAAGCCATGTGCACGACGTCGCGATCACGAGGGAAGCCCCCAATTACCCGACCCGCTGATGCGTGAACCCGCCCGTCTGCAAGCCGCCATCGACATCCTGGACCAGGTGATCGCCGCAGCCGCCAGCGGTGGCGCGGCCGCCGACACCCTGGTGCAGCGCTATTTCGCGACGCGGCGCTACGCCGGCTCCAAGGACCGCGCCGCCGTGCGCGAACTGGTCTATGCGGCGATCCGTTTTACCGCCGATCCGCCGGCATCGGGGCGCGCGCTGATGCTGGGCCTTGCCGAAGCTCGCCGGCCCGAGCTGCTGGAGCTGTTCGACGGAAGCCCCCATGCGCCCGCCGCGCCGATCGTTGAAGAGCCGCGCGCCCGGGCCAGTGCCGTGCCCGGCTGGCTGCTGCCGCAGTTGACCCGGCGTTTCGGCGACCGGCTGGCAGCGGAGGCCGCCGCGCTGATCGAGCGGGCGCCGCTGGACCTGCGCGTCAACCCGGCGCGCGGCGATGTAGAGCCGGCGCGGGCGGAGCTTGGCGCCGACTCCATTCCGGGATTGCCCAAGGGGCTGCGGCTGGAAATGCCCGCTCCGCTGGATCGGCACCCGCTTGCCCTGTCCGGCGCGATCGAGGTGCAGGATGCCGGCAGCCAGTTCGTCGTGCAGATGGCGGCGGCTTGTCCGGGTGAGCTGGTCGTGGACCTTTGTGCCGGGGCCGGCGGCAAGACACTGGCGCTGGCTGCCGACATGCAAGGACGCGGGCGATTGGTGGCGACCGACACCGACCGCGGGCGGCTGCAGGCGATGCCGCCGCGGCTGGCGAGGGCCGGGGTCGCGGAGCTGGTCGAGCAGCGCCTGCTGAACCCGAAGGAGGAGCGCGAGCAGCTTGCCGACCTGGCGGGCGCGGCCGACCTGGTACTGGTGGATGCGCCCTGTTCCGGCACGGGAACCTGGCGGCGCAATCCGGAACTGCGCTGGCGCCTGACGCCGGTACGCCTCGATCGCCTGCTTGCCGTTCAGGCCCGACTCATCGATCTTGGCGCATCGCTGCTGAAGCCCGGCGGGCGGCTGGTCTATGCGGTCTGTTCGGTGCTCGACGCCGAGGGACAGCAGCAGGCCGAAGCTGCGGCAGCGCGGCTGGGACTGAAACTTGCGGCAACACGGGGCTTGTCGCCGGGCGCCGACGGGTGCGACGGGTTTTTCATCGCGCAGTTGGAACGAAGTTGCTAGCTTTCGGCAGGACAGCTGCCGGAATGGTGCGACAAAGACAGCAGGATCGGCAGCCGGATCGGGACTGCATACGGGATTACAGGATTGGCGCGGAGAGGGATTTCGATGGGAAAGTTCTGGGCGTCCAGCCTGTTGGCTGGCGCGTTGACGGCGATTGTGGCGCTTGCCCCCGCCGGCGCGGCGGTTTCGCGCGACTCGGTGCCGGCCGCCCCGGCGCGCGGCCTTCCCGATAACCAGATCGCCCCCTTGTCGATTGCCCTGCTGAAGGCCGGCGAGGCGCAGCTTGCCAAGGGCAAGCTGGACGCTGCCACCGACAGTTTCGAATCCGCGCTTGCCGCCGACCCGCGCAATCGCCAGGCCTATCTCGGGATGGCGCGCGCCGCCGAGGGGCAGGGCTTGCCGGGCAAGGCGGTGCGTTTCTACCGCGAGGCGCTGGAGATCGACCCGAACGACCTTGTCACTTTGGAGCTTCAGGGCGTTGCCCTGGTGGAGCGCGGGGCGACGGCCCGGGCTGAGGCCAATCTGGACCGGATGCGCAAACTGTGCACCGGTGCCTGCCCTTCGGCGGACCGGCTTGCTGCCGCAATCACGCGGGGGCCGGCCAAGCCGCGCACCCCCCAGATCGGGCAGACCGCGGCGCTGGACGAAGCCGGCAACTGAGACAGCTGACGATGCCCCATTCGGCGCCGCATTCTACAACGGCTCATCTGGCGACCGCTCATATGGAGCCGGGCAGCTCTGCGCTGCGCAACGCGGCCGAGGCGAGCCTGGTGGCGCAGGGCGTGCAATGGACCGACCTCCGGGCGATGGTATTCGCGGCGCTGGCCGAAGACGGCGGGCCCTGCTCCGCCTATGATGTGGCGGACCGCGTGTCGGCGGCGGCCGGACGGCGGATTGCGGCGAACAGCGTCTATCGCATCCTGGATCTGTTCGTGGCGCATAATCTGGCCAAGCGGGTGGAAAGCCGCAACGCCTATGTCGCCAATGTCCACCCGGCCTGCGTGCATGATTGCATCTTCCTGGTGTGCGAGGCCTGCGGACGGATCGATCATCTGGACGACGACAGCCTGGCGAGCAGCATGCGCCGGCGGGCCGAACTGGCAGGGTTCCAACCGGCGCGCCCGGTGCTGGAATTGCTCGGCAGGTGCCTGGCCTGTCGGGTCTAGCGCCCGGCGACATCGCGTCGCCCAAGTAAATAACGGTCTTTGCGGCGCTCTCCCTTCAGGCTAAGTCTGGAGGCATGACGGACGCAAAATCTGGCGCGCAGCCTCAGCCCCCCTCCCGGCGCCGGCCGGAGACCCCCTTGCTGGACCTGGCTCCAACGCCGCCCGAGCTGCGTCGGCTGAAGCCCGACCAGCTGCGGCAGCTGGCGGACGAGCTGCGGACGGAAATGATCGACGCCGTCAGCGTGACCGGGGGCCATCTGGGCGCAGGGCTCGGTGTCGTTGAGCTGACGGTGGCGCTGCACTATGTGTTCAACACGCCGCAAGACCGGCTGATCTGGGACGTGGGCCACCAGGCCTATCCGCACAAGATCCTGACCGGCCGGCGCGATCGCATCCGCACGCTGAGGCAGGGCGGCGGGCTGTCGGGCTTCACCAAGCGCAGCGAAAGCGAATATGATCCGTTCGGGGCGGCGCACAGCTCCACTTCGATTTCGGCAGCGCTGGGCTTTGCCATCGCCAACAAGCTGTCGGGCACGCCGGGCAAGGCGATCGCGGTGATCGGCGACGGCGCGATGTCGGCCGGCATGGCGTACGAGGCGATGAATAACGCGCAGGGCGCAGGCAATCGGCTGATCGTGGTGCTGAACGACAACGACATGTCGATCGCGCCGCCGGTGGGCGCGCTCAGTTCCTATCTTGCGCGGGCCTACAGTTCCAACACCTTCCTCAGCTTCCGCGATGCCGTGCGCCAGCTTGCCAAGAAGGCGCTCCCGGAACCGCTGAAACGCCCTGCCAAGCGCGCCGACGAGATGTTCCGCACGCTGGCGACCGGCGGCACGTTGTTCGAGGAGCTGGGCTTTTATTATGTCGGCCCGATCGACGGGCACGACATGGATATCCTGGTGCCGATCCTGGAGAATATCCGCGACGCGGCGGAAGGGCCCTGCCTGATCCATGTCGTGACGAAAAAGGGCAAGGGCTACAGCTACGCCGAGGCCGCCGCCGACAAATACCACGGCGTGACCAAGTTCGACGTGGTGACGGGCGTGCAGTCCAAGGCGCCGGCCGGCCCGCCGAGCTATACCAACGTGTTTGCCAAGGCGCTGATCGACGAGGCCCGGCGCGACGACAAGGTGGTGGCCATCACCGCGGCGATGCCGTCGGGCACGGGCCTCGACAAGTTCGCCAAGGAATTCCCCGACCGCACCTTCGACGTCGGGATCGCCGAACAGCATGCGGTCACCTTCGCCGCCGGCCTCGCAGCCCAGGGCTACCGGCCGTTCGCGACCATCTACTCCACCTTCCTGCAGCGCGCCTACGACCAGGTCGTGCACGATGTGGCGATCCAGAACCTGCCGGTGCGCTTCGCTCTGGACCGCGCCGGGAGGTGGGCGCCGACGGCTGCACCCACGCCGGCGCGTTCGACATCACCTACCTGGCGACGCTGCCCAACTTCGTCGTGATGGCCGCCGCCGACGAGGTCGAGCTGGTGCA
>JANPJJ010000183.1:0-39207 GCA_031425455.1 Sandaracinobacter sp. | reverse complement strand
ATGGCGAACATCGTGCCGCAATATATCAACAGCTACTGGGCGACCGAGCATGGCGGCATCGCGTTCACCCATTTCTACGGCAATGCCGACTTTCCGCTGCGCGCCGACGCCCACACCTGGGCGCTCCCTTGGGTGCTCGGCGATGTCTGGGTCGAGGACGAGGCCGGCGCCGCCGATGCCGTCGCCCCGTTCGCCCGCACCGGCGAAGGCGTAAGCTGGCGCCGCGCCGAACCGGGCGAGAAAGGCGACATCGTCATCGCCGCACCCTATCCCTATCTCGCCCGCACCGTGTGGGGCGATGCCGCCAACTTCCCCGTCGAAAACGGCCGAGTTGCCGGCAACTGGAAGGGGGACGCGGCACGCTGGCGGGACGGCTATTGGACTCGCTGGGACGGTGTCTGGGCCTATACCCAGGGCGACTTCGCGATCCAGCACGCCGATGGCTCCTTCTCCCTGCACGGCCGATCCGACGACGTGATCAATGTCTCGGGGCACCGCATGGGGACCGAGGAGATCGAGGGCGCGATCCTTCGCGACAAGGCGCTCGATCCGGACTCGCCGGTCGGCAATGTGCTGGTCGTGGGCGCTCCGCACCGCGAGAAGGGCCTGACCCCGCTCGCCTTTGTGACGGCCGCCTCGGGCCGGCGCCTCACGCATGAGGACAAGCGCCGCCTCGCGGATCTGGTGCGGACCGAAAAGGGTGCCGTCGCCGTCCCCGCCGACTTCCTCGAAGTCAGCCAGTTTCCCGAAACCCGGTCGGGCAAATATATGCGCCGCATGGTCCGCGCCCTGGTCGAGGGCACCGATGTCGGCGACGCCACGACGCTGCGCAATCCGGAGAGCCTCACCGAGCTGAAGGCCGTGATCGATGCCTGGCAGCGGAAGCAGCGCCTGTCCGACGAGCAGCAGCTATTCGAGCGATATCGCTATTTCCTGATCCAGTATAATGCAGTCGCACCCGGCAAGCGCGTGGCGACCGTCACTGTCACCAACGCCCCGGTCAACGCCCTGAACGAGCGCGCGATCGACGAGCTGGTGATCGTTACCGAGCATCTGGCCCGCAAGGACGATGTGATCGCGGTGGTGTTCACCGGGCAGGGTAGCGCCTCGTTCGTGGCCGGCGCGGATATCCGCGAGATGCTGGAGGACATTCACAGCGTCGAGGAAGCGCGCGTGTTGCCAAACAACGCGCAGCTTGCCTTCAACCGGATCGAGCAGATGGGGAAGCCCTGCATCGCGGCCATTCAGGGCGTGGCGCTGGGCGGCGGGATGGAGTTCGCGCTTGCCTGCCACCTTCGGATCGCCGAACCCACCGCTCGCTTCGGCCAGCCCGAAATCCGCCTGCGGCTGCTGCCCGGATATGGCGGCACCCAGCGCCTGCCGCGCTTGCTGGCGGCGCGGCGCGGCGCCGAAGGGCTGCGCGATGCGCTCGACCTGATCCTGGGCGGGCGAAGCATCGACGCCGGCGCCGCGCATGCCATGGGCGTGATTGACGCCATCGTGGCCGACAGCGACGATGCGCTCAGCCACGCCCATGCCCTGGTCCGCGAGTTCGCTCGAAACGGCGCCGACAGTGCGCTCGGTCGCGCCCATGCCGAACGCATGCAGCAGGTGGCCGGATGGACCGGTGCCGGCGCCGAAGATCTCGACGCCGTGCTGAAGGACGATTTCCTGCAACGTGTCACCCGCCAGCTCGATTGGGCTGGGCGAGCAAAGGCCGGGGAGCGTGCGCTGGACGCCATACGCACCGGCTGGACGCAGGGTGTCGGCGCAGGCCTCGCGCGCGAAGCCGAGCTGTTCGCCCAGGCCATTGTCGATCCGCAAGGCGGCAAGACCGGCGTTCGCGAATTTCTCGACAAGAAGAGCCCGCCGCTGCCGGTTCGCCGCGAGGGGTTGTTCATCGACTCCGACCATGAACCGCGCAAGGCCCGGCTGCTTGCCGAAGGGGCGCTGCTGCCGCTCGGTGCGCCCTTCTATCCCGGCGTGACCCCGATCCCGCCGAACCAGATCGCCTTCGGCATCGCCCGCGATCCCGACACGGGCGCCCCCCGTTACGGCCCGCCCGCCACGCACGAACGCGAGCTGATCGTGCCGGTGCCCGCGCCGGCACCTACCGAGGCGCTTGTCTATATGCTGACGTCGGAAGTGAACTTCAACGATATCTGGGCCTTGACGGGTATTCCTGTGTCGCCGTTCGATGCGCATGAGGAGGATGTTCAGGTCACCGGCTCGGGGGGAATCGCGCTCGTCGCAGCGCTCGGCAGCGAGGTGAAGCGAGAAGGGCGGCTGAAGGTCGGCGACATGGTCGCGGTCTATTCCGGCACCTCTGATCTGCTGTCGCCCCAGGCTGGGCTCGACCCGATGTTCGCCGGATTCGCGATCCAGGGCTATGAAACCGAGACCGGAAGCCACGCCCAGTTCCTGATCGTGCAAGGCCCGCAGCTGCACCCGGTGCCCGGCGACCTGACGCTGGAACAGGCCGGCAGCTACATCCTGAACCTGGGAACCGTCTCCCGCTGCCTGTTCACCACGCTGGAGATTGGGCCGGGGCGCACCATCTTCGTCGAAGGCTCGGCCACGGGCACAGGGCTCGACGCGCTGAAAAGCTCGGTCCGCACCGGGCTGATGGCGACCGGCCTCGTCTCCAGCCCGGCCCGCGCTGCATTTGTGGCAGGGCAGGGGGCGGTGGGCGCCATCGATCGCACCGACCCGCGCTGGGCCGCCGCCTACGCCGCCGTCCCCGAGGATCCGAAAGAAGCCGGCGCCTGGGAGGCTGCCGGTCTTCCGATCCTCGAAGAATATCGTCGGCTCAACGGCGGCCGCCTTGCCGACCATGTGGTCAGCCATGCCGGCGAGACCGCCTTCCCGCGCAGCTTTCAGCTGCTCGAAGAGGGTGGCAGCCTCGCCTTTTATGGTGCGTCCTCCGGCTATCATTTCAGCTTCATGGGCAAGCCCGGCGCCGCCGCCCCGGAAAAGATGCTGGCCCGCGCGAAACTCCGCGGCGGCGAGGCGGTCCTGATCTACTATGGCGTCGACAGCGACGACCTGCTCGATGCGACCGGGCTGGAGCTGATCGAAGCCGCCCGCCGCTTCCGCGCCCGCTCCGTGGTCGCGACCGGCACCGACGGGCAGCGCGAGTTCCTGCAATCGCTGGGGCTCGAAGATGCGCTGGAGGGCATTGTCTCGATCGAGGACCTGAAGCGTCGCTCGGGGGCCAACTTCGACTGGCCGGTCACCATGCCTCGCCTGCCCGACGCGAAGCAGGACATCGAAGGCTTCAAGGCCGGCGTGCGCGATTATCAGGAACGCGTCCTGAAACCGTTCGGCTCGGCGATCGGCCGGATACTGCGCTCGCCCGACAATCCACGCGGTGCCCCCGATCTTGTCGTGGAACGCGCCGGGCAGGACCGGCTCGGTGTCTCGACCTCGCTGGTGAAGCCCTTCTCGGGTCGCGTCGTCTATGTCGAAGACATGTCGGGCAAGCGATTCACTTTCTACGCGCCCCAGGTCTGGACCCGGCAGCGCCGGATCCTGATGCCGACCGCATCGATCCTCGGCACGCATTTATGCAACAGCTATGAAGTGGCGCGCATGAACGACATGATTTCAGCCGGCCTTCTCGACGTGACCGAGCCCGAGGTCGTGCCGTGGGACGGATTGCCGGAGGCGCACCAGGCGATGTGGGACAACCGGCACAAGGCTGCGACCTATGTCGTGAACCACGCGCTGCCGGCGATGGGCCTGCGCAGCCGCGAGGCACTGCTGGAAAGCTGGGCGGCGATGAAGACGGGAGGAGCGCACCAATGAGCACCCTTGCCGAAAAGGCCACTGCCAGGGGCGCTCCCATCCCGGCAACCACCGGGCGCCTCGCCGGCAAGATCGCGCTGGTGACCGGTGCGGCCGGCAATCTGGGCCAGGAAATCGTCCGCCACTATGTCCGCGAAGGTGCGCTCGTCGTCATGACGGGGCGTAGCGCCGAACGTCTGGAAGCGGCCCGCAAAGGTGTCGTCGGCGAAACCGGCGTTGACGATGCACAGGTCGCCAGCGTGCTGTTGGACGGTGCCGACCCGCAATCGGTGCGAGACGGCATCGCCGACGTGGTCCGCCGCTTTGGCCGAATCGACATCCTGGTGAACAATGCCGGATCGGCCGGCCCGAAGCAGCGACTCGAGGACCTGCCGCTCTCCAGCGCAGACCTGCACGCGTTGCAGAAGGCCGGATCGACCGACAGCGAGACCGTCGGTGACGCGATGCGCAACATCCTCGGCGTTGCCTGGAACCTGGTGCGCGCGACTGCGCCGCATATGCCGCCCGGCAGCAGCATCATCAACGTCTCCACCATCTTCTCGCGCACGCCCTATTTCGCGCGCACCGCCTATGTCGTCCCGAAGGCCGCGATGAACGCGCTCAGCCGCGAACTGTCGCTGGAGCTCGGCCCCAGGGGCATCCGCGTGAACCTGCTGTTTCCCGGCCCGATCGAATCCGACCGCATCCGCACCGTGTTCGCCGCGATGGACAAGATGCGCGGCGACGCGCCAGACACCACCGCGAAACAATATATGGGAATGATGTCGCTGGACCGTTCCGGGCCCGACGGCAAGCTGCAGCGCCGCCTGCCCGAGCCGCGCGACATCGCCATGACCTGCCTGTTCCTGGGGAGCGACGAGTCCGCCGCGCTCAACGGCCATGATTTCGAAGTGACCCACGGCATGACGGTGCGCAAGGAAGAGCGCTCCGTCTACCTATCGCGCCCCACCATGCGCTCGCTGGACGGCGCCGGCCTCGCCGTACTGGTGGCTGCCGGCGAACAATGGGAAGAGGGGCTGGAACTCGCCCGGGTGCAGGTGAATGCCGGCGCCCATGTGCTGCTGGGCCTCTCGCGCCAGGCCGACGTGGCACTCGCCGAAGCCCGGTTGAAGGCGGAGAAGGCAACCGATCGGCTGACTGTGGTCCGCTTCAGCCGGAGCGACACCGCCGGAATGGAAGCCGCATTGAAAGGCTTCACGGACGCCTATCTACCGGTGAACAGCGCGATCATCATGCCCGCCAAGGCATCGGTCGAGTATTCGGGGGCCGTGTGGGAAGCGAGCGACACCACGGTCGACGCGATCATGGACGCCGAGATCGCGGGCAACATCGCGATCGCCCGCACCCTCTCCCGCTATTGGAAGCGGCATGACAATCTGGTGCAGGAGCCGCGCTTCCTGTTCCTCTCCAACGGCACCGACGGCGCCGGGGACGTCTATAACAACCTGATCCGTGCCGCGACCGAGCAGCTGATCCGAATCTGGCGCGACGAATCGATGACCGATGTGAAGAACGGCCGGCGCAAACAGGCCGAGTGGGGCAATCAGATCATCCGCTTCTCCAACGACGAGCCGGAGAACGGCCGCTTCGCCGCCGGCCAGGCCGCGCGCATCGTGCTGAAGGAGAACCGCATTCGCGAAGTCAGCCTCTATATCCCGCCAAACATCGGCGAGGCGACAGGGGCACGAAAGGCGATGCCGGGCTTCTCGGAAAACATCACCGGGCTGCATCTGGGCAAGGTCGCGCTCATCACCGGCGGTTCGGCCGGGATCGGCGGCCAGGTCGCTCGCCTGCTCGCGCTTGCCGGCGCCAAGGTGATGATGGTGGCCCGGCGTGACAGCGAGTTGGCCACGGCGCGCGCCCGCATCGTGTCCGAGCTGGAGGATGTCGGATTCGCTGGGGTCGAGCGCCGGGTCCGCACGCTGGGCAATGTCGACGTCTCCGACTTCGCGTCGCTGAAGAAGGCCGTGGACGAAACCCTGAAGGCGTTTGGCCGCATCGATTACCTGATCAACAATGCCGGGGTGGCGGGCGCCGAGGAAATGGTCGTCGACATGTCGCCCGACGCCTGGACCTACACGCTCGACGCCAATCTCGTCTCCAACTACCTGCTCATGCACCACGTCGTGCCGATGATGAAAGCGCAGGGCTCCGGTTATGTTCTGAACGTCTCCAGTTACTTCGGCGGCGAGAAGTTCCTGGCGGTGGCCTATCCCAATCGTGCCGACTATGCCGTGTCCAAGGCCGGACAGCGCGCCATGGTGGAGGCAATGTCGCGCCACCTCGGCCCCGAAGTCCAGTTCAACGCCATTGCGCCGGGCCCGGTCGACGGCGACCGGCTTTCGGGCACCGGAGGCAAGCCCGGGCTGTTCGAACGCCGCGGGCGGCTGATCCTGGAGAACAAGCGGCTGAATGCGGTCCACGCCGCGGTGGTGAAGGCGATCCGTCGCGGCGCCCGCCCGGAGGCGGTGCTGAACCGGCTGGCCCGCAACGACAGCGCCTATCTCTCGCACGACAGCGAATCGCCGCGCGAGCTTCGCGACCTGGCACTTGCCGCGGCGCGGGAAGGCGATGGCATCTGCACCTGGGACCGGTTCCTGCTGACGAAGCGGATCGCGTCGCGGCTGGTCGCGCGGCTGCGCCTTGCCGGCTACCTGCTCGACGCGCCGGGCTGGGCCGAGACCAATGCGGACGACGACTGGCTGCTGAAAGTGCCGCCGGACGACATTCCGTTCCTGCCGGCCGAAAAGATTGCCGAGGAAGCGCACAAGGTGGGCTCCGGCGTGCTGAAGCAGCTGCACCTGGGCAAGATGCCCACCGAAGGCGAAGTCGCTCAGGCAACGGTCTTTTTCCTGGCCGACCGCGCCGTTTCGGGCGAGACCTTCATGCCGTCCGGCGGGCTTTCCGTTGAACGCTCCACCACCGAGCGCGAGCTGTTCGGCAGCCCCAAGCAGGAACGGCTGGACCAGATGCGGGGCAAGACCGTCTGGCTGATCGGAGAGCATCTGGACGATTATCTGGCCGAGGCCGCGCGCCAGCTGATCGAGACCTGCCATGTCGCCCGCGTGGTCCTGCTGACGGCAACGCAAGCGGGCGCCGATGCCATCTGCAAGCATCTGGGTGCCGTGCCGGACGGCAGGGTCGAGACGATCCTGCTGGATCAGGGCCTGGAATCCGCGATGGACAGGGCGCTGGCCAGCTGGGGCCGCCCGACCACCGTGGTCTCGACGCCGCTCGCCCCGTTGCCCGACCAGCTGTTCGGCACCGGCGATCCGTTGACCCCGGAGGCGTTTCGCGAAGTGGTCGCCGCCAACCTAACCCACCATTTCCGGGTGTCGCGCAAGGCGTCTCTGTTTGATGGCTGCCAGCTGGTGCTCGTGTCCCCCGACGTTCCTATGCAGACGGGGCCCATGGGGACAACCGGCGGCGGCGCGGCCTTCAGCCTGGCCAATTTCATCAAGACGACGCTGCACGCTTTTACGGCCACGCTGGCGGTCGAGAACGAGCGGCTGGTGCACGATGTGCCGATCAACCAGATCAACCTGACCCGCCGGGTCCGCTCGGAGGAGCCCCGCAACCAGGACGAGCATGTCGAGGAGGTGCGCCGCTTCGCCCGGGCCGTGCTGCTGGTGGGCGCGCCGCTGCCCGACGCCGAAGACAGCCGCTACCGTGCGCGCATCTATCGCGGCATGGCGATGACGGTCTAGCGAGCGCCTGTGAGCGAGTGGCTCGATTTCGAGCGCCAGGTCGGCGCGCTGGCGAAAAGCGCGGTCGACGCGCGCTCGGCGGGAGCACCGGCGGAAGCAGCGCAGCTGGCCGAGCGCGCCCGACGCCAGCTCGGCGAGCTCTACCGGCGCCTGACCCCCTGGCAGCGCACCCAGGTCGCGCGGCATCCGTCGCGTCCGCACTTCCGCCATTATGCCGAGGCCCTGTTCACCGAGCTGGACCTACTCGGCGGGGATCGGCGCTTCGGCGAGGACCAGGCGATTCTGGGCGGGCTGGCGCGCTTTCAGGGCCGTCCGCTGGTGGTGATCGGGCACGCCAAGGGGGAGGACACCGAGTCGCGGCTGAAGCATAATTTCGGCATGGCGCGCCCCGAAGGCTATCGGAAGGTGGCGCGGCTGATGCAGCTGGCGGACCGTTTCGGGCTGCCGGTCGTCACGCTGGTGGATACCGCGGGCGCCTTTCCCGGCATCGACGCAGAGGAGCGCGGCCAGGCGGAGGCCATTGCGCAATCGACGGCGGCAGGCCTGGCGCTATCGGTGCCGATGGTGGCGGTGATCCTGGGCGAGGGCGGCTCCGGCGGGGCCGTCGCGATGGCGGCCGCCAACCGGGTGCTGATGCTGGAAAACGCCATCTACTCGGTAATTTCGCCCGAGGGCTGCGCGTCGATCCTGTGGCGCGACGGCAGCGCCCGCGCGGCGGACGCTGCGGAGGCCATGAAGATCACCGCGTCCGATCTCCTCCGCCTCGATGTAATCGACCGCATCGTCTACGAGCCGGTGGGCGGCGCCCATCGTGACCATGCGGAGATGATTTCCCGAGTCGCCGCTGCGATCGCGGGAGAGCTGGACAGCCTGTCGGGAATGGACGGCGCAGCACTGAAGGCGCAGCGCCGACAGCGTTTTGTGCAGATGGGCCGGCCGGGCTTCGGCTGACCCCGGGGCGCTCAGCCGAACGGGGTGAGGAAGATCAGCGCCAGCGTCGCCAGCAGCGCAATTGCAGTTACAAGCCGGTCAAGACCCCAGCCACCGGCATCATCGTGTCGGGAGACCGGGCAGGGATCGGCGGCGGGAAGCGGATCAGGCGGTTGCATGAAGGGATGATCTCCCGTGCGGCCCGAACTGGCAAAACAGCATGGCTTGGGGCGCACGAAGCCCGGGTTTCAGGCGCCAGCCGCCGGCACCATCAGCGCGCTTGAAACCCCTGTCATCTCAGCGAAGGCTGGGATGACAGAGATGTAGCTACCCCAAGCGCGCCAGGGCTACCCGCAGCCGCACCGCCTCGGCGCTGCGGGCTGCATGATCCTCGCGCGCCTTCTCCACCGCTTCGGGCTTGGCGCGTTCGGTGAAGCCTGGATTGCCCAGCCGGCCGGCCAGGGCGCCGGCTTCCTTCTCGGCCGCTTCCGCCGCCTTGGAGAGGCGCGCACGCTCGGCCGCGAGGTCGATCACGCCGGCCAGCGGCAGCGCGAAGGTGGTGCCGGCGACGACGATCTGCGCCATTCCACCCTCGTCAGCCGGAGTCCAGGCCAGCTTCTCCACCCGGGCAAGCCGTTCCAGCACCGGGCGATGCCGTTCCAGCCGGGCCTTCAGGGCATCGTCGGCTTCGGCTGCGTGCAGCGCCAGTTTGGCGCCTGGCGGCACATTCAACTCGGTCCGCGCAGAACGAATGGACGACACCAGTTCGATCAGCCAGGCGATCTCGGCGCCGGCATCGTCGGCCACCGGGGTCAACACCGGCCATTCGGCGTGAATCAGATCGTGCGACCGGACTCCTTGCGCATGCCAGAGCTCCTCGGTGATGAACGGCATGACCGGGTGCAGGCAGACCAGAATGCGATCGATCGCCCAGCCGGCGACCGCTCGTGTTTCAGTTGCCGCCGGCCCCTCTTCGGCCAGCAGCGGCTTGATCAGCTCCAGATACCAGTCGCAGAAGCGGCTCCAGACGAACTGGTAGAGCGTGTCGGCATATTGATCGAACCGGAACGCTTGCAGCGCGGCCTCGGCGTCGGCCGCCATCTGCACCGTTTCGGCGATGATCCAGCGGTTGACGGGGAGGGTGGCGGCCGGCGGGGAGGGCGAGGGCGAGGGCGACGCTACGATCCCCTGCGACTGCGCGAAGCGAACCGCGTTCCACAGCTTGGTCGCGAAGTTCCGGTAGCCCTCCACCCGCTTTTCCTCGAGCTTGATGTCGCGCCCCTGGCTTTCCATCGCCGTCAGGGTGAAGCGAAGCGCATCGGCCCCGAACCGGCCGATAAGCACCAGCGGGTCCACCGTATTGCCCTTCGACTTCGACATCTTGGCGCCCTTGGCGTCGCGGACAAGGCCGTGGCAGTAGACCGTGTGGAAAGGAACTTCACCTTTGAAGTGAAGCCCTTGCATCATCATCCTCGCAACCCAGAAGAAGATGATGTCGAACCCGGTGACCAGCACGTCTCCGGGATAGTGGCGAGCTAGATCGGGTGTATCCTCGGGCCAACCCAGCGTGGCGAAGGGCCAGAGCGCCGAGGAGAACCAGGTGTCTAAAACGTCTTCGTCGCGGTTCAGCAGCACCCCCGAGCCCGCCAGTGCCTGCGCTTCATCCTCGCTCTCAGCGACGAAGCACTTGCCGTCCGGCCCATACCAGGCCGGAATCCGATGCCCCCACCACAGCTGCCGCGACACGCACCAGGGCTGGATGTTCTCCATCCAGTTGAAAAAGGTCTTTTCCCACGTCTTCGGGACGAACTGCGTGGCGCCCGAACGCACCGCCTCGATCGCCGGCTTCGCAAGCTCCGCGGCGTTCACATACCATTGGTCGGTGAGCCACGGCTCCACCACCACGCCGGAGCGATCGCCGTAGGGCATCTGGATCGTGCGGGCCTCCGTCTCGACGATCAGCCCGGCGGCTTCCAGCTCGTCCACCACCAGCTTACGCACCTCGAACCGGTCCAGCCCCACAAAACGCTCGGGCACTCCGTCCGAAGCGATGATCCGGGCATCGGCGTCCAGCACATTGATCATCGGCAGCCCCTGCCGCTTGCCCACCTCGAAGTCGTTGAAATCATGCGCCGGCGTGATCTTCACCGCGCCTGAGCCAAGCTGCGGATCGGCATGCTCGTCGGCAACAATGGGAATGCGACGACCGCTGATTGGCAGCTCCACGAACTTGCCGATCACCGACCGATAGCGCGCATCCGCGTCGTTCACCGCAACCGCCGTGTCGCCCAGCATCGTCTCCGGCCGTGTCGTCGCCACCACGATATAGTCGCGCCCGTCGGCAAGCTGCACCCCGTCCGCCAGCGGGTAACGGATGTGCCAGAAATGGCCCGGCACCTCGCGCGTCTCCACTTCCAGGTCGGAAATCGCGGTCTTCAGCTTGGGGTCCCAGTTCACCAGCCGCTTGTCGCGGTAGAGCAGCCCTTCGTTGTACAGCTGCACGAACACCTTGTTCACAGCCGCATTGAAACCCTCGTCCATCGTGAAGCGCTCGTTGGCCCAGTCACAGCTGGCGCCCAGCCGGCGCAGCTGCGTGGTGATCGCATTGCCGCTGGTGCGCTTCCAGTCCCATACCGTCTCCAGAAAGGCCGCCCGCCCCATTGCCTGGCGCGTGGTGCCCTGCGTGCTTTCGGCCAGCTGCCGCTCCACCACCATCTGGGTAGCGATTCCCGCATGGTCGGTGCCCACCACCCAGCGCGCGTCTTTGCCCTTCAGCCGCTGCCAGCGGATCAGCACGTCCTGCAGCGTATTGTCCAGCGCATGGCCGATGTGCAGCGACCCCGTCACGTTGGGCGGCGGGATCACGATGGTAAAGGGTTCCGCATCCGGCCGGGCCGGGCGGAACGCACCACTGGTCTCCCAATGGGCGTACCAGCGCGCTTCGATGGCGCCGGGGTCGAAATTCTTGTCCAACATGGGGCGTGGCTTAGCGGCGGGGGGCGCGGCTGGGAAGGTCGGCCTATTTCTTGCCGGTGAGCCGGGCGATCTCGTCGGCGGCCATCTTCTGGATAATCTCGGGCAGGTGGGCCGCCAGCCAGGTCTCGACCTGCGGGCGGATCAGCTCGGCCAGGAACTCTTCCACGCTGCGCTGCGCCGGCGGCACGGCCTTGCGGACCGCCGCCTTCGCTGCCTGCGCCCGCACGGCAGCGGGCTCGGGGGCTTCGTCCGGCTCGGCCGCGATCGGCTCCGCCTCGGGAACGGCATCGCCCCCCACCGTCGCCCGGATAGAATCCAGGATCGAGGCGAGGTTCGGGTCCAGCGGTCGGCTGCTCATGGCATCTGTCTCATTGCTGCGGCCCCATCACTTCGGGGGCCAGGTTGCGGGCCCGGTCTGTGCGGGGATCGGGGTCATAGCCAAATTCGCTCCAGCCCTTGCCGTTTACGCGAGCGGCATTTGCTGCAGGATCATAGCGAGGCACGCCCGTGCCATCGAGCGCGACATCCGCCCGGCCCATCACGGCGAGTAGCCTATAGGCCAGCACATACCGGTCACGCTCGGCCGTTACCAGCGTCACCTGGCTGTTCAGCAGTTCCTGCTGAGCGTTCAGCACATCCAGGATGTCGCGGCTGCCAACCTGATTTTCCTGCCTCACGCCCTCGGCGGCAAGCGCGTTGGCCGAAATTTGCACCTTCGCCGACTGGATGACAGCCTCCGCCGCGCCAAGCTGCGCAAAATTCCCCACCGCCTCGGCCGAAACCTGCCGTTCGGTCAGCGACAGGATTTCCAGCTGTTCGGACTGCCGCGCCTGTGCCTGCCGCACCTGCGAAGCGATTCGTCCGCCGGTGAACAGTGGCATGTTCAGCTGAACCCCGATCGTCGGGTTGAAGCCCGAAAAACCGAAGAAAGCCGGACCGCCTTCGATGCGCGTATACTGCGCGCCGGCTTGCAGGCCCACATTGGGGCCGCGTTCGCGCTTGACCACGCTGACGTCTCGCCCTGCCGCACGCTCGTTGAACCGCACCGCAATAAGGTCGGGGTTGGTGGCCGTTGCCACCTGGAGCGCCTCCTCCGGGGTTGCCGGCATCTTCGGCAGGGGCGGAAGCGGCGCAAGGCCGGAAGGCGCCCGGCCGACGACGCGGGCAAAGTCCTGCGCCGAAACCACGGCAAGCCCGCGAGCGTTCATCAGATTGGCGTTGGCGGACGCCAGCCGTGCTTCGGACTGTGCAACGTCGGTTCGGGTCACGTCACCCACTTCGAAGCGGTCCCGCGAGGCACGCAACTCGGTCTCCAGAACGCGCACCTGGTTCTCGTTCAAGCGAACGATTTCGGCTGTCCGCAACACCTCGGCATAGGCCGAAACCGTTTGTACGATGACGTCCTGCTCGGTGGAGGCAAGATTGGCCCTCGCAGCCTCGACGCGCGCCTCGGCTGCCCCGATCTCAGCCCGAATCCGACCGCCCTGGTAGATTGCCTGACTCAGCGTAACCCGGCCTTGCCAAGTCCGTCCGGCATCGCCGAAATTATCGAGCAGATCCTGCGAAAAGTTACCCTGTGCGTTGATCGAAGGCCGGGTCCCACTTGTCGCAAGAACGACGGTTTCGTCCACTTGCCTAACCTGTGCGCGCGCAGCGGCCAGCTGGGGGTTGTTCGAATAGGCCGACACGATCGCCGTCGACAGGGTCTCGGCCTCGGCCGGGCGTTCATACAGGACAGGCGCCGTCATCAGGACGGATAAAAGCAGGACGTGTCGCATGAGGGGGCTTTCAGAATCGGAAGGCAGGCGCCGACCGGAAGGAAGGCAGGATCGTTCCCGCGCTTTCCGCAAAGGGCTCCAGATGCAGGGTCCCGGCCTGCTTCCGCCCCCGCGTGGCGCGCGACACACGGTCCGTGCCGGACATGATCGCGTGAAACCGGCCCCCCTCGACCAGTTGCGCGATCAGCTCGGGGGGCAGCTTTTCCGCCGCCCCGTCGATCAGGATCTGGGTATAGGGCGCCGTATCCGGCCAGCCGGCCTCCAGCGGGCCTTCCGCGACGACCACATTGGGTCGGCCGGCGAGATTGGTTCGTGCCTGCGCCGCGAGTGCCGGCTCGCATTCCAGCGCAACAACCTGCCCGGCCAGCTCAGCCAGCAGGGCGGCGGCATAGCCGGTGCCGGCGCCGACCACGAGCACGCGATCGTGGCGCGATGGCAGGGCATCCTCCACCAGGTAGCCCAGGCTCAGCGGCGCCAGCATCTCCCGGCCATGGCCCAGCGGCTGCGGCGCATCGACATAGGCGAGGGCACGGCGCGCAATCGGCACGAAATCCTCGCGAGAAACGGCGTGGAAGGCCGCGACCACGCGCGGGCTGACGACGCCGCACGGCTTCAGCTGGCTGTCGATCATCGCCACCCGGGCGGCGCGCATGGAAGCGCCGGGGGAAGACACGGGAACGGCGGATGCCACGCGGAAGGGGCCCTTTGCTGCGCTGTTGATATCGTGCGCCCTGATACAGAGGGGCTGCCCGGGCCGCAACCGTCCAGCACGCCATTGCGCCGGTGCCGCCAGCGCGCCAGAACGAGCGGCGAGCCTGGAAGCGCCGGCCGAAACCCGGTGCAAACGATGCGGACCGATGGGGGCGGGATGGACGACAAGCGGATCGAGCGAGTGGTCATCGTCGGCGGCGGCACCGCCGGCTGGATGGCGGCCGCGGCGCTCGCCAGCGGCCTGGCGCTCGGGCGCGGCGGAACCGCCTCCGTCATACTCGTAGAATCGGACGAAATCGGCATCGTCGGAGTTGGTGAGGCGACCATCCCGCCGATCCGCCTGTTCAACCGGCAGATCGGGCTGGAGGAAGCGCGCTTCATGGCCGCCACCCAGGGGTCGTTCAAGCTCGGCATCGAATTCGTGGACTGGGGCTGGGTCGGCAATCGCTATTTCCACCCGTTCGGCACCCACGGCACCGATTTCGATGCGGTGTCGCTGCACCACTGGTGGCTAAAGGCATGCAGCGAAGGCGAAACGGCATCGCTGCAGGATCATTCGATGGCGTGGGGACTGGCGCGGCGCAACCGCTTCCTGCCACCCACCGACGACCCCCGGCAGGTGCAGTCCACCCACGACTATGCCTATCACTTCGACGCCGCCCTCTATGGCAGGTTGCTCCGGGCGCACAGCGAAGCGCTCGGCGTCGTCCGCATGGAGGGGCGGATCGCAGGGGCAGACCGCCACGGCGAAACCGGGCATGTCACCGCGTTGCGGCTGGCTGACGGGCGGCGCGTAGAAGGCGACCTGTTCGTCGATTGCTCGGGCTTTCGCGGGCTGCTGATCGACGAAGCGCTCGGAACCGGCTTCGAGGACTGGTCGAACTGGCTGCCCACGGACCGTGCGCTGGCGGTGCCCACCCGCAACAGCGATAATTTCACCCCCTATACCCGGTCGAAAGCCCATGCGGCCGGCTGGCAGTGGCGCATCCCGCTGCAGCACCGCACCGGCAACGGCCATGTGTTCTGCTCGGCCTTCATGGACGAGGACGAGGCCCGGCGACTGTTGCTGGCCCATGTCGATGGCGAGCCGCTGGCCGAACCCCGGCTGCTGACGTTCCGCGCCGGCCGGCGGCAGGGCAGCTGGCAGCATAACGTAGTGGCGATCGGGCTGGCGGCGGGGTTCCTGGAGCCGCTGGAGTCGACCAGCATCCATTTGGTGCAGAGCGGGCTGACCCGGCTGCTGGCGCTGTTTCCGGATCGGGATTTCGCACCCCATGTCCGCGACGAATATAACAGGACCACCCGCACCGAGTGGGAGCGGATCCGCGACTTCATCATCCTGCATTATCATCTGAACCGCCGCACCGATGGCGAGATGTGGCGCCATTGCGCAAGCTATGCAGTGCCCGACAGCCTGGCCAACAAGATCCAGCAGTTCAAAAGCCATGGCCGCCTGGTGTCGGACGGTTTCGAACTGTTCCAGAACCCGAACTGGCTTTCGGTCCATGTGGGGCAGGGCAACCTGCCGCAATGTCCCGACCCGCTGCTGATGCACCGCAGCATGGTGCCGGGGTCCACCCGGCTTGCGCAGGTCCGCACCGCGATCGAGGAGGTTGCGAGCGCCGCCCCGTCGCATGCAGAGTATGTCGCCGCGACATGCCGCGCGCCCGGTTCAGCCTGACGCGGCAGCGCTCCGGTCGGCCTCGCCGATGCTCTCACCCACGCCGCGCATCGCCAGCGCGGCCGCCACCAGTACGCCGCTTGCGATCGCCATCAGCCAGATCGGCTCGCCCGGGAAGGCGAGCTGCATCACATTGCCCATCACCGCCGAGACCAGCAGCTGCGGCAGTACGATGAAGATGTTGAAAAGTCCCATGAACACGCCGAGCTTGGCCTGCGGCAACGCCGAGGACAGGATCGCATAGGGCATGGTGAGGATCGACGCCCAGGCGATCCCGACCAGCACCATAGGCAGCACCAGCCACTGCGGGTCGCGGACGATCAGGAACAGCGCATAGCCGAGTGCCCCCGCCAGCAGCCCTGCCACATGGGTATTGGCGCGTCCGATCCGCTGGGCGATGGCGGGAAGCGCGAAGGCATAGAGCGCTGCGACCCCGTTGTAGACCGCGAACAGCACGCCGACCCAGTCGGCTCCGTCGTTGTAAGCCCTTGAAGCCGGGTCGGTTGCGCCGAACATATATTGGGTGACGATCGGGGTGGTGTAGATCCACATGATGAACAGCGCGATCCAAGTGAAGAACTGCACCAGCGCGAGCCGCTTCATCGTGGGTGGCATGGATACGAGATCGGAGACGAGGCGGGTCAAGACGCCGGCGGGCTTTCCCGCCAGCGCGCGCCGGCGAGTGAACGCCTGCGCCGCCCCGAACAACAGGAGCGCGCCGCCGAGCACATAGACCGGCTTGTCGAGGCCGAGTTGGGCCACCAGCAGGATGACGATCGCGCCGGCAGCAGCCCACCAGAAGCTGTCGGCCGGCGCTGCCAGCGGCTCGTCATGATCCAGCTGGGCGCCCGTGCCCTCGAAGGCCTGCATCTGCGCCGGGGAATATTCCCGCGTCGTCACGATGGTCCACAATACGGCGGCGAGCAGCGCGCCCGCCCCCAGGTAGAAGGCGAGCTTCACCGACGGCGGGATCGTGCCGTCCACTGCGACGTTGGACACTCCGAACAGCTGAGTGAGCAGGATCGGCGCAAGGCTGGCAACCACCGCCCCGGCCCCTATGAACACCGTCTGGAACGCATAGCCGGCGGTGCGCTGTCGTTCGGAAACCATGTCGCCCACGAACGCCCGGAACGGCTCCATCGAAATGTTCAGCGAGGCGTCCAGAATCCACAGCATCCCGGCCGCGAACCATAGCGACGGCGAGTTGGGCATTCCGATCAGCGCGAGCGTCGCCAGCACGGCCCCGGCAAGAAAATAGGGCCGGCGTCGGCCGAGCGGCCCCCAGGTCCGGTCGGAGAAATAGCCGATCACCGGTTGCACCAGCAGGCCGGTGACCGGCCCCGCGATCCACAGGAAGGCAAGATCGTCGATCGAGGTGCCGAGCGACTGGAAGATGCGGCTGACATTGGCGTTCTGCAGCGCGAACCCGATCTGGATTCCGAAGAACCCGAACGAGATATTCCACAGGCTCCAGAAACTCTTGTGCGGTCGCTCTTGCCGGCCAGCGGTTTCCGCCGTCTTCATTCGGTCTTGTCCTCCCCGCAAAATGTTCTCGCCGCCCTCGCGTGCGAGGCTGTCGCGATTCGTGCGCTTTGGCAATCGGGGCCGTTTGCAATCGAGAAGGGGCGACGTTTACGCCCCGCAGGACCGGCGGACGACCAGCCGCGTCGGGAGGATAGCGCCGGGCGCCGGCACCCCCCGAAGCTGCGCCCGCACCGCATCCACCAGCATCTGTCCGGCAGCCTGCGTGTCCTGCACCACGGTGGTCAGCGGCGGGCGCGTACTGGCGGCTGCGGGGATGTCGTCGAACCCCGTAACGGCGATGTCGCCAGGCACCTTCAGGTCGCGTTCTGCCAAGGCGCGCATCGCGCCGATCGCGATCAGGTCGGATGCGGCGACGATCGCGTCGAAGCTCCGGCCGCCCTCGATCAGCATGTGCGCGGCGCTCGCCCCCGCCTCTTCGGTGGTGATGGCGTCGATCTGCACTGGCGGGTCCAGCCCGGCGGCCGCGAGCGCCTGGGCAACCCCGCCATGGCGCCCTTCGAATTCGGGATAGTTGCTGCTGTTATGGCCCAGAAAGGCGATGCGTCTCCGCCCGAGCGCGATCAGATGCTCGGCCGCCATCCGTCCGCCCGCCAAATTGTCCGAGCCGATCGTGGTTCCCGGCCCGGCCAGCCCCCGCGCCGCCTCCACCGATCCCCAGCGCGCAAAACGGGTCCCCTGCGCCGCCAGCTGGGCCAGGCGGGCGCGATAGAGTTCCCAGTCGCCATAGCCCAGCAGGATGATGCCGTCGGCGCGGTGGCTGTCGGCATATTCCTTGTGCCAGTCGTCGGACAATTGCTGGAAGCTGACGAGCAGGTCGAAGCCGGCGCGCTTGGCCGCGCGCGTGATCGAGCCGAGCATCGCCACGAAGAACGGGTTGATCAGCGACTCGTCTGCCGTCGGGTCTTCGAAGAACAGCAGCGCCAGCGTATCCGACCGGCCCTTGCGCAGGTTCGACGCCGCTTTGTCCACCTTGTAGTTCAGCTGCCGGGCGATCGCCTCGATGCGCTTTCGGGTCGCGTCGGAAACCATCGGGCTGCCGCTAAGCGCCCGGCTGACGGTGGGCTGCGAAACTCCCGCCAGATGGGCGATGTCGAACGATGTGGGCGCTCGCTCCACGCCGGGCAGGCGCGGGTCGTCGGGTTCCGGCGCAGCGCCAGGGCCGCCCGCGATGTCAGTCGGCCCGGTGCCGGACTGTGGCCCGATGGTCACAAGTGCCTCCGATGCTTTTCGCATACGTATGTGGGTTCATTGAACCAATTGCCGGGCGGGCGGAAGATGACATTGCACGTAACATATGGGCGCTGCAGCGACGCATTCGACGAACGGATGCGGAACGCCGAACGCCAGAGGATTGGGGAGAGACCATGCGCATTTCGTCCGCAAGCCGGATTCCGGCAACTCTGCTGCTGAAGGCTTCCGCCGGCGCCATGGCCCTGGTGCTCGCAGGCGGCGCGATTGCGCAGGTCGCCCCCGCGGTCGACGCCGGTGCCGCCAGCGACGAGGATATCGTCGTCACCGGCTTCCGTGCCAGCCTGGCCAACGCCATTGCCCAGAAAAAATCGTCCGACCTTATCGTCGAGAGCATTTCGGCCGAAGACATCGGCAAGCTTCCCGATACGTCGATCGCCGAGTCGATTGCGCGCCTGCCCGGTCTTGCGGCGCAGCGCGAAGGCGGACGGGCCCAGAATGTTTCGATCCGCGGCCTCGCACCCGATTTTTCCACCACGCTGCTGAACGGCCGCGAGCAGGTGACGACCAACGACAACCGGGGCGTCGACTTCGATCAGTATCCGTCGGAAATGATGAGCCAGGTGAATGTCTACAAAACGCCGGCGGCCAATCTGGTGGGCGCCGGCCTGTCGGGCACGGTCGATCTTCGCACGATCAAGCCGCTGGCCTATGGCAAGCGGGCGATCGCCCTGGGCGCGCGCGGCGAGTATCTGGACGCCGGCAAGCTCAACCCCGATTCCGACAAATGGGGCTATCGAGTGTTCGGCAACTATGTCGACCAGTTCGCCGACGACACGATCGGGATCGCGATCAACGTCACTCACCTGAAATCGCCGTCGCAGACACAGCGTTTCGAAGCCTGGGGCGACTCCGGCTATCCGAACGGCGGGCCGGGCGGCGCTGCCATCATCGGCGGATCGAAGCCCTATGCGATCTCGGGCGATCTGGAGCGGACCTCGGTTGCCGGCACGCTGGAATGGTCGCCGAGCGAGAATCTCAGCACGTCGGTCGATCTGTTCTGGTCGAAATTCAAGGACCACCAGGTGAAGCGCGGAGTCGAGCTGCCGCTATTCTGGTCGGGTGCGCAGCTGCAGCCCGGTGCCACCGTGGAGGATGGCCTGGTGACGGCCGGACAGTTCAACGGCGTGAAGGGCGTCGTCCGCAACGATCTCAAGAACCGCGATGCCGATCTGTTCTCGGCCGGCTGGAACCTGAAGGCGGGCAATGATGTGCTGCGCGGCACCATCGATGTCAGCTATGCCAAGGTCGACCGCAAGGACCTCGATGTCGAGACCTATGCCGGCACCGGCCGCGGTTTCGACGCAGGCGGTTCGCGCGGGGCGACCGACAATATCGGGTTCCAGATGGGAGAGCGTGGTGCCTTCTTCAGCCCCGGCCTGAACTATGCCGATCCGGCGCTGATCCGCCTCACCAGCCCGCAGGGCTGGGGCGGGGACATCATTCCCGGCGGGCAGGACGGCTACTACAACGAACGGTCGGTGAAGGACGAGCTGTTCGCCTGGCGTATGGGCGTCGAGCGCGATCTCGGCGGCATCTTCCGGTCGGCCGAGCTCGGCTTCAACTACACCGGCCGGGTCAAGCGCCTGACGCCCAACGAGTTCTTCCTGGGCCTGAAGGGCAACACCGACGGCGCTACCTCGGTCGCGATCCCGACCGGCCTGCTGCTCGGCGGCGCGGATCTGGGTTTCCTCGGTATCGGCAACACCATCGCCTATGATGTGCAGGGCCTGCTCGACTCCGGCCTCTATAACTTCGTGCGCAACCCCAATGCCGACGTATCGACCAAGGGCTGGCGGGTGCGCGAGGATGTCATCACGGGCTATCTGCAGCTGAACATCGACGCGCCGCTGGGTTCGTCGCAGCTCACCGGCAACGTCGGCGTGCAGCTGGTCAACACCGACCAGCGCTCGAACGGGCTTGCTTCCTCGGGAAGCGGCACAGGCGTCATCAACGCGCCGATTACGGACGGCGCCAGCTATTTGTATGCGCTGCCCACCCTGAACCTGGTGGTACGCGGCGAGAACGATCTTGTGGTCCGCATGAGCGCTGGCCGCCAGCTGGCACGAGCGCGGATGAACGAGATGCGGGCCAGCATCAATTACAACTTCTCCGAGGACCGGGTGGCCTGCCCGGTGCTGATTTGCTCGCCTTGGTCGGGCGACGGCGGCAACCCAAGGCTGCGGCCGTGGATCGCCGATGCTCTCGACATCAGCGTCGAGAAATACTTCGGGCGCGAAGCCTATGTCTCGGTCGCCGGTTTCTACAAGAACCTGAAGACCTACATCTACGAACAGAGCGTGCTGCAGGATTTCACCGGCTTTCCGATCCGCGGCACAGTCCAGCCGGTTCTGCGCGAGGGCTTCGTCCGCATCTGGACGAACGGCGAGGGCGGGTCGCTCTATGGTTTCGAGGCGACCGCCTCGGTGCCGTTCAGCACCTTCACCGAAAGCCTCGACGGCTTCGGCGTGCAAGGGAGCTACAGCTATACCAAGAGCGAGATCGAGCCGAACGGGCCTGGATCGACCCAGCCGCTGCCGGGCCTTTCCAAGCATGTCGCAAGCGGTACGGCCTATTTTGAACGTAACGGCTTCTCGCTGCGCGGCTCGGTGCGCTATCGCTCCAGCTTCCTCGCGGAGACCAAGGGCTTCGGCGGCAACCTCTCCAAGCGGTTCGCCAATGCGGAAACCATCGTCGATGCCCAGATCGGCTATGAGTTCCAGGAAGGCTCGGCACTGCAGGGGCTGTCGCTGGTGGCGCAGGCTTACAACCTCACCAACGAGCCGTTTAGCACCTACTTCATTCCCGACAACCGCCAGGTCCGGGACCATGAGGAATATGGCCGTCGCTTCCTGTTCGGGGTGAGCTACCGCTTCTGAGGCGCACCGGCCGGGCCTGCCCCCGCAGGCCCGGTCTACAGCTGGAGAGTTGACGAATGACCGGTCGGCGCGACGAAGAACACTCGTCCGTTCGTCGCCTCGTCGTCGTCGGAGGTGGCTCCGCCGGATGGATGGCAGCGGCTGCATTCGCCCGCTTCATCGAGAGCGGCTGGTCGATCGACCTGATCGAATCCGATGCGATCGGCACCGTCGGCGTGGGCGAGGCGACCATCCCGCAGATCCGGCTGTTCAACGCAGCGCTCGGGCTGGACGAAGATGAGTTCCTCCGCGCTACCAAGGGAACGATCAAGCTCGGAATCCAGTTCGTGGACTGGTGGAAGCAGGGGCACAGCTATGTGCACGGCTTCGGGCAGGTGGGACGCGGTCTCGGTCTGCTCGGCTTCCATCACTATTGGTTGCGCGCGCAGGCGCTGGGGCTGGCAGAGCCGCTCGGTTCCTACTGCCCCAATGTCATCGCAGCGCTGAGGAACCGGTTCGAGCGCGAAACCCAGCCTCCGGGCCCGACCCGGCCCTACATGCCGCACGCCTATCATTTCGATGCCGGGCTCTATGCCGCGCACCTGCGGCGCCATGCCGAGGCGCGCGGCGTTCGCCGGCACGAGGGACGCATCCTGAAGGTGGAGCTGGACGGCGAGAGCGGGGATATCGCCGCGGTCAAGCTGGAGAGCGGCTCAGGGATTGCAGGCGACCTGTTCGTCGATTGCTCGGGGTTTGCCGGGCTGCTGATCGGGCAGGCGCTGGGGGTCGGCTACCTTGACTGGTCGCACTGGCTGCCGTGCAACCGGGCGCTCGCGGTGCCGTCCGAACGCACCGACCCGGTCACGCCCTATACCCGCTCCACAGCGCGCGGGGCCGGCTGGCAGTGGCGCATCCCATTGCAGCACCGCACGGGGAACGGCCTGGTCTATTGCGCAGACCATCTGTCCGACGACGAGGCCGCGTTCCAGCTGCTGACCGGCCTGGACGGGCAGGCCCTGGCCGAGCCGCGCCAGTTGCAATTCACCACCGGTCGGCGCGAAGCCTTCTGGCATCGCAACTGCATCGCGGTCGGGCTGGCGAGCGGTTTTCTCGAGCCGCTGGAGTCGACCTCCATCCACATGGTGCAATCGGCGATCGAGCGCATCCTGCAGTTCCTCCCCGCCGGCCGGCCGAAGCCTGCGTCCGTTGCCGAATACAACCGCCTGACCGTGCTGGAGATGGAGCGCATTCGCGACTTCATAATCCTGCACTACAAGGCCGGCGCCCGGGACGATTCGGCCTTCTGGAGAACCTGTGCGGACATGCCGGTGCCCGAGACGCTGTCTGCCAAAATGGCGCTTTTCCGCGAAGTCGGGCGCCTGTCGCACGACAGCCACGACCTTTTCACCGAAGCGGGCTGGGTGCAGGTGCTGCTGGGGCAGGGCATCACGCCCGTAGCCTGGCACCCGCTTGCCGAACAACTCAGCGAAACCGACCTGGCCCAGTTCCTGGCAATGCAGGCCCGGCTTTGCGCCGAGCGCGCAACCCGGATGGGGCAGCATGACGATTTTCTGGCGCGGCTGCTGCCGGCGGACACCCGGGCGGAGATGCGCGCATGAGATGGCTGGCAGCATTCGGGCTGATGGCAGTGCTGCTGGCCCCCCCGGTGATGGCGCAGGGCGTCCGCGATCGGCCGCCGACCGATGAGGTCATCTACTTCGTGCTCCCCGACCGCTTCGAGAACGGCGATGCCGACAACGACCGCGGCGGGCTGAAGGGCGATCGGCTGACGCACGGGTTCGACCCCACGTCGAAGGGTTTCTACCTGGGCGGCGACCTGAAGGGGCTTACCGCCCGGCTGGGATATATCCAGGGCCTGGGCGCAACGGCGATCTGGCTCGGCCCGATCTTCCGCAACAACCCGGTCCAGGGGGCCCCGGGGCAGGAGTCCGCCGGCTACCACGGTTACTGGATTACCGATTTCACCACCGTCGACCCGCATCTGGGGACGGAGGCGGACTTGAAGGCTTTCATCGCCGCCGCCCATGGGCGCGGCATGAAGGTGTATATGGACATCGTCACCAACCACACCGCAGACATCATCCGATACCGCGAATGCCCCGACAGCGCCTGTGCGTTCCGGGGCCGCCAGGACTTTCCCTGGAGCCGAAAGGGCGGGATCGGCGGGGTGCCGATCAACCCGGGGTTCGTCGGCGACGGGCCGGCCGAACAGACGGCGGAAAATTACGCCCGGCTCACCGATCCGCGTTGGGCCTACACCCCGTTCGTGCCCAAGGGGCTGGAGCGCATCAAGAAACCCGACTGGCTGAACGACCCGCTGCTCTACAGCAACCGCGGCAACAGCAACTGGAAGGGCGAAAGTATCCTCTGGGGCGATTTCGTCGGCCTCGACGATGTGATGACCAGCAACCCCCGCGTGCGCGACGGCATGATCGAGATCTACAAAGGCTGGATCGACCGGTTCGGGATCGACGGATTCCGCGTCGACACGGCCAAACATGTGAACCCGGAGTTCTGGCAGGCCTTCGTGCCCGCCATCCTGGCGCATGCGAAGGCCAGGGGCATCCCCAACTTCCACGTCTTCGGCGAAGTCTATTCCGATGCCGCCGATCCGGGCTATCTTGCTCGTTTCACCCATGTCGACCGCTATCCGGCCGTGCTGGACTTCGCGTTCAAGCTGGGCGTGGCCGACCTGGTGGCGAAGAACCGGGCTCCGTCCCAGCTGGAGGCGATCCTGTTCCAGGATCCGCTCTATGCCGGCGGGGTCGATGCCGCGCTGCAACTCCCCACCTTCGTGAGCAATCACGATCAGGGGCGGCTGTCGCGCACCATCGCGGACTCCAACCCGAAGGCGGGGTCCGACGAACTTCTGGCGCGGCTCAAGCTCGGCCATTCCATGCTGCTGCTGCTGCGCGGCGTGCCGACCGTCTACTCCGGTGACGAGCAGGGTTTCCTGAGCGACGGCAACGACCAGGATGCGCGCGAGCCGCTGTTTCCCAGCAAGGTCGCGAGCTACCTGGACAACAGGCTGATCGGGACATCGCGCACGCACGCCGAAGCCCAGTTCGACCCCTCCCACCCGCTCTACCGTCACATCGCCACGCTTTCGAAGCTGCGGGGGGGTGAACCGTCCCTCAGCCGCGGTCGCGAGCGGGTTCTGATCGCCGAAACCGAAGGCCCGGGCCTGTTCGCAGTCGCCCGCAGGCTGCCGGAAGGCAACAGGGCGCCTTTCCTGGACACGATCATCGTCTTCAACACGTCCGGAAGGCCGCTGAAGGCCAATATCCCGATCGATCCCAGGATCGACATCACCAAGTCGCTGTTGGGGCTATGTGCGCAGCCCGCAGCGCCTGGCGTGCTGGCGGTGGACATCGAACCGTTCGGAACTCTGGTGTGCGCGGGAGCGGTTGCAGTCCGATGAGCGACGTGATGGAACGGCGCGACGCGCGCAGCACGGTCGATGTGCCCTGGTGGAAGGGGGCGGTGATCTACCAGATCTATCCGCGCAGCTTCCAGGATGCGAACGGCGACGGGATCGGCGACCTTGCTGGAATCACCGGGCGCCTGGATCATGTGGCAAGCCTCGGCGTGGATGCGATCTGGCTCTCGCCATTCTTCACATCCCCGATGAACGATTTCGGCTATGACATTGCAGATTATTGCAGTGTCGATCCGATCTTCGGGTCGCTGGCGGATTTCGATGCGCTGGTGGCCAAGGCTCACGGGCTTGGCCTGAAGGTCATCATCGATCAGGTATACGCCCATACGTCGGACGATCACGCCTGGTTCCGGTCCAGCCGCCAGGGACCATCCGGCCCGCATGCCGACTGGTATGTCTGGGCCGATCCCCGGCCCGACGGCACGCCCCCCAACAACTGGCAGTCGGTGTTCGGCGGCCCCGCCTGGACCTGGGACGCGCGGCGGCGACAATATTATATGCACAATTTCCTGGCGTCGCAGCCGCAGCTCAACGTTCACAACCCCGCCGTGCAGGAGGCCCTGCTCGGCGTTGCCGACTTCTGGCTGGCGCGCGGGGTGGACGGGTTCCGCATCGATGCGATCAATTTCGCGATGCACGATCTTCAGCTGCGGGACAATCCGCCGGCCCCGCCCGGCCCGCGTACCCGCCCGTTCGATTACCAGACGAAAACCTACAACCAGTCTCATCCGGAAATCCCCGTCTTCCTGGCCCGGCTTCGCAGCTTGATGGATCGGCACGGCGCCACTTTCAGCGTGGCCGAGGTGGGCGGCGATCGGCCGATCGCCGAAATGCGCGCCTTCACCGCCGACGACCGCCACCTGAATTCGGCCTACAGCTTCGCCTTTCTCTATGCGGAAAGGCTCACGCCGCAGCTGGTCGCCGCGGCGCTAGCCGAATGGCCCGACGAGGCGGGCATGGGCTGGCCGAGCTGGGCGTTGACCAACCACGACAGCCCGCGGGGCCTGTCCCGCTGGGCCGCGCCCGAACATCGCCGGCGCTTTGCGCGGCTGGCGATGCTGCTGTTGATGGGCCTGCGCGGCAATCCGTTCCTCTACTATGGCGAGGAGCTGGGGTTGACGCAGGTCGATATTCCGCTTGCCGAGCTGAAAGATCCCGAGGCGATCGCGAACTGGCCGCTCACCCTGTCGCGCGATGGCGCCCGGACTCCGATGCCCTGGGCAGCGGCCGCCCCGAATGCGGGCTTCACCTCGGCCAGACCGTGGCTGCCGCTGGGCCCGGACCATGCGGAGCTTGCCGTGGATCGGCAGGAAACGGACCCGGACTCGCTGCTCAACATCACTCGCACCTTGATCGAGCTGCGACGGGCCGAGCCGGCGCTGCGGCTGGGCCGGCTGGAGCAGCTGAAAGCCGAGGGCGACCTCCTGACGTTCGATCGCCTGCACGACAACAGGCGGCTTCGGCTGGCCTGCAATTTCGGCGCCACCGAACTGGCGCTGCCCGGGGAGGGCCGGGTGCTGGCGGCGGTGAACGGCGGCACGGCAGCCGGGCTGCCGGCCTTCGCCGCCGTGATTGTCGAACCGTGAAGCGAGGTTTGCAGGCATGAGATCGCTGTTTCTGCTGATGGCCGGCCTTGCTGCGTTGCTGATCGCCGGCTTCGCTCGTGCAGCGCCGGTAGCCGTCGTATCGCCGGACGGCCGCCTGACGTTCGCGCTGGAGCTGAACGGGGAGGGGCGGCCGGACTGGTCGCTCCTGCGAGGCGGAAACCCCGTCATCGCGCCATCGCGGCTCGGGTTCATCCTGGCCGACGCGCCCAAGCTGGAGCGCAACCTGAAGATCGTGTCGGCCGAGCGCAGCCGTGCCGACACGCGCTGGGAGCAGCCCTGGGGCGAGCGGCGCTTTGTGACGGACCGGCACAACGAACTGCTTCTGACGTTGCAGGAAACCGGCCCGCTGGCACGAATCCTCCGGCTTCGCGTCCGGCTGTTCGACAAGGGCGTCGGCTTTCGGTTCGAGTTCCCAGAGCAGCCGAACCTGAAGACCGCGCGCATCGTCGAGGAGTTGACAGAGTTCGCCCTCGCCGAGCCGGGCACCGCCTGGTGGATCCCCGGCGGGGAATGGAACCGCTACGAGTATCTCTACAACCGCACGCCGATCGCCGAAGTCGCCCAGGCGCACACGCCGATCAGCTTTGTAACAGCCTCGGGCCTGCATCTGGCGATTCACGAGGCGGCGCTGGTGGATTATGCCGGCATGTGGCTGCGCCGCGTGGAGGGCCAACGCTTCAAGGCGCGCCTGTCTCCCGCGGCCGACGGGCCGAGCGTGGTGCGTGATCTGCCGTTCGCGACACCGTGGCGCGTACTGCTGGTGGCATCCGATGCGCCCGGGCTTTATGCTGCGTCCGACATCATCCTTAACCTGAACGAGCCCAACAAGCTGGGCGATACCAGCTGGTTCCGCCCGCATAAATATGTCGGCGTCTGGTGGGAGATGCACCTGGAAACCGCCAGCTGGGCCCAGGGCCCGAAGCATGGGGCGACCACCGCCAACACGCGGCGCTACATCGATTTCGCCGCTGCCAACGGTTTTCGCGGCGTGCTGGTAGAGGGATGGAACCCGGGCTGGGACGGTGACTGGTTCGCAACTGGCCATGATTTCGATTTCACCAGGGCAACGCCCGACTTCGATCTCGAAGGCTTGTCCGCCTATGGGCTGAAGCAGGGCGTTCACCTGATCGGCCACCACGAAACGGCGGGCAACACCCGGGTCTATGAGCCGCAACTCGGCGCTGCGCTCGATCTCTACCGTCGGCTCGGCATCGACAGCGTGAAAACCGGCTATGTCGCAGACGCAGGGGGCATCCAGGCGCCGGACGGCAGCTTCCAGTGGCACGACGGGCAGGCGCACAGCCGGCACCATCTGAAGGTCGTGACCGAGGCGGCGAAACGCCGAATCGCGGTCAATCCGCACGAGCCGATCAAGGACACGGGCCTCCGGCGCACCTACCCTAACTGGGTCTCGCGCGAAGGCGCCCGGGGCATGGAATACAACGCCTGGGGCAGCCCGAAAAACCCGCCCAACCACGAGATCGACCTCGTCTTCACGCGAATGCTTGCCGGGCCGATGGACTATACGCCGGGCATCCTGAGCCTGGTCGGGCGCGGCAACAGCCCGATCCCCAGCACGATGGCGCGTCAGCTCGCGCTTTATGTCCTGATCTACTCGCCGATCCAGATGGCTGCCGACCTGCCGGAGAACTACGCGCGTTTTCCCAGGCCGTTCCAATTCATCAAGGATGTGCCGGCGGACTGGGCCGAGACGCGCGTGCTGAATGGCGCAATCGGCCAGTTCGCCACCATCGCCCGCAAGGATCGCAACAGCGTCGACTGGTATTTGGGCGCCGGCACCGACCATGAGGGCCGCACCCTGGGGATCAAACTGGACTTTCTCGATCCCGGCCGGCGTTATGAAGCGCAGATCTACGCCGATGGTCCGGCCACCGACTTCCGCACCGAAAGACGCTTCGACATCGCCATCTCCCGGCGCATCGTCACTGCCGGCGACAGCCTTTCGCTGGTACTGGCCCCCGGCGGCGGCCAGGCAATCCGCTTCCGCGCCATGTAGCATTCGAATTCAGGCTGGCCCGCTGCGGGACTATTGCTAGGAAGCGCTCCCATGACCGCTGTTATCCTGTTCGGCGCCACCGGCGACTTGTCGCGCCGCATGCTGCTGCCCTCGCTCTACGGCCTGTCGGTCGACGGGTTGCTGGCGGGCGATGTGCGGATCGTCGGCACGGCCCGCTCCGCGCTGGACGAAGCGGGGTTTCGGGCCATGGCGGCCGCGGCGCTGGCGCCGCATGTGGCGAACGGCCTGGGGGACCAGGCGCGGGCCGACGCTTTCCTGGGGCAGCTCGCCTATGTGCCGCTCGATGCCACCGATGCGTCGGGGTATCGCCGGCTCGCCGAAGCAGCCTGTGCCGCAGGGCCTGATGGAAGCGGGCCCTGCGGCGAAGACCAGTCGGTCTCGATCTTCCTGTCCACCGCCCCGTCGCTGTTCAAGCCGACCATCGAGGGGCTGGCGGGCGCCGGGTTGACCGGTTCCAATGTGCGCATCGGCCTCGAAAAGCCGCTTGGTTCCGATCTCGCCTCCTCGGCCGAGATCAACGACGCGGTGGCAGCCGCTTTCACCGAGCAGCAGATTTTCCGCATCGACCATTATCTCGGCAAGGAGACAGTGCAGAACCTGCTGGCGCTGCGCTTCGCGAATGTTCTGTTCGAGCCGCTCTGGCGTTCCGAGGCGGTGCAGCATGTGCAGATCACCATCGCAGAGACAGTCGGGCTGGAAGGTCGCGTCGATTTCTATGAAGGCGCCGGCGCGCTTCGCGACATGGTACAGAACCACATGCTGCAATTGCTCGCTCTGGTCGCGATGGAGCCGCCCTCGCACTTCACCGCGACAGCCGTGCGCGACGAGAAGGTGAAGGTGCTGAACTCGCTGCGCCCGATCGACGCGAAGTCCGCCGGGGCGCATAGCGTCATCGGCCAATATGGCGCCGGGGCGGTCGGCGGCCAGCCGGTGAAGGGCTATGCCGAGGAGCTGGGCCGCCTATCCGCCACCGAGACGTTCGTGGCGCTGAAGGCCCACGTCGACAACTGGCGCTGGAAGGGCGTGCCCTTCTATCTGCGCACGGGAAAGCGGCTGGCGACGCGCAAGTCGGAAATCCTGATCCAGTTCCGCGAGGTGCCGCACTCGATCTTCGGCGACGAGGTCCGGGGCATGGCGCCGAACCAGCTCCTCATCAGCCTTCAGCCCGAGGAGAATATCCAGCTCTCGCTGATGTCGAAGGTGCCGGGTCTCGACCGGGCCGGAATCCGCCTTCGCGAGGTGCAGTTGGACATCGGCCAGAAGGACGCTTTCGCCGACACGAGGCGGCGGATCGCCTACGAACAGCTGTTGCTCGACCTCATCGAAGGCCGGCAGACCCTGTTCGTCCGACGCGATGAAGTGGAAGCCCAGTGGCGCTTTATCGATGGAATCCGCCGCGGCTGGGCTGCAAACGGAACGCAGCCGCGCGCCTATGCCGCCGGAACCTGGGGGCCGTCCGCCGCGATTGCCCTGATCGAACGCGACAATGCCAGCTGGAATGATTAGTCCGGCGGCGAAAGGATAACAGATGATCGAAGCGGAATGGTGGGACTATGAGGAGCCGGCCGAGCTGGCCGATGCCGTGTCGGGCGACGTACAGTTCCTGATCGAGTCCGCGCTCGATGCGCGTGGCGACGCCGTAGTGGCGTTTCCCGGCGGCAGCACGCCGCTGGCCCCGCTCGACAAGCTGAAAACGGCGAAGCTGAAGTGGAAGGACGTGACGATCCTCCCCACCGACGACCGTCTGGTGCCCGTCCAGGACAAGCTGTCGAACGTGCGAATGCTGGCCGAGCGCTTTTTGCCGCTGGGCGCAAGGGTGCTGCCGCTGACGGGCGGTGATCTCGCTGCATCCGCCGCTGGGAAGGCGGCCGATGCGCGGCTCCAGGCGATCCACTGGCCGCCCGATCTCGTCTGGCTCGGCATGGGGCTGGACGGCCACACGGCCTCGATCTTCCCCGGCCCCGATCTGGAGGCGGCCCTGACCGCACCGCATCGCGCGATCGGCCTCACGCCGGATCCGCTGCCCAAAGAGGCGGCGGTGGCGCGCGTCACGCTGACGAAATCGGCCATATTGTCGGCCCGCTCGATCCTGATTTCCCTTCGGGGCGAGGACAAGCGCGACGTGCTGGAAAGGGCGCTGAAGGAAGGCTCCGGGTCGCAGCTTCCGATCGGCCGCCTCCTTGCGGACGCCACCCAGGCGATCGATATCCACTGGTGCCTCTGATCCGAAGGCCGAACCGCGATGCATCCCACCGTTGAAGCCGTCACCGCCCGCATCGTGGAGCGATCGAAGGGGTCCCGCGGGCGGTATCTGGACCTCATCGCCCGCGAGCGCGACAAGGGGCTGAACCGCAACCGGCTGTCCTGCTCCAACCTCGCGCACGGCTTTGCCGGTTCCGAAGGCGACAAGCCGGCGATCCGCCAGGGGCATTCGTTCAACATCGGGATCGTGACCGCCTATAACGACATGCTGTCGGCGCATCAGCCCTATGGCCGCTACCCCGAGCAGATGAAGCTGTTCGCTCGCGAAGTCGGCGCCACCGCGCAGGTCGCCGGCGGCGTTCCTGCGATGTGCGACGGCGTTACCCAGGGCCAGGTCTCGATGGAGCTCTCTCTGTTCAGCCGGGATACCATCGCGCTCGCCACCACGGTCGCGCTGAGCCATGCCATGTTCGAGGGCGTGGCGATGCTGGGCATCTGCGACAAGATCGTGCCCGGCCTCTTGATCGGGGCGCTTCGCTTCGGCCATCTGCCGGCGATCATGGTGCCCGGCGGCCCGATGCCGTCCGGGCTCCCGAACAAGGAGAAGCAGCGCATCCGCCAGCTTGCCGCCGAAGGCAAGGTCGGGCGCGAGGAGCTGCTGGAAGCCGAGGCGCAGAGCTATCACAGCCCCGGCACCTGCACCTTTTACGGCACCGCCAATTCGAACCAGATGATGATGGAGCTGATGGGGCTGCACATCCCCGGCGCGGCCTTCGTTAACCCCGGCACGAAGCTCCGGCAGGAACTGACGCGTGCCGCCGTGCACCGGCTGGTCAGGATAGGCCCAGGAGAGGACGATTACCGTCCGCTGGGCCACTGCGTCGACGAGAAGTCGATCGTGAACGCGGCCGTGGGCCTGCTGGCGACGGGAGGCTCCACCAACCATGCTATCCACCTGCCGGCGATCGCCCGTGCAGCGGGTATCCTGATCGACTGGGAGGACCTGGACCAGCTGTCGTCGGCGGTGCCGACGATCGCCAATATCTACCCGTCGGGGCAGGGCGACGTGAACCATTTTCATGCAGCCGGCGGCATGGCCTTTACCACCGCGACCCTGCTGGCGGCCGGCCTGCTGCATCGCGATATCCTGACCGTCTCCGTCGGCAACCTCGGCGACTATGCCGGCGAGCCGGCGCTGGAGGACGACCAGCTGGTCTGGCACCCGGCGCCGACCGAGAGCCGCGACCGAACGATCCTGCGGTCCGTCGCCGACCCGTTCCGCCTGGATGGCGGGATGCGCCTGGTGGAGGGCAATCTCGGCCGGGGGATCATCAAGACCAGCGCGGTCGATCCCGCGCGGTGGACCATCGAGGCACCGGCGCGGGTGTTCCACGACCAGAACGAGGTCACCCAGGCCTTCACGGCCGGGGAACTGGACCGCGACGTGGTGGTGGTGGTGCGCTTCCAGGGTCCGCGCGCAAACGGAATGCCCGAGCTGCACAAGCTGACCCCGGTCCTGGGCGTGTTGCAGGACAAGGGCTTCAAGGTCGCTCTTGTGACGGACGGGCGCATGTCGGGCGCGTCGGGCAAGGTGCCGGCTGCGATCCACATCACGCCCGAGGCAGCCGGGGGCGGCCCGCTGGCGCGCGTGCAAGACGGCGACATCATCCGGCTCTGCGCGAATACGGGTACGATCAGCCTGCTGGTCGACGACGCGACCTTCTTCGCCCGGGCGCCGGTCGAGCCTGCGCCGGAGCATGACGGCACCGGTCGGGAACTCTTCGCGCTGTTCCGGACTCGATCGGATGACGCCGAACGGGGCGCTTCCCCGATTCTTGCTGCGGCGGGCCTTTGATGGAGCTGGTGGCGGCGGACATCGGCGGCACGCACGCGCGCTTTGCCATCGCCACTGAGGCGGACGACGGCCGTATCCATCTTTCGCACGAAGCGAAGCTGAAGGTTGCCGAGCACGCCAGCCTGCAAACTGCATTCGAAGCCTTTGCCGCCGGGCTGGGCCGGCCGATGCCGCGAGCCGCCGGCATCGCGGTTGCGGCGCCGGTCGAGGGCGATGTGCTGAAGCTCACCAACAATCCCTGGATCGTCCGGCCGGCCCTGATTGCCGAGCGGCTCGGGCTGGAGCGGGTGAAGCTGGTGAACGATTTCGCCGCAGTCGCCCATGCAGTCGCGGTCAGCACACCGGCCGATTTCGCCCATGTCGCCGGGCCCGACGTAGCGCTGCCTCGCACCGGCATCATCAGTGTCGTCGGGCCCGGCACCGGGCTTGGCGTCGCGGTCCTCCAGATGCAGCCGGCACCCGACGTGATCGCCACCGAGGGCGGCCATATCGACTTTGCGCCGCTCGACAGTCTGGAGGACATGATCCTGGCCCAGTTGCGGGTGCGGTATCGCCGCGTTTCAGTCGAACGGATCGTCTCGGGCCCCGGCCTGGTGGCGATCCATGGGGCACTTGCTGCGATCGAAGGCCGTGCCGTGCCGCCGCGCGACGACAAGAGGCTGTGGGCGGACGCTATCGAAGGCCGCGACAGCCTGGCGCAGGCGGCGATGGACCGCTGGTTCCTGTCGCTCGGCAGTGTCGCCGGAGACCTGGTGCTGGCGCAGGGGGCGTCGGCGCTAGTGCTGGCAGGCGGGATGCTCCCGCGGATCGCGGGACTGCTGCCGCAGTCCGGTTTCCACAGCCGCTTCATCGCCAAGGGTCGGTTCGAGGCGCGAATGGCTGCCATTCCGATCCTTCGCGTCACCCACCCCGAGCCGGGCCTGCTGGGCGCGGCGGCGGCCTATCTGGCAGGAGGGCCGGCATGACCGACATCGAAGCCCTCCTGCGCACCGGCCCGGTCATCCCGGTGCTGGTGATCGACGAGGTCGGCCAGGGCGTTGCAATTGCCCAGGCGCTGGTGGCCGGTGGATTGCGCGTGCTGGAGGTCACCTTGCGGACTCCGGCCGCGCTCCAGGTGATCCACGCCATGAAGCAGGTGCCGGGTGCCATTGTCGGCGCCGGCACGGTCCTGAACCTGCGCGATCTCGACGCCGCGATGGCAGCAGGGGCCGAGTTCATCGTCTCGCCGGGCCTCACCGAGCCACTGGCCCGCGCAGCCATCGACCGGGAAATCCCGTTCCTGCCCGGGGTCGCTAACGCCGGAGACATCATGCGCGGCCTCGACCTCGGGCTCGACCGGTTCAAATTCTTTCCGGCGGAAGCCGCCGGCGGATTGAAGGCGCTGAAATCGCTGGCTTCCCCTTTCGGCCACGTGCGGTTCTGCCCGACTGGCGGGATCACGCCCGCAAGCGCCCCCGATTGGCTGGCCGAAGACGCGGTATTGTGCGTCGGGGGCAGCTGGCTGGTGGGGAAGGGCGACCCCGATTTGGGCGCCGTTCGCGCTGCTGCAGAAGCCGCCTCTCGCCTTCGATGACCGGGGCTGCAACCGGGTTCGACCTGCCGGAAAGCTGGCGCGTGCCGCTGGCAGGGCTGCTGGACAGCCCGGCTCTGGTCGGGCTTCAGGCCTTTCTCCAGGCCGCGCAGGCGGCGGGCGAGCCGGTGTTGCCGCCGCCCGCGGCCTGGTTCCAGGCGCTCCAGCTGACTCCTCCCCACGAGGTGCGCATCGTCATCCTGGGTCAGGATCCGTATCACGGGCTCGGGCAGGCGCACGGGCTCAGCTTTTCCGTTCCGCCCGGGGTCAAGGTCCCGCCTTCGCTTCGCAACATCTACAAGGAACTGGCGGCCGACCTCGGCTTCGCGCCCCCCCGGCACGGCCATCTGGAAGCCTGGGCCCGACAGGGCGTACTGCTCTTGAACACGACGCTGACGGTCGGGCCAGGCAAGCCTGGATCGCACGCCGGAAAAGGTTGGGAGGCTCTGACCGACGAAGTGGTGAAGCTGGTGAGCCGCCAGTCGAAGCCGAGCGTCTTCATGCTGTGGGGCCGGCACGCGCAGCAGAAGGAAGGCCTGGTTGACGTCAGCCGTCACCTGGTGCTGAAGGCGGCGCACCCGTCGCCGCTGTCGGCCCACAACGGATTTCTGGGCTGCCGGCACTTCTCCCGCGCGAACGCCTTCCTGAAGGCGTCCGGGCGAGGGCAGGTGAACTGGGAACTTCCGGCCGGCGGTTGAACACAGCCGGGATGCGGATGGAGGCCCGAGCCGGAATCGAACCGGCGTGCGCGGATTTGCAGTCCGCTACGTAACCACTCCGCCATCGGGCCTCGACTACGCGGACGCGGCGTTTAGCAGGGCTGGGCCGGGGTTGAAACCCCTCTAAGGATTCGCCTTCAGGTGCGCTCCGATCTCGTCGAAGAAGCGCTCCAGCTGGTGCAGCACGTTCAGCTTGAACGCATAGTTCACGTCCGCCGAATTGCTTTCGATGATGGTCGATTCGTCCACCTTCTCGGCATAGGCGTTCGCCAGGCTTTGCACATAGGCCGGGGTCAGCTCTATATGGCCGGCATCGGCCAGCAGGCGCAGCTGCACACCATCATCTGCCGCACCAGCATTTCCAGCGTGGTGATTCGCGCCACCACCACTACCGGGTCGAGCTCGATCTGTTCTTCCGGCATGTCTTCGGCCATCGGCGTCCTCTACCAGTATCTCAGCGCCCAAAGCTGCGCGGCGACAAACGCCGCCAGCACCACCCATATCGTCACTACGATAATCGCTCCGGTTCGACTGACGGGGCGCTCGACCTCCACATCGGCCCGTGCGCGAAACTCTGCCAGTAGTGGCGCCGGCACCATCCTGAACGCAATCGCCAGGCCGATGGGCACGATGATGAGTTCGTCCAGCATCCCCAGCACGGGTATGAAATCCGGGATAAGGTCGATCGGGGACAGCACATAAGCGGCGACTGCCCCTGCAACCAGCTTGGCCGGTATCGGGGTACGGGCATCGCGCGCGGCGATCCACAGCATATGCGCGTCGCGGCGCAGTCGGTGCGAGCTGCGTTTTGCCCAGTCCAGAAGACCCATGCCAAGTCCCTAGCGATGCGAACCCACGCACGCTAGGCACGGTGGCCATGAGGCAGCTCGACGCACGGATCGAACGATGGGAGACGGCGAGCCCTTTCGTGATCGCCCGGCGGACCCAGACCCATGTCGATGTCGTGGTCGCCGAAGTTCGGGACGGCCCGCGCTCGGGGCAGGGCGAAGGCACCGCAATCTACTACCTGGGCGACAGCGCAGAGGCAGCGCTGGCGCTGTTGCAGTCGATGGCTTCGGCGGTGGCGGACGGAGCCTCGCGCGCCCAGCTTCTCGACCTGATGCCGCCCGGGGCCGCGCGCAACGCCCTCGACGCAGCGCTGTGGGACCTGGAGGCCAAGGCCCTGCAGCAGCGACCCTGGGTGCTGGCCGGCCTCCCGGCCGCTCGGCCGGTCCTTACCGCGCTTACCATCGGGCTCGCCGAACCGGGCCTGATGGCCGAGCGAGCCGCCGCAGCCGCCGGTCGCGAGCTTCTGAAGCTGAAGCTCGGCGGGGAAGGCGATGTAGACCGAGTCGCGGCCGTCCGGGCGGCCGCACCCGATGCCCGGCTGATCGCCGACGCCAACGAGGGCTGGGTCGGGCAGGACGTCGAGCGGCTGTGCCACCAGCTTGCACCCTACCGGCTCGAACTGCTGGAGCAGCCGCTGCCGCGTGGGGCGGACTCGGATCTAGCCCATGTCCGCTCGCCGATTCCAATCGCCGCCGACGAAAGCCTGCAAAGCCGCGCGGAGCTGGGCGAGGTGATGGGCCGCTACCGCTTCATCAATGTGAAGCTGGACAAGTGCGGCGGGCTTACCGAAGCGCTCGCGTTGATCCATGCCGCCCGGCAGCGCGGGCTCGGCGTGCTCACAGGCTGCATGCTCTCCACGTCGCTCGGAGTTGCGCCCGCGTTCGTCGCCGCCATGCAGTCCGAGTTCGCCGATCTCGACGGGCCGCTGTGGCTCGCGCGGGATCGGGCGCCCGGGCTTCGGTTCCACGGCAGCGATGTCGATCCGCCGGATGTTGCACTCTGGGGCTGACGCCCTAGAAAGGCGCAAAAATCCGAGCACAGGAGCCTGCATGACCGCCATCGTTGACTTCCACGCGCGCGAAATCCTGGACAGCCGCGGCAACCCCACGATCGAAGTCGACTGCGTGCTCGAAGACGGCAGCCAGGGCCGTGCCGCCGTGCCGTCGGGCGCGTCGACCGGCGCGCATGAAGCCGTGGAGAAGCGCGACGGCGACAAGGCACGTTACTTGGGCAAGGGGGTCCGCCAGGCCGTCGATGCGGTGCATGGCGAAATCTGCGACGCGCTGATCGGGCTCGATGCGGAGGAACAGGAGGATATCGACGCCCAATTGGTAGCGCTGGACGGAACGCCGAACAAGGCGCGGCTGGGGGCGAACGCGCTGCTGGGTGTCAGCCTGGCTGTCGCGAAGGCGGCCGCGGAGGCACGGGGCCTGCCGCTTTACCGCTATGTCGGCGGCACGGCGGCGCGGCTGCTGCCAGTGCCGATGATGAACATCATCAACGGCGGCGCCCATGCCGACAACCCGATCGACTTTCAGGAATTCATGATCATGCCAGTCGGCGCGGAAACCTTCTCCGAAGGGCTGCGCTGGGGGGCCGAGATCTTCCATACGCTAAAGAAGACGCTGCACGACCGCGGGCTTTCGACGGCGGTCGGCGACGAGGGCGGCTTTGCGCCCGCCCTGTCGAGCGCGACCGAGGCGCTGGACGTGATCCTGCAAGCGGTGGAAACGGCGGGGTACAAGCCCGGCACCGAAGTAATGCTCGCGCTGGACTGCGCCTCGACCGAATTTTTCAAGGACGGTGCCTATGTCATGGAGGGGGAGGGCAGGACCCTGTTGCCGGGCGAGATGTCGGCCTTCCTCGCCGACCTCGCCGGGCGCTATCCGATCGTTTCGATCGAGGACGGCATGGCGGAGGACGACTGGGCAGGGTGGAAGGCGTTGACCGATGCGATCGGTGCCGGCGTGCAGCTGGTGGGCGACGACCTGTTCGTCACCAATGCGGCGCGGCTGCGCGACGGCATCGCCAAAGGCGTCGCCAATTCGATCCTGGTGAAGGTCAATCAGATCGGCACCCTGTCGGAAACGCTCGACGCCGTGAACACTGCCCACCGGGCGCGCTACACGGCGGTGATGAGCCACCGTTCGGGGGAAACCGAGGACGCGACCATTGCCGATCTTGCGGTCGCCACCAACTGCGGCCAGATCAAGACGGGCTCGCTCAGCCGGTCGGACCGGCTTGCCAAGTATAACCAGCTGCTTCGGATCGAGGCCGACTTGGGGGCGGCAGCGATCTACGCCGGGCGCTCGGTCCTGAGACAAGAGTTATAGTCGCAAGCTCGCCGGTGCGCCGTCCGCAGCTGATATAAAAAGGCCCGGCACACAGGGATGCCGGGCCCGATTATTTGGTCAATGCGTCAGGCGGCAATTGTCCGCCTGCGGTTGGCGTACCCGATCATGCCGATTCCCGAAACGAGGATCGGCCAGGTTGCCATGGCCGGCAGCGGCATGATCATGCCGGTCTGCCTGTTTTGATCCACAACGGCCACTCTTGCGCTGGCCTGCTGTGCGCTGCCTGCCGGGTTTTGCACCTGGCTTGGGGCGGCTACGGCAGCAAAAGATGCTGTCGTCAGAACGAGGGCGGCGCCTGCCTTTAGAAGTTGGATGAGCATGGCGTTCTCTCCGTTGGTCCGGGCGACCCATTATTGTTATCCGCCCGTGGAATTGGGATAACAAATGATGAACGGCTGTTAAAGCTACGAAATGACAGGTTAACATTCCTTGACATTCGTGGTGCCATCCGGTGCCTTCGGCTCCCCTGCGCCCGAAATCGCGGCTGAGGCCCGCCTGCAACAATAGTGCCGGCAACACGCCGCTTGACGCGCGCGCCCGTGCGTGATTCTGTGGGATATGCAGCCCTTGCCCCTGTTCGATATGATGAAGCGTGCCGCGCTCCCCGCGATCTGCATGCTCGTCATATTCTATTTCGGCACGCATGCGCTGTTCGGGCCTGCCGGGTTCTTCGCACTCGACGATATCCGGCAGGAGCGTACCGCGCTCGCCGAGGAGACCCGCGCGCTTCTCGCCCGCAAGGCGGCCCTTGATCGGGATATCGCGCTGCTCGATCCGCGCGGCGCCGATCCGGATTTTGCGGACGAGCTGGTCCGCCGGCACCTGGGCGTCGTGCGACCGGATGAAGTGATCGTGCCGCTGCAAAGGGCGCCGTCCCCCCGCTGAGTTCGGGTTTTCCGCGCATTGCCCTGCTCTATTCGCCAACAGGTGGTTGAAACTTGTGCCTGCAAGGCTAGAACGGCCCCCGCGATTTCGAGAGGGAATTTGATTTGGCAAAGGCAGCAGGCGCCGGCAACCCGCCCGCCGGCAACCAGCGGACCCAAGCGGCGCCCGGTCGCCTAGAGCGCCTGCCGGACGCAGCGCGCCATGTCGCCACCCGGGATGAGTATCGCGATTTCTATCGCATGATGCTGCTGATCCGCCGCTTCGAAGAAAAGGCCGGCCAGCTCTATGGCATGGGCCTGATCGGCGGCTTCTGCCACCTCTACATCGGCCAGGAGGCTGTCGTGACAGGCCTGCAATCGGCCATCACGCCGGGCCGGGACAGCGTCGTGACCGGCTACCGGGACCATGGCCATATGCTGGCCTGCCA
>JANPJJ010000182.1:0-32756 GCA_031425455.1 Sandaracinobacter sp. | reverse complement strand
AACCATCGCCGCCTTCGGCGATGGTGGAGCCTAGCGGGATCGAACCGCTGACCTCTACAATGCCATTGTAGCGCTCTCCCAGCTGAGCTAAGGCCCCTTCCGTCGGATCCCGCCTGGGAGCGGGAGCGGAGCGCCTAGCGCAACGCGAAAAAGGCTTCAACCCCTCCCGCGTTGCGTTGCGCCGAAATCAGCGATCTTCCTCGCGGTCTTCCACCACCACTTCGGCGATATCGTCTTCGTCGCCGCCGATGTCGACATCGGCATCCTCGGCCGGCTCGTCGCTGTCGGCATCGATGTCGAGGTCGTCGGTTTCCAGCGCCGGCTCGGCGGCCGGCACCACGCCTTCGGCCTTGGCAGCCTCGAACGGCAGGGTCTGCTTCGATTTCAGGATGGGTTCCGGCGCCCAGCTGTTGCCGCAGGCGATGCAGGTGACGGGGTCGTCACTGCCCAGATCGTAGAATCGGGTTGCGCATTTCGGGCACTGACGCTTGGTGCCCCACTCGGCCTTGATCAACGTGAAACTCCTCAGGAGCGCGATCCCGACGGGGCAAGTGGCTGGCGCCGTCCCGTCGTCGCTGGAAGGCGCGCGCCTTGCCATAGGCGTGGCCGCCTGTCAAAGCCCGGCGCCGATGGAACATCCTCCGCCCGACCCTTCGGCAACCTCCCTCACGCTCGTTGCCGACGGTCCGCTTCGGGGCCGTTGCCGCGTGCCCGGCGACAAATCGATCTCGCACCGGGCGCTGATGCTGTCGGCGCTGGCGGTCGGCACCAGCCAGGTGGAAGGGCTGCTGGAAGGCGAGGATGTGCTGGCGACGGCAGCCGCGATGCGGGCGATGGGCGCCGGCGTGGCGCGCACCGGGCCGGGCAGCTGGGCGATCGACGGGGTGGGCGTGGGCAGCCTGCTGCAGCCTGCGGCGCAGCTGGACATGGGCAACAGCGGCACCTCCACCCGGCTGCTGATGGGGCTGATCGCCAGCCACCCGATAACCGCGACCTTCATCGGCGATGCGTCGCTGTCGCGCCGCCCGATGGGGCGCGTGATCGAGCCGCTGGGGCTGATCGGGGCCGACATCGGGGCGTCGCCCGGCGGCCGGCTGCCGTTGATGCTGCGCGGCGCCACCCTGCCGCTGCCCATTCGCTATCGGCTGCCGGTGGCCTCGGCGCAGGTGAAGTCCGCGATCCTGCTCGCCGGGCTGAACATCCAGGGCGAAACCGTGGTGGAGGAGCCGGTGGCGACCCGCGACCACAGCGAGCGGATGCTGCGCGGCTATGGCGCGGACCTGTCGGTAGAGCCGCTGCCGGGCGGCGGCAAGGCGATAGCGATCCGCGGCTGGGCGGAGCTTCGGCCGCAACGGCTGGTGGTGCCGGGCGATCCTTCCTCGGCGGCGTTTCCTCTGGTGGCGGCCTTGCTGGTGCCCGGCAGCGACCTTCTGATCGAAGGCGTCGGCCTGAACCCGACGCGCGACGGGCTGGTGCGCGTGCTGGCGATGATGGGTGCCGACATCGAGCGGCTGAACCCGCGCGAGGTGGGCGGGGAACCAGTTGCCGACCTTCGGGTGCGGCACTCGGCGCTTCGCGGGATCGAGGTGCCGCCCGAGATCGCGCCGGCAATGATCGACGAATATCCGATCCTGTTCGTAGCCGCGGCACTCGCCCGAGGGCGGACGGTGATGCGCGGGATCGAGGAGCTGCGCGTGAAGGAAAGCGACCGGATCGCCGTGATGGCGGCCGGGCTTGCGGCGTGCGGCGTGGTGGTGGAAGAGTTGACCGACGGGCTGGTCGTGCACGGGCGCGACGGTGAGCCGGTGCCCGGCGGCGCCACGATCGCAGCGCACCTGGACCACCGGATCGCAATGAGCTTCGCCGTGCTGTCGCTGGCAGCGGCGTTGCCCGTTACCGTGGACGACCAGGCGCCGATCGCGACGAGCTTTCCGGATTTCCTGGCGCTGATGACGAGCGCGGGGGCGCGCGAGCTAAGCTAGGACGTTCTAGAGGCCGACCGAAACTGCGGTGCGGTCGGCTGTCGCCAGCCCCAGCCAGCCGTCGATCGCGTCGGCGATCCGGTCCGATGCGCGGCCGTCGCCGAATGGGTGGACCGGGGCCATCGGCGGCCGGGCCAGGGTGCGGCGGACTGCGGCCACGATGCTGTCGGCCTGGAGTTCGACCATCTCGGCAGCGCCGGCGGTGAGCGCTTCCACGCGCTCCGTCGTGGTTCGAAGCACGAGCGTGCGAAGGCCGAGCGACGGCGCCTCTTCCTGGAGGCCGCCCGAATCGGTCAGCAGGAGATCGGCGCTTCGCATCAGCCAGGCCATTGCGGCATGATCGACCGCGGGGATCAGGTGCACGCCGCGCAGGCCACCTAGCCGATCGCGCAACTGGGCCTGAACGTCCGGGTTGGGATGCAGCGGCACCACGATTTCGGCCTCGAAGAAGGCGGCGAGCCGGGCCAGCGCGGCCGAGATCGATTGCAGGCGCGTGCCGATATTCTCGCGCCGGTGCACGGTGACGAGCAGCAGCGGGCGGGACGCGGCCTTGAGGAACGGGAAGCGCGCTTTCATCGAGGCCCGAAGGCCGGGATCGGCATCGAGCCGGTCGAGCGTCTGGTGGAAGGCATCGACTCCGCTGTTGCCGGTGATGTGTATGGCGGCGGGGTCCACGCCCTCGCGTTTTAGGGCGGCCGCCGCCCGGCGGGTGGGGGCGAAGTGCAGGCTGGCGAGCGGCGTGATCAGCTGGCGCTGCAGCTCTTCGGGAAAGGGCTCGCCCTGATCGCCGGTGCGCAGGCCCGCTTCGACATGGGCGACGGGGATGCGGGCATAGGCAGCGCCGAGCGCGCCGGCCAGAGTGGAGACGGTGTCTCCCTGGACGATTGCAAGCTGCGGCCGATAGGCGGCATAGACCGGCGCGATATAGGTAAGGATCGCGGCCAGCAGCTGGGCCGGAGTGGCACCGGGCTGGTTGACGCCGAGATCGACATCGGCGGTGAGGCCGGCCTGGCGCAGCATGGCGGGGGCGAGATCCGGATGCTGCCCGGTGGCGACCAGCACGACATCCCGGCCGCGATCGCGCAGGGCATGAACGACGGGCGCGAGTTTCACGGCTTCGGGCCGGGTGCCGCAGACGGCGAGCAGCAGCGGCTTGCCCGCACTTCGCCCGTCCAACATATGTTGGCTGTCCAGCATTGGTAGGCACCCCTGTTGCGGGCAGCTGGTTCAAGCCGCCCGGCGATGCCGACCCCGGTTCCTTACGTATCAGTAACATTTTGGCCAATCCACCGCTTTTCAGCACTCGAAGGGGTGAAAGATGGTTAAATTCGCCCGCTGTTAGCCGGTTGGCAGGCAGGGCATCGACAATGCGAATCGCTTGCATAAGCCGCCACTATTGCATATCAATCGCAAGTCGGAGCCATTGGAGAGCGAAGCCTCATGATCGTCTGTTCGTGCAACGCACTTCGGGAATCGCAGATTCGGGAGATGGCGCGCGGCGGAGTCCGGTGCGAGCGGCAGGCTTATCAGCGCCTCGGCTGCCGGCCGCAATGCGGGCAGTGCCTGCCCTTTGCCCGGCAGCTCGTGCAGGACGAGGCAGGCCGCATTCAGGCCTGATAGCTGGTTCGATGCCTGACAGGCATCGAGTTCGGCCGATCGGCCGGCGCGCGGTCGCACTTGCGGCGTTCCGCCGAGGACGAGGGTGGGATCAGCCGGATGCTGGGTTGGCGAGGACTTCCCGCGCCGCCCGGGCGTCGGCGGCGATCCGGGCTTTAAGCGCTTCCAGACCCTCCAGCTTTAGTTCCGGCCGCAGGAACGCGACCAGCTCGACTGTCAGAACTTCGCCGTACAGATCGCCAGACCAGTCGAAAATCCAGGTCTCGAGCAGCTCGCGCGGGGGGCTGAACATCGGGCGAATGCCGAGATTGGCGACACCGGGCCTGACCTCCCCATCGGGCAGGCGGGCGCGAACGGCATAGACGCCGTAGCGCGGGCGGACATAGTCCCCCAGTTCCTGGTTCGCGGTGGGGACGCCGATGGTGCGGCCCCGCTTGTCGCCATGGATGACCGGCATCGCCACGGTGAACGGGCGCGACAACAGGGCAGTGGCGGTCGCCATGTCTCCGGCGTGGAGCGCGGCGCGGATTCGCGTGGAGGAGATCGCGCCGCCGTCCCCGTTTCCGTTCGAAACCGGCGCGACCGCCTGCGCGGTGAAGCCGAGGCCGGCGCCGAGCTCGCCCAGGTCCGACGCGTGCCCCGAGCGCCCCTTGCCGAAGGTGAAGTCCTCGCCCGTGACGACATGGGACAGCCGCAGCCGGTCGGCCAGCCATTCGCGGGCGAATTCGGGTGCGGTGAGGCCGGCGAGCGTGGCATCGAACGGGATCACCACCGCGCCGTCGAGCCCCAGGGCGGCGAACAGGTTCAGCTTCTGCGCCGCGGTCGTCAGGGCGAAGGGCGGCGCATCGGGACGGAAGAAGCGCGACGGGTGGGGCTCGAAGGTCGCCGCCAGTGCGGGCCGGCCGGCGGCGCGGGCGGCTTCGATCGCGGCGCGGATCACGGCCTGATGCCCCAGATGCACGCCGTCGAAATTGCCCAGCGCCAGCGCTCCGCCGCCGAGGTGCGCCGGCACCCTGCACTCCCCCGTGACGATCTCCATCCGGCTGCGTTAGCGGCTGATGTCGGCGGCGGCCAGCGGGGCGCGACGGTAGCTGATGAAACTATGGGCCGGGGCGCCGTCCTGCGCCGGATGGTCCTCGCGCCGGGTTTCGGTCCATTGCGCCGGGTCGAGCCGGAAGAAGGTGTCGCCTTCGGGGGCAATGTGGATGCGCGTGAGCTCGATCCGGGTCGCGATCGGCATTGCCTCGGCATAAATCTGGGCGCCGCCGATCACCATGATTTCCCCGGCGCGGGCATCGGGTTTCATCCCCGCCGCTGCCACCGCCTCGGCAAGGTTTGGAACCACGGTGACACCTTCAGGCGTGAAGCCTGCAGTGCGGGTCAGCACGATATTGTGCCGCCCGGGCAGCGGCCTGCCGATCGAGTCGTAGGTCTTGCGCCCCATGATGACGGGCTTGCCGACCGTGATCTGCTTGAAGCGCCGCAGGTCTGCCGACAGGTGCCACGGCATCTTCCCGTTGTGCCCGATCACGTCGTTATCGGCGGCCGCGACCACCAGGACGATGTCCGGCCGCATTCAGGCCGGGACCCTGGGCAGCGCCTGGAGCGCGCGGCAGAGCGTGGCGAGGAACGCGAGATAGGCAACGCCGAGCAGGGCCGAGGTTCCTGCCGACGCAACCTCCAGCAGCCAGCGGCCGATGCCCCAGCCTTCGGCCGGCTGCCCGGCGGCGACGGTCGAGAGGACACCGAGCGCCACGCCCAGGCCGTTGATCCCGAGCGAGATCAGCACGAAGCCGAAGATGAGGATGGCGAGCATGCCGATGATGCGCAGCGCCTGCCCGCCGGTGAGCTGCCAGCTCGTCCGGAGCGCCTGGATCGGATCGGGCTGGTCGCTCGCAAGCAGCGGCATCACCACCACCAGCCGGGACAGGAGCCAGAGGCCGGGAAGGATCAGGAGCAGCAGCCCGAAGCCGACGGCCAGGCCCTGTATCATAGAAGCGGCCAGTGCCGGCAGCAGCAGGCCGAGGCTGCGACCCAGGATTTCGCCCAGCGTGCGGCCATCGGTGCCGTCCCGCATGGCGACGAAGCTGATGACGAGCTGGCCGACCAGCGACACCAGCAGCAGCCCGAGAAAGGCGACGGCGTCGCCGACCAGCCGATCGCCCTTGAAGAGGTCCGCCGGCAGCGTGTCGCCGATGTGCCAGCTGAACAGCAGTTGCGGCAGGAACAGGAAGGCAGCGGCAACGGGCAAAATCAGCTCGGCATGGCGCCGGGCAAGGGCCAGGGTTTCCGGCCACAGGCGGCCGAACGAAATCGTCTCCAACCGGGTGGGGCCCGGGATCAGCGCGCGGGGGCCGCGACGCCCGAATCGGACATCAGGGCCTGGAGTTCGCCGGCCTCGAACATCTCCATCATGATGTCAGACCCGCCGACGAATTCGCCCTTCACATAAAGCTGCGGGATCGTGGGCCAATCGGAATAGGCCTTGATGCCCTGGCGCACTTCCATGTCCTGCAGCACATCGACCGGGTGGAAGTCGACGTTCAGATGCTCCAATATGGCGATCGCCTTGCTGGAAAATCCGCATTGGGGGAACATCGGGGTGCCCTTCATGAACAGCACCACGTCGTTGCTTTTCACGATGCCGTCGATGCGTTCGGAGGTGGCGTCCATGATGGTTCCTATCTCGCCGGTGGTGGCGTCTGGTCTGGGATGGTGGTGGTGAGCTGGAGGGCGTGGAGCGCGCCGCCCATGCGGCCGCCGAGTGCCGTGTAGACGAGCTGGTGCTGCTTCACCCGGCTGAGCCCGGCAAAGGCGCCCGACGTCACATGGGCGGCCCAATGGTCGTTGTCGCCGGCAAGATCGGTCAGCTTCACTCGGGCGTCGGGGATGGCGGCGGTGATCGCCGCCTCGATGTCGGGGCCGGTCATCGGCATCGCGGTCAGCCCTGTTCCAGCTGGGCGCGGGCTTCGTCGGCCTTGCGGGCGAGCATGTCGCGAATCTCGATGTCGCTGGTATCCACGCCGCCCTTCACCAGATCGCCGATCAGCTTGCGGATCACATCTTCGTCGCCGGTCTCCTCGAAATCGGCCTGCACGACTGCCTTGGCATAGGCGTCTGCCTCGGCCTCGGTCAGGCCCAGCCGGTCTGCCGCCCACAGGCCGATCAGGCGGTTGCGGCGGGCGGTAATGCGAAACTCCCGGTCGGCGTCATGCGCGAAGCGCGCCTCGAAGGCATTTTCCCGATCTTCGAATGTCGTCATGCCTGTTGCGCTTCCCATGATCCTGTGCGGCCGAAATAGGCCGGAGCCGCACATCTTTCAACCGAGCCGTTGCGTGGGCGCCGCTTTCCTGCAACCTTTCGGGCATCAGCATGTCGGCAAGGGAGATGTACGCATGGCGATGAATTTTGAACTCTACAAGGATAAGGCCGGCGAGCATCGCTGGCGTCTGAAGCACAGCAACGGCAGTGTGCTGGCGACTTCGTCCGAGGGCTATTCCTCGAAAGCGGCCGCGATGAAGTGCATCGAGAATGTGCAGGCCAGCAGCGCCGCGCCGGTGGTCGAGGTCTGACGCTCAGCTGATCTTGGGCGGCGCCTTCGCCAGTGCGACCTGCGCCGCCAGGTCCTCCAGCGCGGCCCTGAGGCCCGGGTCGGTGACACCGACAAGGTTACCGAGCGGGGCCGGCGTGGCGGGCCGGGGCGGGGCTTCGCGCGCGTCGGGCCGGGGCACTTCACCCTGCACCAGCTTCAGCCGGGCGACTGCCTTGTGGCCGAGGATGCGGTTCACCCGCTCCAGGATTTGCGGTGCCACATGCTGGAGCTGGACCGAAAAGGGCCCCTCGACCCGAACGGTGAGGACGCCGTCGGTCTTCTGCCCGCGCGCAAAGCGGATCGATTCGGGCACCGACCAGCGCGCGTAGACCGGCCCGACGACTTCGCGCCAGCGGCCGAGCAACGCCGCCTGCACGAATCCGAAGCGGCGGAACGCCACGCCCCCGACGTCGGGCAGCAGCGACCCGACATCGCGAACATGGTTGCGCCGAGACGGTGCGGGCTTCACTGGATTCGGAGGCTTCGCCATCCCCCCAGCCTGTGCCAGAGAGGGGTCATGCCCGTCGACCCGATTTCCGCGCCGCTGATCGACGGGCCGCTTCTGAACTGGCCCCTTCTGGAGTGGTATGACCGGAATGCGCGCACCCTGCCCTGGCGCGTGGCGCCGGGCAGCCGCGACGTGCCGAACCCCTATCGGGTGTGGCTGTCGGAAATCATGCTGCAACAGACGAACGTGGCGACGGCGGGGCCTTACTGGATGCGGTTCGTGGAACGCTGGCCGACGGTGCAGGCGCTGGCGGCGGCCGACGAGGCCGAGGTGATGCGGGAATGGGCCGGGCTCGGCTATTACGCCCGGGCGCGCAATCTGCTTGAGACGGCGCGCCGGGTGGCGGGGCTGGGAGGTTTTCCCCGGACAGAAGCCGGGCTTCGCGCCTTGCCCGGGGTGGGGCCCTATACCGCAGCGGCGATTGCAGCGATCGCGTTCGGCGAGCGGGCGACCGTGGTGGATGGCAATATCGAGCGGGTGGTGACTCGTCTGGCGGCGATCGCCACGCCGCTGCCCGGCGCGAAGGCCGAAATCACCGCGGCCCTGGCGCCGCAGGTGCCGGCCGATCGCCCGGGCGATTTCGCGCAGGCGCTGATGGACCTTGGTGCCGCCATCTGCACGCCGCGCAATCCCCGCTGCCTGCTGTGTCCGCTGGCATCCGGTTGCGCGGCGCGCGCCCGCGGCAACCCGGAGGCCTATCCGGTGAAGGCAGCCCGGCCGGCCCGGCCGCTGAAGACCGGGCTTGCCTGGTGGATCGAGCAGGGCGGCGATGTTGCGCTGGTGCGCCGACCGCCCAAGGGCCTGCTGGGGGGCATGCTGGCGCTTCCGGGGACGCCCTGGGCGGTGGCACAGGCCCCCGCCTTTCCGTTCGAGGCGGACTGGCAAATGCTGGACGCGCCGGTCGAGCATGGCTTTACCCATTTCGAGCTGCACCTGTCCGTCGCCTGCACCCGGGTTGCGACCCGGCCGATGAGCGCCGGTGATGCGCCGCTGGTCTGGACCGCGCGGGCCGATATCGAACGCGCCGGCCTTCCCACCCTTTTCACGCGGGCCGTCCGGCTTGCGCTTGCTGCCACCCGCCATCCGGAGTTTGCATGACCTCACCCCTGCTGGGCTTTACCGGCGGTCCGCTGGACCGGGCCGACCATCTGCGCCGCGACACCGCCGCGATCCAGGCCGCGCGAATGCATCCGAGTGCACGGTTCCTGATCTTCGACGATCTGAAGCCGCTGATGGCGGACGGGGGGGCCGAGCTGTTCTGGGCCCGGCGCAGCGAATGCCCTGAAGGTCTCGGCCTGTTCCTGGGGCTGGATGCCGACGGCGAACCGCGCTTCGCGATCGACGGCAAGCCCGACGACGACCTGCCCGCCACTGCGACCGATGCGCGGCATGCCGGTATGCTGCTGGCCGACGGCCGCGCTGCGATCGTGGCGCAGGCGCGATCCGTGCTGAACTGGCACCGGCGCCACGGCTTCTGCGCAAATTGTGGGGCCCCGACCCGCGTGGAGAAGGCGGGCTACAGCCGGCAGTGCGACAATTGCGGCACCGAACATTTCCCGCGGGTCGATCCCGTCGTCATCATGCTTGCCGAAAAGGACGGCATGGCATTGGTGGGACGCGGCCCGAAGTTCCCGGCCGGCTTCTTCTCGGCCTTGGCGGGGTTCGTCGAGCCTGGCGAATCGCTGGAGGAGGCGGTGGCGCGCGAGCTTTACGAGGAGGCCGGAATCCGGGTGCATTCGGTGCGATACGGCGCCAGCCAGCCCTGGCCCTTCCCTTCCAGTCTGATGATGGGCGCATTTGCCACTGCGGAAGGGTTCGAGCTGGCGCTGGACGAGAGCGAGATTTCCGAAGCCCGCTGGGTCAGCCGGGCGGAAGTGCAGGCTGTGCTGCGGGGCGAAGGCGCCTGGAGCGCGCCACCCCCTTTGGCCATTGCCCATTGGCTGCTGCAGCAGTGGGCAGGATCGGCGCCGGCATGAGTTCGGCCAGCTGGACCAGCGGGCGAGACCGATCGAGCAGGCGGGCGGCATCCTCGGCCGGCATCGGCCTGCCGAAATAATAGCCCTGCACCTGGGCGCAGCCGAGGCGGCGCATCGCTTCGAATTCGGCCCGGGTCTCGGTGCCTTCCGCCGTCGTCTCCATCCCGAGCCGGTCTGCAAGGGCGACGATGGCCTGGATGATCGCGATGGATTCCCCGCCGTCCGCCACGCTTTTCTGCACGAAGCTGCGATCGATCTTGATCCGGCTGAACGCGATTTTCTGCAGATAGCCGAGCGAGGAATAGCCGGTGCCGAAATCGTCGAGCGCGAAGCCGATGCCCATGGCGCGGAGCGCATCGAGCATGGCGCTGGTTTGCTGGCGCTCGTCGAGGAACAGGCTCTCGGTCAGCTCCAGCTCCAGGCGCTGGGGCGGGATGCGCCAGCGCGCCAGCGTCTGCCGGACGAGATCGACCAGGCCGGGATCGTCGAACTGGAGCGGGGAGAGATTGACCGCGAGCTTGATGGTGGCGGGCCAGCCCGACGCCACCCGGCACGCCTCGTTCAAGGCCCAGGCGCCCAGGCCGCCGATCAGCCCGGCTTCCTCGGCGATGGGGATGAAGATGGCGGGCGGGATTTCGCCCCGCTCGGGGTGGCGCCAGCGCATCAGCGCCTCGAAGCCGACCACGCGCTCGTCGATGGCATCGACCACGGGCTGGAAGGCGAGGCGGAGCTGGCCCTGGGACTGGGCGCTGCGAAGGTCGAGCTCCAGCGAGCGGCGGTCTTCGGTCGCCCTGTGCATGGCGCGGTCGTAGTGGCGCACGCTGCCCCGCCCTTTCCCCTTCACGTCATAGAGCGCAAGGTCGGCGGCGCGCATGAGTTCCTCGACCGTTCCACCATCGAGCGGGCCGAGCGCCAGGCCGACGCTGGCCCCGATCATCGCCTGTTTGCCGCCAAGCGCGTAGGGCCGGGACAGGCTGGTGATGATGGCCTCGCCGAGCGTGAAGGCGCGATCGAGATCGGCATCTGGGAACACCACGGCGAATTCGTCGCCGCCCAGCCGGCCGACCAGCCCGCGGGCGCCGACCTCTTCGGAGACCACCTCGCGCAGACGCAGCGCCACTTCGGCAAGCAGCCGGTCTCCGGCGCCATGCCCCAGGCTGTCGTTCACGGCCTTGAACCGGTCCAGATCGACGAACAGCAGGGCGATGCCCGTGTCGGAGGCGAGCCCGTCTGCGAGCGCCTGGTTGATGATGCGCCGGTTCACCAGGCCGGTCAGCGCATCGAAGGTCGCAAGCTCGGCGATGCGTTCGGCCGAGCGCTGCCGCTCGGTCACGTCGGAGCCGACGCCGCGGTAGCCGGTCAGGCGGCCTGCGGCGTCGAACTTGGGCGTGCCGGAAAGCTGCCACCAGCGCAGGTCGCCGGCGATGTCGAGCTTCAGCAACATGTTGCGATAGGGTTGGCCGGCTGCCACGGCGTCGATCAGCGGCTGCGACGTTTCGGGGTCTGTGAGCGCGGCCATCCATTTCTGGCCGACGGTGTTCTCCACCGGCAGCCCGACCGCTTCGGCGAAGCGGCTGGACACGAAAGTGACCGTGCCGTCGGCGTCGAACTCGAACAGCCACTCGCTGCCATTCTCCTCATATTCGTTGAGCAGCAGGCGTACGACCTCCTCCTGCTGCTGCAGGCGCTCGGCCAGGCGCATCCGGGTGAGAAAAGCGTTGGTGGTGAGAAGATTGCCGCGCGCGATGAACAGGATGAAACTGACCATCACCCCGGCCACCATCCAGGCATCGCCCCAATCGTTGGCAAACAGTCCGGCGAGCGTGCCGGCCGCGACCACGCCCGACATCGCCACCGAGCCGAGCGGCCAGGGGGCCGTGGCGAAGGCGAGGCAGCCGACCCCGGCCATCGTCATCGCGACCACCAGCATGGCGTCCTGCGGGTCGGCTCGCGCCAATGCCTGCATGAACAGGAGGGCCCAACCCGAGCCGACGATGAACAGTTGCGCCAGCGCCTGCACCGACTCCGCCCGGCGCGCGGCGACCGGCGGGGGCGCCTTCGACTTGCGCCAGCCGGACCATATGGCGAACATTATCGACAGCGTCTGCGTGGCTGCCCAGTAGACCAGGACCCAGGTGTCGACATCCTCCGCGATCGAGCCCAGCACGATCGCACCGTTCACCAGCGCGATGGGCACGTTCATGGGCAGATAGCGTTCCAGGAACGAAAGCTGCGCCAACCGCACCCGCTGCCAGAACGGATCGTCCTCCGGGCCGAGGCGGAGCAGGTCGCGCCAGCTCGCCTGGGTCTCGACGGCCACCGGCGGCTTGAACATCATCGCCATCAGTCGATCCCGTCCCGATGCATCTTCAGCATCGTGAACGGCCGGGGACGGGCGCGCTTAAGGCGCTGCGATCTCGGGCGGGACCATCGGATAGCTTCCGAGCAGGCGAACCCATTTGGAGTGGAACTGAAGTTCCTCCAGCGCGCGCGCGACTGCCGGGTCGGACGCCTGCCCCTCGATATCGATCAGGAACTCGGCCGCCACGAAGCCGCCGCCGCGCAGATGGCTTTCAAGCCGGGTGAGGTTGATGGCGTTGGTGGCGAAGCCGCCGAGCGCCTTGAACAGCGCGCCGGGAACGCTCTTCACCTCGAATGTGAGGGTGGTCTTGAAGCGGCCGTTCGCGGCGGACACGTCCACCGGCTCGCGCGCGAGCAGCAGGAAGCGGGTGCGGTTGTGATCGGCGTCCTGCATGCCCTCCTGCAGCAGGCTGCAGCCGTAGAGCTCCCCCGCAAGCTGCGAGGCGATCGCGGCAAGCGCGCGGTTGCCGCCATGTGCGACGGCGGCCGCAGCCGACGCGGTATCGGCAAAGCCGACCGGCACCAACCCCATCGCCCGGGTGCGCTTTCGGCACTGGCCCAGCGCCTGCGGATGCGACGTGACCTCGCAGACGTCGGCAAGCGTCGCGCCCGCAGCGCCGAGCAGGCAATGTTCGACCTTTACATAATGTTCGCCGACCACGAACAGCCCTGATTCGGGCAGCAGGAAGTGAACGTCGGCCACCCGGCCGTGCAGGCTGTTCTCCACCGGGATCACGGCGATGCCCGCCCTGCCCTCGTTCACCGCATCCAGCGCATCCTCGAAACTGAAGCAGGGCAGCGGCAGCCGATCCGGCACGGCTTCGCGCACGGCCTGGTGCGAATAGGCGCCGGGCGCGCCCTGGAACGCGGCCGCGCGGGCTGGATCGGCGGCGGCGCGAGCGCGCATCTCGTCGACCAGAAGCTGGGCCGGGGGGGGATAGCTCTGCATGGTGGCGCCGCTTGGCGCACCCGGCCGCGCCGGTCAATGCGAAGCGGGGGCGAAGCGGGGGCGAAGCGGTCGCGAAGCGGGGGCGAAGCGGTCGCGGGGCGGGCGCATCGGGGCTGCGGCAATGCGGTGGCGGCGGCACCATTGCCAATCCGCCCGCCGGTTTCTATGAGGCGCCCCAGCCACGGGAGGCGCTGCCGCCTGCCCGATCCGGCTTGCGCATCTTTCTGGAGAGCAGGGCACGTGGACAGCTACGAGTGGAACAAGATTGCCGGCTGGGTGCTGGCGGCGGCCATATCGGTGCTCGGCCTGTCGATCCTGACCGGCTACATGTTCCCGGTGCACCTGCCCAAGACGCCGGCCTATGTGGTGGAAGGCGTGGAGGCCGAGGCCAGCGCCGGCCCGGCGGCGGAAGCCGAAAAGCCGATGGCGCTGTATATGGCATCGGCGGATGTCACCAAGGGCGAGGCGCAGTTCAAGAAGTGCGCATCGTGCCACACGATTGAAAAGGGCGGCGCTGCGGGCATCGGGCCGAACCTGTACGGCATCGTGGGCAATGTTCATGCCCACACGCCCGGCTTCGCCTATTCGGCGGCGCTGGCCGAAACCAAGGGCAAGGTGTGGGACTGGGAGGGTTTGGGCGCCTGGCTGGCCAACCCGAAAAAATACCTGCCAGGGAACAAGATGAGCTTCGCCGGGATCAGCAAGCCGGAAGACCGGGCCAATCTGCTGGCCTATCTGAACGCCAAGAGCGACAAGCCGCTGCCGATGCCGGCGGCCGCGACCGAGGCAACGGCTGCCGAGACGGCCGCGCCGGAACCGGCGGCTGCCGAGGCGCCCGCCGCAACCGGCACGGCGGCGACAGCACCTTCCAACGCGGCGACCACGCCGACCAGTTAGTGGGAGGGCCGAGGCGGCTCAGGCCGCGGCGGTTCTCACCTTCTCGCAGACGATGGCCCAGGCTTCGTCTGCGGTCTCGACCATGTGGAACAGTCCGAGATCGTCGGGTGCGATCACGCCTTCGTATGCCAGCGCCTGGAAATCGACGACCTTTTCCCAGAAGCTGCGGCCGAACAGCAGGATCGGGATCGGCGCCATCTTGCCGGTCTGCACCAGCGTCAACAGCTCGAACAGCTCGTCGAAGGTGCCGAAGCCGCCCGGAAACACGGCAACGGCGCGGGCGCGCATCAGGAAGTGCATCTTGCGCAGCGCGAAATAATGGAACTGGAAGCTGAGGCCGGGCGTGACCCAGGCGTTGGGAAGCTGCTCGTGCTCGAGCACGATGTTGAGCCCGATCGACGGCGCCCCGGCATCGGCGGCGCCGCGGTTGGCGGCTTCCATGATGGAGGGGCCGCCGCCCGAACAGACCACGAGGTCGCGGTCATCGCCGTCGGCGCAGGGCTGGCGTGAGGCCAGCCAGGCGAGGCGCCGGGCCTCTTCGTAATAGCGCGCCTTGGCCGCCAGCCGCTCGACGACGGCCGAACGTTGCGGGCTGTCGGCATTGGCCCTCAGTGTCTCGACCTGATCCGGCGCCGGGATGCGGGCCGAGCCGTAGAAGACGAACGTGGACTTGATCCCGGCTTCGGCCAGCAGCAGCTCGGGCTTCAGCAGCTCCAGCTGGAAGCGCACCGGACGCAATTCCTCACGGAGCAGGAAGTCCTTGTCCTGAAAGGCGAGCCGATAGGCCGGATCCTCGGTCTGCGGCGAGGTGGTGGGCTGGTTGGCGACCACGGCCTCTTCGCGGGCGGAAAGGAACGGCCGGTCCGGGGTGTGGCCGGTGGGCGTGTGGGCGGCGGGCGTCTGAGCTGCGGAAGGGGGCGTTTGCATGGGAAGGGGGACGTAGCGAGGCCGCAGCGTAAAGTCATCCCCTGCCGGCACGCCGGCCGGTTTCGCTTGACCGCCTACCAAACGCCACTATGAGCGGCGGCGGGCCACGCCGTCCCAACGCGGCGCGCGCTCTCTGTGAGGAGAGAATATGACTGCCGAACCCACAACACGCCCCCGGCGTGCGCATTTTTCGTCCGGACCTTGTGCAAAGCGTCCTGGCTACGATCTCGCCACCCTCCCGACCGACAGCCTGGGCCGTTCGCACCGCGCGAAGATCGGCAAGTCGCGCCTGAAGGGGGCGATCGACCGGACCCGTGCCGTGTTGCAGGTGCCGGACACGCACCGGATTGCGATCGTGCCTGCGTCGGACACCGGCGCCTATGAGATGGCGATGTGGAGCCTGCTGGGCGCCCGCCCCGTCACTGCGATCGCCTGGGAAAGCTTCGGCGAGGGCTGGGTGACGGATGCCGTCAAGCAGCTGAAGCTGAACCCTGCCGTGGTGAAGGCCGACTATGGCGTGCTCCCCGATTTGTCGATGGTGGATCAGGGCAGCGATATTCTGTTCACCTGGAACGGCACCACCTCGGGCGTGAAAGTGCCGAATGGCGACTGGATTTCAGATACCCGCGAAGGGCTGACGCTGTGCGACGCCACCAGCGCCGCGTTCGCGCAACCGCTGCCGTTCGAGAAACTGGATGTGGTGACGTTCAGCTGGCAGAAGGTGCTGGGCGGCGAAGGCGCGCACGGCATCCTGATCCTGGGCCCGCGCGCGGTCGAACGGCTGGAGAGCTATGCGCCGGCCTGGCCGCTGCCCAAGATCTTCCGCATGACGAAAGGCGGGAAGCTGATCGAGGGGCTGTTCGAGGGCGAGACGATCAACACGCCTTCGATGCTGGCGGTGGAAGACTATCTCGACGCGCTGCGCTGGGCGGACGGGCTGGGCGGGCTGACGGCGCTGCATGCGCGCGCCGACGCCAATGCGGCGGCGCTGCAGGGCTGGATGGACCGGACGCCCTGGGCGACCAACCTTGCCGTCGATCCTGCCACCCGCTCCAACACGTCGGTGTGCATCCGCATCGACGGACCGGCCGACCTGCCCAAGGCGATGGCGGCCATCCTCGAGAAGGAGCGCGTCGCCTATGACATCAACGGCTATCGCGATGCGCCGCCGAGCTTGCGGATCTGGTGCGGTGCCACGGTCGACACGGCCGACATCGACGCCCTGATCCCCTGGCTCGACTGGGCCTATGCCACCGCGAAGGAGGCCTGAGAGATGCCGAACAGCACAAGACCGCGCGTCCTGATTTCCGACAAGATGTCGCCCAAGGCGGCCGAGATCTTCCGCGCCCGGGGGATCGAGGTGGATGAGAAGCCCGGCCTTACGAAGGACGAGCTGATCGCCATCATCGGCGACTATGACGGGCTGGCGATCCGATCCGCCACCAAGGCGACCGCGCCGGTGCTGGCGGCGGCCGCAAGGCTGAAGGTGATCGGCCGCGCCGGAATCGGTGTCGACAATGTGGACGTTCCTGCCGCCACGGCGCGCGGCATCGTGGTAATGAACACGCCGTTCGGCAATTCGATCACGACGGCCGAGCACGCCATCGCTTTGATGTTCGCGCTGGCCCGGCAGCTGCCCGAGGCGGACGCGTCCACCCAGGCCGGGAAGTGGGAGAAGAACCGCTTCATGGGGGTGGAAGTCACCTCCAAGACGCTGGGGCTGATCGGCTGCGGCAATATCGGCAGCATCGTTGCCGAACGCGCGCTGGGGCTGAAGATGAAGGTGGTGGCGTTCGACCCGTTCCTGACGCCGGAGCGGGCGCAGGACCTGGGCGTGGAGAAGGTGACGCTGGACGAGCTGCTGGCGAAGGCGGATTTCATCACGCTGCACACGCCGCTGACCGACAGCACGAAGAACATCCTTTCGGCCGAGAATCTGGCGAAGACCAGGAAGGGCGTTCGCATCATCAACTGCGCGCGCGGCGGGCTGGTGGACGAAGCCGCGCTGAAGAAGGGCCTCGACAGCGGGCATATCGGCGGCGCGGCGCTCGATGTGTTCGTGGAGGAGCCGGCGACGGCGAGCCCGTTGTTCGGTACGCCAAACTTCATCTCGACGCCGCATCTGGGTGCCTCCACCGACGAGGCGCAGGTGAACGTCGCGATCCAGGTTGCCGAGCAGATGTCGGACTTCCTGCTGACGGGCGGCGTGACCAATGCGCTCAACATGCCGAGCCTGTCGGCGGAGGATGCGCCGAAGCTGAAGCCCTATATGGCGCTGGCCGAGCATCTGGGGCACCTGATCGGGCAGCTGGAGTCCGAGGAGCTGCGCGGCGTGACGGTGGAAGTGGAGGGCGCGGCCGCCCAGCTCAACATCAAGCCGATCACAGGCGCGGTGCTGGCCGGGCTGATGCGCACCTTTTCCGACACGGTAAACATGGTGAACGCGCCTTCGATGGCGCGCGATCGCAACATCGAGGTCGCCGAAGTGCGGCACGAGCGCGACACCGATTACCAGACACTGGTGCGGGTGCGGGTGCGCACGTCGACCGGCGAGCGCTCGGTCGCGGGCACCTTGTTCGGCGCGGCGCAGCCGCGGCTGGTGGAAATTTTCGGGATCAAGGTGGAGGCCGATTTCGCCAAGCGCATGCTGTTCATCGTGAACGAGGACAAGCCGGGCTTCATCGGCCGGCTCGGGACACGGCTGGGCGAGGCGGGGGTGAACATCGGCACCTTCCACCTGGGCCGGCGCGATGCCGGAGCTGAAGCGATCCTGTTGCTGTCGGTCGACGAACCGGTCGACGAGCCGCTGCTATGGGATGTGTGCCGCCTGCCCGGCGTGAAGTCGGTGAAGGCGTTGAAGTTCGGGTGAGCGACGGCGCGTCCCTTCTGAACGCCTTGCAGGGTCGCAATGCGGGCGCCTTGCTTCCGAGCGGCTTCCGTGACCGGCTGCCGCCCGCTGCCGAGGCGGCTTCGCACCTTGTCCGAACCGTGGTGGATGCGTTTGCGGCGCGCGGCTATGAGCGGGTGGCGCCACCCCTGGTGGAGCATGAGGCTTCGATCGCGCGGTGGCTGGGAAAGCCGCTGGGAGCCGCCCTGTTCCGCTCTCCGGACCCGGCGACCGGCGAGGCACTGGCGCTGCGGCCCGATATCACCGGGCAGGTCGCCCGCATCGCCGCGACCCGGCTGGGGGCGGCACCACGCCCACTGCGCCTCGCCTATGCAGGGCCCGTGCTGCGGGCGCGGGCGGGGCAGCTCGATCCGGCGCGGGAGCTGACGCAGGCCGGGGCCGAGATCGTTGGCACCGACAGTGTGGCCGCGCTTGCCGAGTTGATCACGACGGCGTTCGACGCGCTGTCGGCTGCCGGGGTGGGGGACCTGTCGGTTGATCTCACCACGCCCGAGCTGGTGGCGGAACTGGCGGCCGGTGCCTGGCCGGTTGCAGATGTGCCCGCCCTGCTGGCGGCGCTCGACGGCAAGGACTGGGGGGCGCTGACGGGCCCTGCGGCACCCTATCGCGCGTTGCTGGAGGCGGCGGGGCCGGCGGACCGCGCCCTGCCACTGCTTGCCGCCGTCGCGCCCGGGCTTGCGGCAGAACTGGCGGACCTTTCGGCGGCGTTGCCCGGCGCCCGGATCACCATCGACCCGACCGAGCGGCATGGCTTCGAATATCACAGCCGGGTCGGCTTCTCGCTGTTCGGCAGCGCCGGGGGCCGGCCGTTCGCCACCGAGATCGGCCGCGGCGGCGCCTATCGGGTGCGCCATCCCGACGGCAGCGAAGAACCGGCGGCAGGCGTTTCGCTCTATGTCGACACGCTGGTCGATGCCGGGTTGGGCGCCACCGCGCGGCGGCGGCTGTTCCTGCCCGAGGGAACGCCGGCGGACCGGGCGACAGCGTTGCGGGCGGAGGGCTGGGCCACGGTGCAGGCGCTTTCGTCGACGGATTCGCCCGACGGCTGCACGCATGTCTGGAACGGCCGCGAAGCTGTCGCTAAGGGCTGACCGGAAGGGATTGTTTCTTGGCAAATGTGGTGGTCATCGGCGACCGGTGGGGTTCCCAGCGATGCGCCCGCATCGCGCATGAAAGAGTCGTCTAGTGGCAAATGTGGTCGTGATCGGCGCCCAATGGGGGGACGAGGGGAAGGGCAAGATCGTCGATTGGCTGTCGGCGCGGGCGGATGTCGTGGTTCGCTTTCAGGGCGGGCACAATGCCGGGCATACGCTGGTGGTCGGCGACCAGACCTACAAGCTGTCATTGCTGCCTTCGGGGATCGTGCGCGGAACGCTGAGCTGCATCGGCAACGGGGTCGTGCTGGACCCCTGGGCGCTGCGCGACGAAATGGCCCGGCTGCGCAGTCAGGGGGTGACGATCACGCCCGAGAATCTGATGGTGGCCGACAGCTGCCCGCTGATCCTGCCGTTCCACCGTGATCTCGATGCCCTGCGCGAGGATGCGAGCGGGGCCGGCAAGATCGGCACCACCCGGCGCGGCATCGGCCCGGCCTATGAAGACAAGGTGGGCCGCCGTGCACTTCGCGTGTGTGACCTGGCCGACCTCGGCAGTGCCGCGCCGCAGATCGACCGGCTGCTGGCGCATCATAATGCGCTTCGCGCCGGGTTCGGCGTGGCGCCGATCGACCGGGCGCAGCTGGTGGCCGAGCTGGAGGCGATATCGCCCGACATCCTGCCCTATGCGGCGCCGGTGTGGGTGACGCTGGCCGCCAAGCGCCGGCAGCGGGCGCGCATCCTGTTCGAAGGCGCGCAGGGCGTGCTGCTGGACGTGGACCATGGCACCTATCCGTTCGTCACCTCGTCCAACGTGGTGGCGGGCCAGGCGTCGGCAGGCTCGGGCATGGGGCCGGGGGCGCTGTCCTATGTGCTCGGGATCGTGAAGGCCTATACCACGCGGGTCGGATCGGGCCCGTTTCCGACCGAGCTGGAAGACGCCGTCGGGCAGCGGCTGGGCGAACGCGGGCGCGAGTTCGGCACGGTAACCGGACGCAAGCGGCGCTGCGGCTGGTTCGATGCGGCGCTGGTGCGGCAGTCGATCACCCTTTCCGGCGTGGATGGCATCGCGCTGACCAAATTGGATGTACTGGATGGCTTCGACGAGCTGCTGGTGTGCACCGGCTACGAGGTGAACGGCCGGAAGCTGGACTATCTGCCGGCCAGCACCCGCGAGCAGGCCGCCGCCACCCCGATCTACGAGCGGTTCGAAGGCTGGCACGAGAGCACCCAGGGCGCACGAAGCTGGGCCGACCTACCGGCGGAAGCGATCAAATATATCCGGCGCATCGAGGAACTGATCGATTGCCCGGTCGCGCTGGTGAGCACCAGCCCCGAGCGGGACGATACCATATTGGTGCGGGACCCATTCCGCGACTGAAGGGGGCCGCATGCGCCGGCTTGCCATGAAGCATCCCCGCCCGTAACGGCGGCCGATGCCGACACCGCTTGCCCGCCTGATCCGCCTGCTCGATGTCGAGGAGATCGAAGTCGACCTCTATCGCGGCACCAACACCGACGAGGGGTGGGCGCGGGTCTATGGCGGGCAGGTGGTGGCACAGGCGCTGGCTGCCGCGCAGCGCACTGTCGCCGACGACCGGGCCGTGCACAGCCTGCACAGCTATTTCATTCGCCCGGGCGAGCCGCGAATCCCGATCCTCTACAAGGTGGAGCGCGAGCGCGACGGGGCGAGCTTTACCACGAGGCGGGTGAGCGCGATCCAGCACGGGCGGACGATCTTCTCGCTGTCGGCGAGTTTCCAGAGCGCCGAAAAGGGTTTCCAGCACCAGGATCCGGTGCCGGCGACGCAAGGGCCCGAGGGGTTGGCAAACGAGCGTGAGTTGCACGAGAAGGCCGGCGACCGAATCCCCGAGCCGTTCCGGACCATCTGGGCGACCCGCGACCGGCCGTTCGAATTTCGCCCTGTCGATCCGCAGAATCCGTTCGAGCCGACCCGCAATCCCCCGATCGCCCGCAACTGGTTCAAGGCGGACGGCGCGGTGCCCGACAGCCCGCAGGTGCGCGCCGCGCTGTTCGCCTATGCGACCGACATGACCCTGCTGGATACCTGCCTGATGCCGCACGCAGTCGCCTGGACCGACCCGAAATTGCAGGCGGCGAGCCTGGACCATTCGATCTGGTTCCACCATGCACCGGACCCGGGGCAGTGGCTGCTGTTCGACCAGGAGAGCCCGGCCGCGGCGGGCGGGCGCGGGCTGAACATCGGCAGGATTTTCACGGGAGGCGGCCTGCTTGTCGCGACTGTGGTGCAGGAAGGGCTGATCCGCTACCGCGACTGATCGACGACGTCGGTGGTTTCCGCCTCGGGAGCCGGGATCGGCGGGACCTCGACGGCGGTCTCCGCCGGTTCCGGCGCGGCCTTCAGGGCAACAAGGGCGGCGTCCACCCGGGCCTTGTCGCCGCCGCGCAGGCTGGCCAGGAAGTCGCGCAGCACAGGCGGTGCCGCCCGGCCGTGGGGATTGAACACGAACGGCGCCATCGCGGCATAGGCGGCCGAATAGAAACCGTCCTGCGCCAGCGCCATGCCGGCCATCATCCCCAGCCCCGACACCTGCGGCGCCAGGCGGTTCGCCTGCGCCAGCACATCGACCACATTGGCCGGCAGCTTGCCGGGCTGCGACAGATAGGTGCGGGCATAGGCGTAGAGCACCTGCCAGTCGTTCGGCGCCGCCTTGAAGGCGCGGGCCAGCAGGCGCCGCGCCGCGAGCACGTCGGCGCGCGGGGTGTCGGGGTCGCTCGCCCGGTAGAGCGAGGCCCGCCAGCGCAGCGCGATGGGATCGTCGGGCTGTCGGGCGAGATGGGCATCGAGCCCCGCCGCGGCTGCTTTCCGGTCTCCCGCAATGGCTTCGCCGATGGCCAGCGCCCGGCCAACCCAGGGGTCGGACTCGGCGCCCGCCGCAGCTTTCTTCATGAGCGCCAGGCTGACGGCATCGATCGCGGCCTGCTGGGGCAGTTGCAGCGAGGCGAGCGGCAGCAGCATGTCGTCTGCCGCCGGGGGAAGTGCCGAAACGGTCACCCGGGCGGCTTCGGGCGGGCGCCGCTTCATCCGGCTGTAGGTGAGGTTGTTGCCGTTCAGATAGGCGCGGAGCTTGCTCTGGAAGCCGGGGAGATCGTTTGCCACTTCGGCCTTGAAGGCGGCGACCGGGTCTTCGCCGGCGGTAACCCGGGCGAGATAGGCCTTCAGCCTGGGTGCCATCCCCTCGGCGCGGAACATATAGTGCGTCAGGAGCCAGCTCTGGGCATAGAAGGCGTCTATGTTCACCCCGGGCGGGCGGGTAAGCAGCGCCTCCATCGAAATCCAGGGCATCGCGGCCAGCGTGTAGGCCCGGCCCTTGTTGTAGTTGCCGAACTCGACCCGATCGGGCCGGAACGTCGCCGTCATCAGATATTCGGCGAACCCCTCGACATACCAGGCCGGCAGCGCGGCGGACCCGACCTGGCTCATGAAATGATGGGCATATTCGTGCAGCAGGATCTGGCGGCCGGGTGTCCAGTCCGCCGGGCCGCTGCCGGACGCGGCGAAGGCGGCAATGCCAGCATCGCTGGCATGATAGAAGCCGGCCACCTGTTTGCCGATTTCCGGCACGATCGTGCGGAGCGCCGCGCCGTTGCGGACCAGATAGATGTCGAGCCGGGGGGCGTCGTCGGCGAACTTGCGCTGCGTCAGCAGCTCCAGCAGCTGGTGATAATCCTCCAGCACGGCTGCATCGGCGCGCAACTGCTTTTCGCTGCCCTGGCTGTAGATGCGGAAATGCTGCGTTTCGGCGACCAGCCAGCCGGCGGAGGCGGGAACCGAGGCCAGAAGGGCGACAATCAGCAACAGAAGGATACGCACGCCCATTCACCTGCCGCCGGTTCGACCGCATGCAGGCTAGCCAGCCGCAGCGCGCCGGGCAAGCAGGAGCGCAAGCGGCGGAGCCGATGTCAGCAAACGAGCGCCTTCAGCCCCGCGACCGTGTCTGCTTCTGCGGCGGGCTTGTCGGTGCGGATGCGGGCGATGCGGGGAAAGCGCATGGCGAGCCCCGACTTGTGCCGGGTGCTGGGGCCGATGCTGTCGAACGCGACTTCGAGCACCAGCGTCTTTTCGACTTCGCGCACCGGGCCGAAGCGGTTGACGGTGTGGCTTCGCACCCATTGGTCGAGCCACTTCAGCTCGGCATCGGTGAAGCCGAAATAGGCCTTGCCGACGGGGAGCAGCGCCTCTCGCTGCGGCCCGCTCTCCCACGCGCCGAAGGTGAAATCGGAATAGAAGCTGGAGCGCTTGCCATGCCCGCGCTGGGCATACATCAGAACGCAATCGGCTGTCAGCGGCGAGCGCTTCCACTTGTACCAGAGGCCGGTGCGGCGGCCGGGCACATAGGGGGAGTCGCGGCGTTTCAGCATCAGCCCCTCGATCGCGGGGTCGGGCGGCGAGGCGCGAAGCTCGGCCAGATCTTCCAATGTGGTCGCGGGAAGGTCCGGCGAGAGATCGAAGCGACGTTCGTCCAGTTGCGCGACGATCGCCGCGAGCCTTGCCCGGCGCGCGGTGAGCGGCTGCTCGCGCATGTCCTCGGCGCCGTCGAACAGCAGGTCGTAGCAGCGCATGAACACCGGATAGCGATCCTGCATCGCGGCCGACACGATCTTGCGGCCGAGCCGCTGCTGCAGCGAGTTGAAGCTGGCGACACCATCGGCGCTGCGCACCAGCAGCTCGCCATCGAGCACGGCGTCGACCTGCATGGCGGCGGCGATCTCCGGGAACGTCCCGGAAATGTCGTTGCCGTCGCGCGAATAGAGCCGGGTCTCGCCCCCGACCCGGACCGACATGGCGCGAATTCCGTCCCACTTCCATTCCGCCGCGAACGCAGCGACGTCCAGCGCCTCCGGGTCGTCGAGCGGGTGCGCCAGCATGAACGGGCGGAACAGCGGCCGGGTGGCGAGGTCGGGCCGCTCGCCGCGCCCCTCGGCCCAGGCGAACAGCTCGGCATAGGGGGGCTGGATGCCGTGCCACAGCTCCTCCACCTCCTCGGGCGACACGCCGAACGCCTGGGCGAACCCCAGCCGGGCCAGCCGGGCACCGGCGCCGACACGCAGATTGCCGGTGGCGAGTTTCAGCAGCGCATAGCGCGACGGCGCGTCGAGCCGGTCGAGGAGGTCTGCCAGCACGGCGGGGGCCGCGCTTCGCGAGAGGTGGCGCAGCTCGTCGACGACTGTCGCAAGGCCTGGGGCGGGGCCGGGATCGGCGCCCGGACGGGACGGCTCCCACAGCAGCGACACGGTTTCCGCAAGGTCGCCCACATAGTCGTAGGAGAGGCGGAACAGCAGCGGGTCGATGCGTTCCTCGATCAACGCCCGGATCAGCGCCGGCTTTACGCCGGGCAGGTCGAGCCCGCCGGTCAGCGCGGCGAGGCCCCAGCCCCGATCGGGGTCGGGCGTTGCCGTGAGCCAGTCGGCGATCAGCTTCAGCTTGGCGTTGCGCCCGCCGGCATAAGAGAGGCCGTCGACCAGGTCGGCGAACCCCGACAGGCCGGTCATCGGGGGCGCTCAATCATCATCGTCTTCCCGGCCGACAAGATGCAGCGCGCGGGCTTTTATCTGGTGCAGCGCGCACCAGTGCACCAAAGCATCGTCGCGCCCGTGGGTTACCCACACCTCCTTCGGCCGCAGTTCCTTGAGCGTCGCGGTCAGTTCGTCCCAGTCGGCATGGTCGGAGATGACCAGCGGCAGCTCGACCCCGCGCTGCCGGGCGCGCGCCCTGACCCGCATCCAGCCCGAGGCCATGGCGGTGATGGGATCGGGGAGGCGCCGGCTCCAGCGATCGTTGAGCGCGGACGGGGGCGCCATCACGACATGCCCGCGCAGCGCGGCCGCGGGGACTCCGGCCACCGCGTGCAGCTCGCCGAGATCGACCCCTTGCGCCTGGTACAGCGCCATCAGCCGAAGCATCGCGCCGTGCAGGTAGACGGGTGCGTGGTGGCCGGCGGCGCGGAGCAGCGCCACCACGCGCTGCGCCTTTCCCAGCGCATAGGCGCCGATCAGCAGACAGCGCTCGGGATTGGCGGCAAGGACAGCGAGCGCTCGTTCGATCTCGGCGTCTGCCGGCGGGTGGCGGAACACCGGCAGCGCGAAGGTCGCCTCGGTCACGAAGATGTCGCAGGGCACCGGCTCGAACGGGGCACAGGTGGGGTCGGACCGGCGCTTGTAGTCGCCCGAGACCACCACGACCGCGCCGTCTCGGGCAAGGCGGACCTGGGCCGAGCCGAGCACATGGCCGGCCGGGTGCAGGCTGATGTCGATTCCCCCGAGCGTCATCGCCTGGCCGACTCCGAGCGGGCGGCCGCCTGGCTGCGGGCCGTAACGTTCGGCCATGATCGCCAGCGTCTGGGGTGTTGCCCAGACTTCGCCATGGCCGCCGCGCGCATGGTCGGCATGGCCATGGGTGACGATGGCGCGGGCGACGGGATGGGACGGATCGATCCACGCGTCGGCGGTGGGAAGGTAGAGACCCTGGGCCTCGGCTTTCAACCAGTCTCGAACATCGGGCGCCATCGCCGGTAACATAGGGGCGTGGCCACGGTTCCTCCAGCGGGCTGCGGCGGCGTGTCGGATCTTTACAATGGCCGTGCCAATAGCGGGGCCGGCGTGACAAAGCGGATGACCGGCGCCGCATCAGCCGCTACCCGTTCGGGAAAGGGAGAATGCCGGGCATGGCGATCATCGGTGTCGTTTTGAAGTTCCTGTTGCAGGCGCTGCTGTTCCTGCTGCTCGCGGTGTTCGTGGTGCGCGGCATCGAGGCGCTGCGCGGGCCCGACCTTTCCCTGTGGCACAGCGAGGCGCCGGACGATGCCCGGGCCGACGAGATCGACCGCATGAGCTGGGCGCAGTGGATGGCGCGCGAGGACGCGGTGTTTGCCGAAGTGATCGCTCGGGTGGTGCAGAAGTTGCCCGCCGCCGAGCAGCTGGCGCAGAACCGCTATTGGGCGAAGGCGCCGATGCATGCGGCCGCACTCGGCACCGACTGGAACCGGAGCTTCACGCTGTCGCCGGACGGACCTCCGCGCGGGGTTGCGGTGATGCTGCACGGCATGACCGACGCGCCCTACAGCCTGCGCCACATTGCGCTGGATTATCAGGCGAAGGGGTTCGAGGTGGTGGCGGTGCGGCTGCCCGGGCATGGCACGGTACCCGCCGGGCTGGCCAAGGCGAAGGCGGAGGATTGGGCCGCCGCGACCCGGCTTGCCGTCCGCGAGGCGCGGCGCCGGGTGCCCGGCGGGCCGCTGCACCTGGTGGGCTATTCCAACGGCGGCGCGCTGGCGGTGATGCATTCGCTGGATGCGATCGCCGACCCGGCGCTGCACCGGCCGGACCGGATCGTGCTGCTGTCGCCGATGATCGGGCTGACCCGGTTCGCCCGGTTCGCCGGCGTGGCGGGGTGGCCGGCGATCCTGCCGGCCTTTGCCAAGGCCGCCTGGCTGGACATCATCCCGGAGTATAACCCTTACAAGTACAACAGCTTCCCGGTGAACGGCGGCAAGCAGGCGCATCGACTGACGGTGATCCTGGCGGACAAGCTGGCGTCGGCTGGTTCGGCTGGCCTCGCCAAGCTGCCGCCGGTGCTGGCGTTCGTGTCGGTGGTAGATTCGACGGTGGATGCGCCCGCCGTGATGACCGACCTGTTCGACCGGCTGCCCGCCAACGGCAGCGAGCTGGTGTTGTTCGACATCAATCGCGCCGCCTATCTGGGGCCGCTGGTGCGGGCGTCGGCGCTGACCCGGGTGGAGCGTTTCCTGCCCACCGCGCCGCGCGCCTATCGCACCACCATCGTTGCCAGCGGCGCGCCGGAGACCCGCGACAGCGGCGCGACAGGAGCCGGCGCCAGCGTGCTGCGCAGCTTCGCGCCCGGCACCTTGTCCGAAGTGCAGGCGCCGCTCGCCATCGCCTATCCGCGCGACTTCTACTCGTTGTCGCACATCGCCCTGCCTTTTCCCTTGTCGGACGGGCTTTATGGCGCGGCGCCCGACCCGGCCGACCGGCAGGGCGTGCAGCTGGGTGCGCTGGCGGTGCGCGGGGAGAACGGCGTGCTGTCGGTGGGGATGGGGAGTTTCAACCGGGCCAGTTCCAACCCCTTCTTCCCCTGGATGCTGGCCAGGATCGAGGCGACCATGCCGGCCCAGGCCACGGGCGCGGCGCAATGAGCCCGACGGAGGCGCTGGCGGGCGCGATCGACAACCTTTCGGCGCTGGTATTCTTTGCCGTTTCGATCGGTGGTGTCGAAATCCAGCTGATCGTGCTGTGGCTTGCAGTTGCGATGGTGTTTTTCACCGTATGGCTTGGGGTGCCGCAGGTCAGGGGCTTTTCGGAAAGCTGGCGCATTTTGCGCGGCCGCTACTGGGATCCAACCGCACCCGGCGAGGTCAGCCAGTTCGCCGCACTGGCGACCGCGCTTTCGGGCACCATCGGGCTCGGCAATATTGCCGGGATCGGCGTGGCGCTGACGGTAGGGGGGCCTGGCGCCATCTTCTGGATGTTCGTTATCGGCATCTTCGCGATGGCGTTGAAATGCGCCGAAGTGACGCTTGGCTTGATGTTCCGACAGGAGATGCCCGGCGGGCGCATTCGAGCTGGCGCATGGGTGACGCTGGAGCGGGGGCTGGCCTCCGTCGGCCGGCCGCGGCTGGGTCGCGGGCTCGGGGTGGTCCAGGCCTTCCTTATGATCGGTGGCTCTTTATCCCTGTTCCAGGTGAACCAGGCTTATCCGCCCGTGGCCGAACAGCTCGGGTTCGACAACCGGCTGGCCTTCGGTATCCTGTTCTCCGCGCTGGTGGCCCTTGTGCTGCTCGGATCGATTCGCTGGATCGGTAGGGCGACCTCGATCCTGGTGCCCGCAATGTCGTTCATCTTCATGGCCGGATGCCTTGCGATCATCCTCCTCGGCCACGAGCGTCTGCCCGGCGCTATCAGCCTCATCGTCTCGGAAGCGTTCAACCCGGACAGCCTGTTCGGCGGCATCCTGGGCGCTTTCGTGACCGGGATGCGACGCGCCGTCTACAGCTGCGAGGCGGGGCTGGGCACTGCGGTCGCCGCGCATGCGCAGGCGAAGACCCGGCATCCAGCCTCGGAAGGCCTGGTGGCCCTGATCGAACCGTTCCTGGACACGGTGGTGATGTGCACCATCACGGGCATCGCCTTCGTGGTGGCGGGAACGTGGGACCCGGCGACGAACGGCGGCCTGGAGGGGGTGGAAATCGCCAGCGCCGCCTTTGCCACGATCACCCCCTGGTTTCCGGCGGTGCTGGCGGTCGCGGTGTTCCTGTTCGCCTATGCGACCGTTGTCGCGAACGGTTATTACGCGGCCGAAGCCTTCCAGCATCTCGCCGGCCACGGCCGGAAGCGCGAGTTTGCGGTCAAGCTGGCGTTCTGCTGCATCCTGCCGCTCGGCGTGCTGCTCGATCTCGGCAAGATCGTCGACCTTGTCGATTCGACCTTCTTCCTGATGGCGATCCCCAACATTATCGGGCTTTACCTGCTGGCCAAGCCGCTGCGCCGTGAGATGGCGAGCTACCTGGCATACCGGGCCAAGGCGAACCAGGTTGCCGCGCCGTCGGAGGCCTGAGCCTCATTTGCCGTCGCCTGCGGTGCGGGCGTCGGGTTTGGGCCCGGCGCCGCGCAGGTTGACGAAGCGTTGCAACAGATCGAACCAGAAGGGCGCGCCGGCGATGGCCGACAGTGCCATGATCAGCCAGCCGAAGAAGGCCGTGCTGAACAGGGCCTTCCAGAACGCGCCGGTTTCTCCGGCCGGATAGCCGATGAAGGGGAACTGCGAACTGAGGGCGGCGCGGGCATCGCCAACAGACTGCAGGTCGGCCTTGAGCTCGTCGACCCCTGTGCTGCCGCCGGCCTGCGGCGCCGGCTGTTCCTTGGTGCGGGCGTCGGCATAATCGGCGATGCTTTTCGCCAGCACCGGGTCGGCCAGCAGTCGCCCTCCGATCCGGATGGCATCGACGTTCAGCGTCGCGGCCAACGCCATCGCGATCAGGAAGGTGAAGAGCTGGGTGAAGCGCTTATACTCGCCCGAGAGCCGCGACATCGCCTCGTCGAACCAGCCCGAGATCCCGGCCTTCAGTCGCTCGTAATCGCCTTCGGCATCCTGCGCCAGGTTGTTGAGCGTCTGCTTCAGCCGGCCTTCGGGGAGCTTCCCGATCCCGCGGCACGCGCTTTCGAACGCACTGTCGATCCGGCCGTCGCGAAGCGCACCGAGCACGGCGACCGCGAAGTGCCGGGGGCAGATATAGGTAGGGCGGGTCTGCGGGCGAAGGCCCCCCACCAGCGAGCCCTTGAACACCGCATCGAACAGCGCCTGCGGCGACGTCGCGTCGCCCGTGCCCGCCGCCAGCGCGCGGCGCCCGCGCATCCGGTCCATATAGCCGAACCCGCCGCTGCCGGTTTCGGCGCGCGCTTCGTCGAACAGCAGCTCCAGCGCGACCATCAGGGCCTGGCCGCGCAGTTTCAAGGCGGACGAGACCGCCTCCATCAAGGCCGACACCAGCAGCGCGAACAGGAAGAACAGCAGCATCATCGATACGCCGACGCTCAAGAGATTGCCCGCCATCCTCGTCTCTCCCGCCAAGTTCGGACCGCGCGAAGTTCGCACGGGTGCCGCCGCGGGACAACCGGGCTTGAACGGTCGGTGTGGGAACCATAGAGAGCCGGGCCATGGCCGGCGGGGCCATCTTTAGGGGGGCCCGCCGTCGGGAGATCGCAGGTGCTGACAACCTCCGAAACGCGGCTGTTCGAGCTGGTCACCGACCTTTCGACCCTGGGCCAGCTCGCGACGGCGATCGCCGAGCGTGGGATGACGAACGGGCTGACCATGGCGCAGTTCGGGGTGCTTTCCCACTTTGTGCGGCTGGGCGGCGAGTGGTCGCCGCTGCGACTGGCACGTGCGTTCCGGGTGACCAAGCAGACCATGACCTCGACGCTGGCGCGGATGGCGGGGGCGGGGCTGGTGAGCGTGCGGCCCGATCCCCGCGACGGGCGGGCGAAGCTGGTGGCGCTGACGGAGGCGGGGCGCGCCGCCCATGCCGAGACGCTGCGGCGGCTGGGCCCGGCACTGGCGCTGGCAGCCGACGCGCTGCCCGATCGGGCGGTGGACGAGCTGGTGCCCCTGCTGGAGGAGGTGCGGGCGGTGCTGGACGCGGCGCGGGGGTAGCTTCGAGCGTCCTCAACGAGAACAAATCGGCCGCAGGCCGCAAGCGCGACTGCCAGAGCAAGTGCCAGGAGCCGGGCGAAGCCCGCAACGAAAACAAGCAGCGACGCCGCGTCTCCGCCTCGTTTCGGCGTCGCGGATTTGTGCTTTGCACAAACCGTCGTCAAAAAAAGATGGTACCCCCGGCCGGAATCGAACCGGCAAGCCTTGCGGCACCCGATTTTGAGTCGGGCGCGTCTACCAATTCCGCCACAGGGGCCTGTGCGTCGCGGCGCCTGCTAGCGCCCCGCGCCCTAAAAGAAAAGGGCGGCCGGTTGCCCGACCGCCCTCGAAAGCTTCCACATCACCTAAAAGCGGATGCGGCCGCCCAGGCGGATCTGCCACAGCGAGGCCTGGGTATCGGGGGCCTTCAGCGGCTCGGTGACCGTACCACCGGCGCGGTTGCTGTATTGATAGCGGCCGCAGGGGTTGGTGCCAACGGGAACGCAGCTGACGTTCACGAGCGTGCCGTAATAGGGGAAGGCCACCTGCTTCAGCGCGCCCCAGTCCTTGTTGATGAAGTTCAGCACATTCTGCATGTCGGCAAAGACTTCCACCTTGCCGGCGAACGGCAGCGGGATTTCCTGGCTGATCCGCATGTCCAGTGTGTTGTAGCGCGGTGAGCGGCCGATGTTCTTCGGCGCGATCTGGCCCTGGAACTTGTTCAGGGACGAATTGCGGATGACGTTCTGGAAGCCGGCGAAATCGAACCCGGGGGCATAGGCGACGAGCGGGTCCGCCGTGGCCGATGACACGTCGGGCACGTAGATCAGATAGCGGTTGCGCTGGTCCGTGCCGGTCCCCGTTACCCCGAACACCGGCGAGCGGCCGCTCGTGTTGGTATCCTCGAACGTGTAGCTGAAGCGCTGCCCGGAGCGGCTGTTGAAGAACAGGTCGAACCTGGTCTTGTTGTCGTTCCACAGCTCGGCGTTGTAGTTGAAGTTCAGCCGCAGGGAATTGTCGACCTGGTAGTTCGACGTTCCATAGGCCGACTGGTTCGGGTCGCTGACCGCTGTCTGCGCATAGTTGGAGAAGGCGACCGAGCTGGTGCCCGAATTCACGTCCTTGGCACGTTGCAGCGTGTAGGCCGCGCCGATGCCGATGCCGTTGTCCCAGTCCTTGTTCATCCGGCCGACGATGTTCCAGCTGTAGCCGCGGTCGGTGTTGGTGAGGAGGACGTCCGCGTTGTTGTCGCCGAGGCTGGCACCGCCCGTTCCCACCGTGTTCGGGCGCTGGCCATAGCGGGTACGGCCATCGGGCAGAACACCGATCGGGATCGAGCGCAGGTCCGTCCAGGTCAAGGCATCCTTCACGCGCGACCAGATCACATCGGCGCCGAAGTTCCAGTCGTCGCCCAGCGGGCCGAGATTGGCGGCATAATCCACCGAGCCGGCGAGGCGCCATTGCGACGGGATGCGGAACGAGGGGTCGATCGCGTTCACGTTCGCGAGGCGGCCGACGCCGGTGGAGCGGGTGATGAACTGCTCGTAGATGTCAGGGATGCCGGGCCCGCCGGACACGCCGTTCATCACCGCCTGGCCGAGCTGGTTGGCTGTGAGTCCGCCGAAATCGGCGACGTTGCTGAAGGTTTCCGCCCCGGTCCGGTTCAGCGTGTTGGTCGACAGCTGCACGCCGGTATTGGCATAGCTGTTGGAAATCCAGACGTTCGGCGACCCGCCGGCGAACAGGCCGGCCGATCCGCGCACCTGCATCCGGTCGTCGGCACGCCAGTTGAAGCCGACGCGCGGCTGGAACACGCCGCGCCCGCTGAGCGTCGCGGTGTTCCGGAAGCCGTTGCGGTCTTGGAAGTTCTGGTTGAAGAACGGAACGTCGTTGGCTTCGTAGAGATCGTAGCGGGCGCCGTAGATGACGGTGAGGTCCGGGTTCACGTCCCACGTGTCCTGCACCCCGAAGGTCCAGGTGATGTTGTCGAACTGGGCGCGCGCGCTTTCGAGGTCGCCATTGTTGGGCGCGGTATAGACGAGCTGGTTGGCCCGGCGCGCCTGCAGGTCGGCGATCGAATCGAAGTAGAAATTGCCGGCCACATTCTGGGCGAACAGGTTGTTGATCTCCTGCGCCCGGCGCTCGGCGATGAACTTCACGTCGTGATCGTTCTGCTTGATGCGGGCCTGCATCTCGATCGCGAGCGTCGTCACCGTAAGCTCGTTCAGCTGCCGCGACACGTCGGGACCGATCTGCAATGTCGGCGTTCCTGTGGTGCACGCGGTCAGCGAGCCGGCCGAAGTGGGATCGAGACAGACGCGGAACTGGCCGAATTCACGGCCGTTATAAGGCACCTGCAACCGCTTGTAATCATTGTAGCTGACCCGAAGCTGGGTCGAGAAGCTGTCGGACCAGTCGTCGTTCAGCTGGAACACGCCATAGTGCAGAATCTCGCCCTGCTCGTAGTTGTTGGATTGCAGTGCCAGCGTCGGCGAGGCGAGCGCCAGCGTGGACGTGGTGGTCTGCCCGGCGAGCGTGGTGCCCTTGTTGTAGATGTAGGTAGCTGACGCGCGGTGGCCGTCCGCAATGTTCCAGTCCAGCTTGGTGACGACCTTGTCGTCGATTTCGGGAATGTTGCTGGCGACGTCGAGCGTGTCGTAGCCATAGACGCTGTCGACGAGCGACTTTACCTGATCGACCTGCGCCCGCGTGAGGTTCGGAACCGAGGAGCTGAAGCCCTCGCCCGCAACACCGACC
>JANPJJ010000181.1:0-16939 GCA_031425455.1 Sandaracinobacter sp. | reverse complement strand
CGCCGGCATCGCGCAGCTCGCGATCGGCTTGGGGGCTTTCTCCTGCTCCACCAGGCACATGCGGCAGTTGCCGGCGATCGACAGCCGTTCATGATAGCAGAAGCGCGGGATCTCCTTGCCCGCCATCTCGCAGGCCTGCATGACGGTGGCGCCGGCCGGCACCTCCACTTCGATCCCATCGACGCTCAGCTTAGGCATGTCAGGCCTTCCGCACGCCCATCGCAACCGAAGCCGGGATGTTCGGGTTGCGGGGGTTGACGGTAAGGGCCTGCCGCGCGGGATCGATGAGAACGTCCATATCCTCCATCGGAATGGCGCCGAGCAACGGCTGGTCGCCGAGCACGAGCGCACCCGTAAGACACTGACGATTCTCGAACCTGACCTTCAACGGACCGACATAATCCACCAGATGCTCTGCTCCATCGGCCGTGGTGACCGTGCGCTGATCTAGCCGGACAAGGCCCAGCTGGGTCGCCACATGGGCCGGCAGGCACATGTGCAGCGCACCCGTATCCACCATGGCGCGAACCGTCATAGGCCGCAGCGAGTCCTCGCGGGCGTTCGCAAGTTCCAGTTCGGCATAGACCAGGCCCATCCTCTTTACTCCGCCGCCACTGCCAATTGGGGTACCGCCACAAAGCCCTGCCGTCGTGCGATGCGCTTCTCAATCTCCGGCCTGAAGTGCCGGATCAGTCCCTGGATCGGCCAGGCTGCCGCATCCCCCAGCGCGCAGATGGTGTGCCCTTCCACCTGGGTCGTCACTTCCAGCAGCAGGTCGATCTCGTGCGGTTCGGCGTCGCCGGTCGCCAGCCGCTCCATCACGCGCCACATCCAGCCGGTGCCTTCGCGGCACGGCGTGCACTGGCCGCAGCTCTCATGCTTGTAGAAATAGCTGATGCGGGCGATCGCGCGGACGATGTCGGTGGACTTGTCCATCACGATCACCGCTGCCGTGCCCAGCCCGGATTTCAGTTCGCGAAGCCCGTCGAAATCCATCGGCGCGTCCGCGATCTCGTGCGCCGGCACCAGCGGCACCGACGATCCGCCGGGGATCACGGCCAAGAGATTGTCCCAGCCGCCGCGAATGCCACCGCAATGCACGTCGATCAGCTCGCGGAACGGCAGGCCCATCGCCTCTTCCACCACGCAAGGGCGGTTCACATGGCCCGAAATCTGGAACAGCTTGGTGCCGGTATTGTTCGCCCGGCCGATGCCGGCGAACCAGGCCGCGCCGCGCCGCAGGATGGTCGGCACCACGGCGATCGATTCAACATTGTTCACCGTCGTCGGGCAACCATACAGCCCGACCCCGGCCGGGAACGGCGGCTTCAGGCGAGGCTGGCCCTTTTTCCCCTCCAGGCTCTCGATCATCGCGGTTTCTTCCCCGCAGATATAGGCGCCGGCGCCCCGATGCACGAAGACGTCGAAATCATATCCCGAGCCGCAGGCGTTCTTGCCGAGATAGCCCTTGGCATAGGCCTCTTCCACGGCCGCAAACAGCACCTCGGCCTCACGGATATATTCGCCGCGGATATAGACATAGGCCGCACGCGCCCGCATCGCGAAACCGGCGACCAGCGCCCCTTCCAGCAGCTTGTGCGGATCATGGCGGATGATCTCGCGGTCCTTGCAGCTGCCCGGCTCGCTCTCGTCGGCGTTCACCACCAGGAAGCTCGGCCGCTCGGGCTTGGGTTCCTTCGGCATGAAGCTCCACTTCATGCCGGTGGGGAAGCCGGCCCCGCCGCGCCCGCGCAGGCCACTGTCCTTCACCGCCTGGATGATGGCGTCAGGCCCCAACGCCAGCAGGGCTTTCGTATCGGCCCAGTCGCCGCGCTTCACGGCCTGGTCGACGCCCCACGGCTGGAAGCCGTAAAGGTTGGTGAAGATGCGGTCGGAATCAGCGAGCATCGACCATCTCCCGCAACGTCGTCGGCCCGCCTTCGGGGCAGCTCGCCGTCCGCCCGGTCTGCGAGCCCGGCGCGGGAACGCGGCCCGCGATCACCTCGTCCAGGATCGCCGCCATGCTCTCGTAGGTCAGGTCCTCGTAGCTGTCGTCGTTGATTTGCACCATCGGCGCATTGGCGCACACCCCCAGGCACTCCACCTCGGTCAGCGTGAACAGCCCGTCGTTGGTGACCGTGCCTTTGCGCAAGCCCTTGTCGGCGCAGGCTTTCAGCACCTCGTCGCTGCCGCGGAGCATGCAGGGCGTCGTGCCGCACACCTGCACATGAAAGCGCCCGACCGGCGCCAGATTGTACATGGTGTAGAAGGTCGCCACTTCCAGCGCGCGGATCTTGGGCATCCCGATGCTGGCCGCCACATACTCGATCACCGGCAGCGGCAGCCAGGCCACGCCTGTCATGTCGCGCACCTGATATTGCGCCAACCACAGCAAAGGCATGATCGCGCTGGCTTCACGCCCCTTCGGGTAACGCCCGAGGATCGCCTCGGCCTCGCGGACATTGGCGTCGGTCCAGGCGAAATCGGCGAAATCGGCCGGCTTGAGGGCGGTCGCGGTCACCGGTCCACCTCGCCGAACACGATGTCGAGACTGCCCAGCACGGCCGGCGCATCGGCCAGCATATGGCCCCTACACAGGAAATCCATCGCCTGAAGGTGGCTCATCCCCGTTGCCCGCACATGGCAGCGGTAGGGCTTGTTGGTGCCGTCGGCCACCAGATAGATGCCGAATTCGCCCTTGGGGCTCTCGGTCGCAACATAGACTTCGCCTGGCGGCACCTTGAAGCCTTCGGTGTAGAGCTTGAAATGGTGGATCAGCGCCTCCATCGAGCGCTTCATCTCGCCCCGGCTCGGCGGAACCAGCTTGCGGTCCACGCTGCTCACCGGCTCGCCTTCGGTCGCGGGCAGCAGATCGAGGCACTGGTCCATCAGCCGCAGCGACTGGCGCATCTCGGCCATCCGGCACATCCACCGATCATAACAGTCGCCGTTGCGCCCGACCGGCACGTCGAAGTCCAGCTCGGAATAGATTTCATAGGGCTGGCTCTTGCGAAGGTCCCACGCGATCCCGGACGCCCGCAGGCAGGGGCCGGTAAACCCCCAGGCAATCGCTTCTTTCGCGGTGATCACGCCGATGTCCACATTGCGCTGCTTGAAGATGCGATTGTCGCCCACCAGCGCTTCGATCTCGTCCAGCACGCGCGGGAAGCCCTTCACCCAGGCGCGCAGGTCTTCCGCCAACCCTGCCGGCATGTCCTGGTGCACGCCGCCCGGGCGGAACCAGGCCGCGTGCATCCGCGCGCCCGAGACCCGCTCGTAGAACTGGTACAGCTTCTCGCGCTCGGCAAACATCCACAGGATCGGAGTCAGCGCGCCCACATCCATCGCGTGAGTGGCCGTGTTCATGATGTGGTTCGACAGCCGCGTCAGCTCGGCCCAGAGAACGCGCAGGATCTGCGCCCGGCGCGGGATTTCCACCCCCAGCAGCTTCTCGATCGCCAGCACATAGCTGTGCTCCATCGACATCGGGCTGCAATAATCCAGCCGGTCCATATAGGGCAGCGCCTGGAGGTAGGTCTTGTATTCACACAGCTTTTCCGTGCCGCGATGCAGCAGCCCGATATGCGGGTCGCAACGCTCGATCAGCTCGCCGTCCAGCTCCATCACCAGCCGAAGCACGCCGTGCGCCGCCGGGTGCTGCGGCCCGAAATTGATCATATAGTTCTGGATGCTGGTGTCGGCCTGCACCGGCGTCGGGTCGATGCCCGGCGCCTCGCGCGCATGCTGGCGCTGCACTTCGTCCTCGAGATAGCTGCTCATCCCGAAACGCCCTTCTTCGCCTCACCGGCGTTCGGCCCGGGTTGCGACGGCAGGGCCCCGACCGCAGCTTTCTGGTCCTCGCTCGGACTCGCTTTCTCGTCTCCGGGGAGCTGCCAATTGCCTTCCCACGGCGACAGGAAATCGAAGGCACGGAAATCCTGCTTCAGCTTCACCGGTTCATAAACGACCCGGCCGGCTTCTTCCGAATAGCGCAGCTCGACATGCCCGGTCAGCGGGAAGTCCTTCCGGAACGGGTGCCCTTCGAACCCGTAGTCGGTGAGGATGCGCCTGAGATCCGGGTTGCCCTCGAACCAGACGCCATAGCAATCCCAGGTCTCGCGTTCGAACCAGCCGGCACAAGGCCATAATTGCGTGACGGACGGCACGGCTGCGTCCTCGTCGGTCGATAATTTCACGCGCACCCGGCGATTGTGGCGCAGGCTGAGCAGATGATAATTTACCTCGAACCGCTCGGGCCGGTCGGGATAGTCGGCGCCGCAGATGTCGAGCAGCTGGTCATAGGCCAGGTCGTCCGTGTCCCGCAGCATCGCCAGCACCTCGGCGATCGCACCGCGCTGCACCCGGATCGTCAGCTCGCCGAGCGCCTCGGCGGCGTCGATCACCTGCTCGCCCAGCAAGGCCAGGGTGCGCTCGGCAACGCCGTTGTTGCCGGGAATAACGGGCAGATGGCGCATCGCTCAGCGCTCGCCCAAGATGACGTCTATCGTCATCGTCTATCGCTCAAACGTGCCGGTGCGGCGGATCTTCCGCTGCAGCGCCAGGATGCCATAGAGCAGCGCCTCGGCCGTGGGCGGGCAGCCCGGCACGTAAATGTCGACCGGCACGATCCGGTCACAACCGCGCACCACCGAATAGCTGTAATGATAATAGCCGCCGCCGTTGGCGCAGCTTCCCATGCTGATCACATAGCGCGGCTCGGGCATCTGGTCGTAGACGCGCCGCAGGGCCGGCGCCATCTTGTTGCACAGCGTGCCGGCCACGATCATCACGTCGGACTGGCGTGGGGACGCGCGCGGCGCGGCGCCGAACCGCTCCATGTCGTAGTCCGGCATCGAGGCGTGCATCATCTCGACCGCGCAGCAGGCGAGCCCGAAGGTCATCCACCAGAGCGATCCGGTGCGCGCCCAGGTCGTCAGGTCCTCCTTGCTTGTCACGAGGAAGCCCTTGTTCGACAGTTCCGAGCCGACGTCGGCAAAATAGGCATCCTGGCCGGCAGAATCCTTCGCCAGCGGCGTGCCATCGGGCCGGACCAGCACGGCCGCGCCAGCGTCGGCGGCGGTGGGAGCTGTAGCGGTCATTCCCAATCCAGCGCCCCCTTCTTCCATTCATAAACGAAGCCGACCGTCAGCACACCCAGGAACAGCATCATCGAGCCCCAGGCAAATACCAGGTCCGGCCCCATGTGCTGAAGCGAAACCGCCCAGGGGAACAGGAAGGCGACTTCCAGATCGAAGATGATGAACAGGATCGACACCAGATAGAAGCGCACGTCGAACTGGCCTCGTGCCGACGAGAAGGCGGGAAAGCCGCTTTCATATTCGGTCAGCTTGTCGCCATAGGGCTTCGCCGTACCAACTGTGTTGGAGACCAGGATGGGGAGTGCCACGAACACCAGCGCAAATGCGGTCGCGACGCCGAAAAACAGCAGGATCGGAAGATAGTCCCGGCCGATGGCGGCGAGATCCGGGGCGACGAGATCGGGCATGGCGTGTCTCTAGGGAAGGGGCGCGCGGGCGGCAAGCCTCAGTGCGGTCGCAGCCCCCGTTTCGGATGCATGGCTGCGATGCGTGAACCCGCCGGTCAGCGCAGCGCGCCTGCGACCAGCCGGTGCAGCTTTGAGTGAAGCTGGTCGTTGGCGGCCAAGATCTCGCGCCGCTCAACCATCCGTTCGCCGCCGCGAAAGTCCGATACGAACCCGCCGGCTTCCTTCACCAGCAGGATGCCGGCTGAAACGTCCCAGTGGCTCAGCCCCTCTTCCCAGAAGCCGTCGAAACGCCCCGCCGCGACCCAGGCAAGGTCCAGGCTGGCGGCACCGAACCGCCGCACACCGGCGACTTCGGGGATCACCTTGTGCAGGATGGTTTCGAACTCGTCCTGCTTGCCATGGCCCTTGAACGGAATTCCGGTCGCCAGCAGGGCGTCTTCCAGATTGCGCCGGCCCGAAACCCGAAGCCGGGCGTTCTGCAGCCAGGCGCCGCGGCCGCGCTCGGCCCAGAAACTCTCGTCGGTCAGCGGCTGATAGACCATGGCGGCCACCTGCACACCCAGATGCTCGACACCCACCGACATCGCAAAATGCGGGATGCCGTGGAGGAAGTTGGACGTGCCGTCGATCGGGTCGATCACGAACCGCGGGCTGTTTTCCTCCTCGCCGGCGATCTCGCCCCCTTCCTCCAGCAGGAAGCCCCAGCCCGGCCGCGCGCGCTGCAGCTCTTCCACCAGGGTCCGCTCGGCATCCCGGTCGGCCTGCGAGACAAAGTCCGCAGGCCCCTTCTTCGAGACCTGCAGCTGCGCCACCTCGTTGAAATCGCGCCGCAGCTTCGGCGCCGCCTTGCGGCAGGCTCGCTCCATGACGGTGATGATGGCAGACTGGGTCACTCAATCCGCCCGCCGCACATAGGTCTGCTCGTAAACGTCCACCACGATCCGCACGCCCGAGCCGATGTGTGGCGGCACCATCACGCGAACGCCATTGTCCAACACGGCGGGCTTGTAGCTGGACGACGCCGTCTGCCCCTTCACCACCGCGTCCGCATCGACGATCAGGCACTCCACCTGGTCTGGCAGCTGCACCGAGATCGCGCGGTCCTCGTAAAGCTCCATCGAGACGTCCATGCCGTCGGTCAGAAAGGCGGCAGCGTCGCCCAGCAGGTCCTTGGGGAGCGTGACCTGATCGTAGTTCACCTTGTCCATGAAAACCAGATTATCGTCTTCGGCATAGAGGAACTGGAAATCCCTGGTATCCAGCCGAACCCGCTCCACGGTTTCGGCGGAGCGGAAGCGGACATTGTTCTTCCGACCATCGATCAGGTTCTTCATCTCGACCTGCATATAGGCGCCGCCCTTGCCCGGTTGGGTGTGCTGCGTCTTCACCGCGCGCCAGATGCCGCCTTCATATTCGATGATGTTGCCGGGACGAATGTCCACGCCGCTGATCTTCATGTCGGTTACCCTAGGCTGGAACGAGCAAGTCGCGCGCCTTAGCCCAGCAAGCTGCAGGCTACAACCGCGGGGGCGTCAGCGCTGCGCACGCGCGAGATAGGGCAGCGGGTCGACCAGCACATAGCCGGAGGTCGCACTCACGAAGTGGCGCAGCCAATAACCATGGCCCGCCCCGTAGAGCAGCACGATCCGGTCGCCCGGTCGAGCCAGTTTCATGACCTTGCCGAAGATCTTGGCGTTGCGCAGATACCACATGGCATTAAGGTCCGCGCCGGCCTGATCGTCGAAGTCTCCGACCGGGAGGATGCTGTAGTAGCCCTGCATGTCCGACACCGGTGTGTCCGGCTTGTTCATCATCATCAACAGTTCGGCCACACTGCTGGTCTTCTGCGCGGCTTCGAACTGCGCCATGAAGGGCTTGGACCCTCCAGCGAAGGGGGCAGCCATAGCCTGCTGGCCGAATTTCGCGACCGCCGCCTCTACCTTGTCGTAGGGGAAATAGTCCGGCTCGCCCGGCCCCGGCTGCTCATCGACGCCCTGCACCGATGCCAATCCCGCCTTGCCGGCTATGCGGTAACCAAGCTGCACGATCTCGTTCGCATCGCTTGCCAGCAGCTCCGGCCCGAAGCGCCGGTATTCTTCGATGTCGAGCCCCGGACCTTTGCCCTGCATTTCCACCATCACCCGGGTCGGTTTGAATCCGATTATGGTGTCGGCGACGCGCTCAAGTTCCGCCTGCCGCTGCGGCGTCAGCGGCGTATCGACCTGTATATTGTTGAGGTCCAGCCCGGGGTTGGCGAAATGGTAGGTGCCCAGCACCATCACCTGAACGGGCTCGGACGCCTGTGCTGCCATCGACGCCAGGATCAGCGCGGCCACCGATAGACGGCGCAGACTGGTTGCGATCATCGGCCGGTTGACGGTGCAACCACCCCGGTCGGAAAGCCGCGCTTTTTCAGCAGCGCCTTCACGTCCGGGTCGCGGCCGCGGAACTTGCGATAGGCTTCCGTCCGGTCGGTTTCGTTACCGGTTGCCAGCAGCACCGTACGGAACCGATCCGCAGTCGCCTGGTCCCAGTGGGACCCGGCCTCCTCGAATGCGGCCCAGGTGTCGGCGTCCATCGTTTCCGACCAGAGATAGGAATAATAGCCTGCCGAATAGCTGTCGCCCGAAAACAGGTGACCGAACTGCGGCAGCCGGTGCCGCATCACGATCTCCTTCGGCATCCCGATCGAGGCCAGGGTCGCCTTCTCGAACGCGTCCGGATCGACCTTGCCGTCGGCCACGAGGTGCAGCTTCATGTCCACGATCGCCGACGACAGGTAGCTGACGGTCGCATAGCCCTGGTTGAAGGTCTGCGCCTTCTCGATCTTGTCGACGAGGCTCGCCGGCATTGCCGAACCGGTCTTGTAGTGCCGGGCATATTTGTCCAGCACGTCGCGGCTGAGCAGCCAGTTCTCGTTCACCTGGCTCGGATATTCGATGAAGTCGCGCGGGGTGAAGGCCAGTCCCGGATAGGTCACGTCCTGCAGCAAGAAGTGGATCGCGTGGCCGAATTCGTGGAACAGCGTGTTCGCGTCATCATAGCTGATCAGCACCGGCTCGCCGGCGGCTGCCTTGGCGAAATTATTGTTATTGCTGTTGATCACCGTCTGCTTTGTCGGGAACCCGCGCTGCAGCCGGTATGTGGTGTGCCACGCGCCGGAACGCTTGCCGGTCCGGGCGAAGTCGTCGCGATAGAACAGCCCGATGTGCTTGCCGTCGCGGGTCACTTCATAAACGCGCACATTGGGCTCGAACACCGGTACCGTGCCCGTCACTTCGCGGAACTTCATGCCATACAGCCGCTCGGCGGCGTAATAGCTCGCCTGGATCATGTTGTTCAGCTCGAAATAGGGCTTGGCCTCGGCGTCAGACAGGTCGTAGCGCGCCTTTCGCACCTTCTCCGCATAATAGAGATAATCCCAGGGCTGGATGTCCGTGCCTGCGATCTTCTTCATGTCGGCGACTTCCTCGCCGACCCGCGCCACTGCCGGGCCCCACACCCGCATCATCAGCGCCTCGGCCCTGGCCGGGTCCACCGCCATCGTGTCGGCCATGCGGAAATGCGCGTGGGTCGGGAAGCCCAGCAGCGTCGCCCGCTCCGCCCGCAGTGCCACGATCCGCGCGATCGTCGCATTGGTGTCGCTCGCGCCACCATTGTCGCCGCGGTTCACGAACGCCCGCCACACCCGCTCGCGCAGGGCCCGATTGTCGGCAAAGGTCAGCACCGGATCCACTGCGGACCGGGTGTTGACGATGGCGAAGCCCGGCAGTTTGCGCTCGGCGGCGGCTGCCTTGGCGGCCGATTTCACCCCGTCTGGCACACCTGCCATCTCGGCCTCAGTCGCCGGCAGCGCGGTCTCCTCGTCCTTCAGCAGCTTCTGCGAAAAGTCGGTGAACAGCCCGGCCAGATCCTGGTTCATCGCCGACAGCCGGGTCTTGTCGGCGGCGCCCAGCTTTGCCCCGGAACGAACGAAATCGGCGTGCGTGCGTTCCAGCAGGCGCAGTTGGGTGGGGGAAAGCCCCAGCCCGGCACGCCTGGCGAATAAGGCGTCGATCCTGGCGAACAGCTTCGGGTTCAGGACGATCTCGTCCGAAAGCGCGGCGAACTTCGGGCTCCATTCGCGGTCCAGTGCCTGATAGGCCGGGCTGTTCATGTTCGACGTCATGACGCCGAACAGTCCCTGCACCCGGTTCAGATCATCGCCGCTCGCCTCCATCGCGCCGATCACATTGTCGAACGTGGGCGCGGCCGGGTTTTCGGCGATGGCGCGGATTTCGGCGCGCAGCTCGTCCGACGCCGCCGCGAAGGCCGGCGGGAAGCCTTCCGGCGTCACCTTGTCCCAAGGCGGCACGCCGCCATGCGGTCCCGTCCAGGGCTGCAGCAGGATGGGTTCGGCAGCAGTTGCGGCCGGCGGGGGGCTTGGCTTCGTCATGCTTTGTGAAACAGCTGGGGCGGCCACCAGGAGGGCGGATGCAAGCAGAAGGGCTTTCATCGGGCTGCTTTCGAAAGGGGCAGGGAATGACACATCAGCTAGCGATGCCCGATCTCGTCTGCAAGGCGAAGCTCAGGCGGATGCCATCGCTTCGCCGAAATGCACGACCGCAGCGCCGGGCCCGTCGGGGCCGTTCCAGACCGCCGAGCTGACAGCGAGGAAATCGGCGCCGGCCTCCACCAGCAGCCGGGCATTGTTGGGCGCGATTCCGCCGATCGCAACACAGGGGATCGGCGAGATCGCGGTCCACCAGCTCAAAAGGTCGGGCGTGGCATGATGCTCCACCAGCTTGGTTTCGGTCGGGAAAAAGGCCCCGAACGCGATATAATTGGCCCCTGCGTCCCCGGCCTCCATCGCCAGGTGCCGCGAGGCATGGCAAGTGACTCCGATCTGCGCGTCGCGTCCCAGCAGCGCCCGCGCCGCTGCCGGGTCACCGTCCGACTGGCCCAGATGCACGCCATCGGCGCCGCACGTCTTCGCCAGGTCCATCCGGTCGTTCAGGAGGAAGGCGACATCGTGCGCGGCGCAGATCGGCTTCAACGCTTCGGCCGCGCGCAGGATTTCGCCGTCATCGACGATCTTCAAACGCAACTGGTAGGCCGCGACCGGGCCGCCCGCCGCCAGTGCCGCCTTCAGCGCCTTGGCATGATCGGGCAGCTCGAACATAGGCGGCGAGATGAGGTACAGCTGGCACGGCGGCCGCGGGTCGCGCGCCAAAAGGTCGGCGAACCCGTCTCCCATCTCCACGCCGCCGATCTCCAAGCCTGCTATTCCTTCGCCAAGTAGATGTTCACGATCCGGTCCAGCAGCGCCAGCGCCTCGTCGCGGGGGCGCTGGAAGCTGTTGCGCCCAATGATGGAGCCGTTGCCACCGCCATCGCGGATCGCACGCGCATCCTCGTAAACAGCGTCGGCGCCCTTGGTCGCCCCGCCTGAGAACACCACGATGCGCCGGCCGTTGAAGCAGCTCTGCACAACATGAGCGACTCGCTTTGCCTGGGTGGACCAGTCGCCGTCCTCGTAGGCCTTTTTCGCGTCCTTCTGCTCGACATGGTCGCTCGGCAGCTTCACCTTGATGATGTGCGCCCCCAGCAGCGCCGCCATGTGCGCGGCATAGGCGCCGACATCGAGCGCCAGCTCACCGTCCTTGGAAAGCTTGCCCCCGCGCGGATAGCTCCAGATCACCGTCGCCAGGCCGACCGACTTGGCCTCGGCCGACATCTCCTTGATTTCTTCCATCATGTCGAAACAGTCGTCGGCGCCGGGATAGATGGTGAAGCCGATCGCCGAGCAGCCCAGCCGAAGCGCATCCTCCACGCCCCCGGTCAGCGCCTGGTTCACGCCCTGGGCCCAGCTGTTGGACGAGTTCACCTTCAGGATCGTCGGAATCTGCCCCGCGAAGGTTCCGGCACCGGCCTCCAGCATGCCGAGCGGCGCTGCATAGGCGTTGAGCCCGGCGTCCACCGCCAGCTGATAGTGGTAGTGCGGATCGTACCCGGCCGGGTTGACGGCGAAGCTCCGCGCCGGCCCATGCTCGAATCCTTGGTCCACCGGCAGGATCACCATCTTGCCGGTGCCGCCGAGCCGCCCGGCCATCAGCATCCGCACCAGATTGGCCTTGGTCCCGGGATTGTCGCTCTCGTAGTTCGCCAGAATGCGGCGGACGGTGTCGGTCATGGTCATGCGGGTCTCCGAAAATTAGGGCGTCGCGTCACATCGTTAGACACTGGTTCCTCTCAGCGCTTCCACCCCCGGCAGCGGCTTTCCCTCCATCCACTCCAGGAAGGCACCGCCTGCGGTCGACACAAAGGTGAAACTGTCGGTGACGCCGGCATGGTTGAGCGCCGCCACCGTATCGCCGCCGCCGGCAACGCTCACCAGCGTGCCGCCTTCGGTCAGGGCGGCCGCCGTCCGGGCCAGCGCCACGGTCGCCGCATCGAACGGCTCCAGCTCGAAGGCACCCAGCGGCCCGTTCCACACCAATGTCGCGCAGGTCTTCAGCACATCGCCGAGCGCCTCTACCGCGTCCGGCCCCAGGTCCAGGATCATCGCACCGGCCGGCACCTCGTGGATGTTCACCACCTCGCTCGGCGCATTCGCCCGGAACTCGCGGGCGATCACCACGTCATAGGGCAGATGCACCGTGCAGCCCGCTGCCTCGGCCCGGGCCAGGATTTCGCGCACCGTGTCGCCCAGCTCATGCTCGCACAGGCTTTTCCCGACATCGACGCCGCGCGCCGCCAGGAAAGTGTTCGCCATGCCGCCGCCGATCACCAGATGATCGACCCGCCCGACCAGGTTCTTCAGAACGTCGAGCTTGGTGGAAACCTTGGCCCCGCCGACCACCGCTGCCACCGGATGCACCGGAGCGCCGAGTGCCGCTTGCAGCGCCTTAAGCTCGGCCTCCATGGCCCGCCCGGCAAAGGCCGGCAGCCGATGCGCCAGGCCCTCGGTCGAGGCATGCGCCCGGTGCGCTGCCGAAAAGGCATCGTTCACGAAATAGTCGCCCAGCCGCGCCATCGCGTCCGCCAGCCCGGGGTCGTTCGCTTCCTCGCCGGCGTGAAACCGCGTGTTCTCTAACACTGCGATCTGCCCCGGGTGCAGCTCTACGACCTCGGCTTCCGCCTGCGGCCCGGCACAATCGGGCACAAACGCAACCTCGCGCCCCAGCACTTCGCCCAGCGCCCAGGCGATCGGCCGCAGGCTGAGCTTCGGGTCCACTCCCTTCGGGCGGCCGAAATGCGACAGCACCAGCACCACCGCGCCACGTGATGCCAGGTCGGCGAGGGTCGGCACGCACGCCTGCAGCCGGGTTGCATCGCTCACCTCCCCGCCTTGCATCGGCACGTTCAGGTCGGCGCGCACCAGCACCCGTTTTCCGCGCAGGTCGTCCGGCATATCGTCGAGCGTGGCGAGCAACAGGGAATTGAGCATGCAGACCATCAGAGGAAGCGGCCCATCGCCACCGCGGTGTCGGCCATCCGGTTGGAAAAGCCCCATTCATTGTCGTACCACGAGACCACGCGGACCAGCTTGCCTTCCAACACGGCCGTTTCCAGGCTGTCCACCGTCGAGCTGAACGGCACGTGGTTGAGGTCGATGGAAACCAGCGGATCCTCGCTGTAATCGAGGATGCCTTTCATCGCGCCCTCGGACGCGGCCTTCAACGCCGCGTTGATCTCGTCCCGCGAGGTGTCGCGCCCGGGTACGAACGTCAGGTCGACGAGGGAGACATTGGGGGTGGGCACGCGCACTGCGGAACCGTCGAGCTTGCCTTTCAGTTCCGGCAGCACCTCGCCGACCGCGCGCGCGGCGCCGGTCGTGGTCGGGATGATCGACATCGCCGCCGCCCGCGCACGCCGCATGTCGGGATGGATCTGGTCCAGGATCTTCTGATCGTTGGTATAGGCGTGGATGGTCGTCATCAGCCCGCGCTCGATCCCGACCAGGTCGTTCATCACCTTGGCCACCGGCGCCAGACAGTTGGTGGTGCAGCTGGCGTTGGAGACGACGACATGGTCGGCCGTCAATTTCTGGTGGTTCACCCCATAGACCACGGTAAGGTCGACGCCCTTGCCCGGCGCCGAGATCAGCACCCGCCTGGCGCCGGCCTCGATGTGGGCGCGGGCCTGTTGCGCATCGGTGAAGAAGCCGGTGCACTCCAGCGCGATGTCGACACCCAGTTCCTTGTGCGGCAGCTTCGAAGGATCTCGCTCGGCCGTCACCCGGATGCGCCGGCCGTCCACGATCATGTCCTGCCCGTCGGCCTCCACCGAGCCGGGATAGCGGCCGTGCACGCTGTCGCGCTTGAACAGCATCGCGTTGGACTTGGTGTCGGCAAGATCGTTGATCGCGACCACTTCGATATCCGAGCGCCCCTGTTCCAGGATCGCGCGAAGCACCAGCCGGCCGATCCGCCCGAACCCGTTGATGGCAACCTTCATCCGTCTCGCTCCTTGTTTTCTGCTTGCGCTTCGTGCGTTCAGCCCAGTTTCGCCAGCACCCGCGCGACTATCGCCTCCGGCGTCAACCCGAAATGCTCATAGAGGGCCGGCGCCGGAGCCGACGCGCCGAAGCTGTCGATCCCGATCCTCAAACCGTCATGGCCCACGATCCGCTCCCAGCCGAACGTCGAGCCGGCTTCCACGGAAACCTTCAGCACATCGGCCGGCAGCAGATCGGCGCGATAGTCGGCCGGCTGTTCGGCGAGCCGCTCCCAGCAGGGCAGCGACACGAGATCGGCGCCGACCTCGGCCGCTTCCAGCAGACGCGCCGCTTCGGAAGCGATCGAGAGTTCGGAGCCGGTCGCCACCAGCACCACCCGTCGCGGCGCTGTCGCCGAACTCAGGCGATAGCCGCCCCGCGCGCTTCGGTTGGTCGCCGTGTCCGTCCGCAGCAGCGGCAGGTTCTGCCGGCTCAGCGCCAGGATCGAGGGCCGGTTCCGGTCGGCGATCGCCAGCTCCCAGCATTCCGCGGTCTCGATCGCGTCCCCTGGGCGGTACACCGCCAAATTCGGCATCGCGCGGAGCGAGGCCAGATGCTCGATTGGCTGGTGCGTCGGCCCATCCTCGCCAAGGCCGATCGAATCGTGCGTCATCACATAGACGACACCCTGTTCCTGCAATGCCGACAGCCGAATCGCCGCCCGGCAATAATCGGCGAACACCAGGAAGGTGCCGCCATAGGGGATCACCCCGCCGTGCAGGCTGAGCCCGTTCATCGCTGCCGCCATGCCGAACTCGCGAATGCCGTAGTGGATATAGCGCCCGCCATACCCAGCCGCCGACAGCAGCGGCAGCCCGCCGGGCCGCGTCAGGTTGGAGCCGGTGAGATCCGCCGAACCGCCCACGGTTTCGGGCAACTGCGCATTCAGCGCTTCGATCGCCATTTCGGAGGCCTTGCGGCTCGCCAGCGGCTTGGGATCGGCCAGCAGCTTCGCCTTGAATGCGGCCAGCGAGAAGTCGGCAGGCAGCCGGCCGGCCATGCGCCGCTCGAACTCGGCCCGGTCCGGATGCGCTGCGAGCCGCGCGGCCCAGTCGGCGCGCGCCGCACCGCCGCGCGCGCCCGCCTGGCGCCAGACTTCGGCAATGTCAGCCGGGATTTCGAACGGCGCTGCCGTCCAGCCCAGCTTTTCCCGCGCGCCTGCCACTTCGGCAGTGCCCAAGGGCGAGCCATGGGTCTTTTCCGAGCCGGCCTTGGTCGGCGCGCCATAGCCGATCACGGTGCGGCACTGCACCAGGGTCGGCAGGTCCGACGCGCCCGCCGCCGCCAGCGCAGCGCGGATCGAGGCGGGGTCATGCCCGTCGCAGGCCAGCGTGTGCCAGCCCGCGGCGCGGAACCTCGCCGGCACATCCTCGCTTGAAGCCATCGAAATGGGTCCGTCGATCGAAATGCCGTTATCGTCCCACAGGATGTTCAGCCGACCGAGCTTCAGATGCCCGGCCAGCCCGATCGCCTCATGACTGATCCCCTCCATCAGGCAACCGTCTCCGGCCACCACCCAGGTCCGGTGATCCACCATCGCATCGCCGAACAGGGCGTTCATGTGCCGCTCAGCAATCGCCATGCCTACTGCCGTTGCCAGCCCCTGGCCCAGCGGCCCGGTCGTCGTCTCCACCCCCTTCAGCTCATGGCGCTCGGGGTGCCCGGCGCACGGGCTACCGAGCTGGCGGAAGGCACGGATGTCGTCGATGGTCGGATGGGCGAAACCGGACAGATGAAGAAGCGCATAGATCAGCATCGAGCCGTGGCCGGCCGACAGCACGAACCTGTCGCGATCGGGCCAGTCCGGGTCGGCGGAATCATATTTCAGCACCTCGGTCCACAGGATCGTGGCGACATCGGCCATGCCCATCGGCATGCCGGGGTGCCCGCTGTTGGCAGCCTCCACGGCGTCCATGGCAAGGGCACGGATAGCATTGGCCATGGGAGCCAGCTGTTCACGGGCAAGGCTCTCAGCCGGCATCGGCGACGCGATCTTCGTTCAAAATTCCGGCCCCGATCAAGGTCTGGAGCGGGCAGGAACGCCCGACTCGGAAAGCTCCGCCGAATCCCCGGACCCGGCGCACGCGGCGCCTCCCTTGCAAAGACGCCTGGGGAAATCAACGCCGCAACGTGTCATGGCAGGGACCGCGCAAATATGGGCAAGCGAAGACAATATCTTATCCAAGGTTGCCAACACATTGAACTTACGCGGCTTGACGTGCGTGTCGATTCTGTCTCATGCACGAGCTTCACAGGGGGGGCACCCACATGATCGACCTGCTTGCGCGGATCGAGGCAGCTTTGCGTCGGAGCGAGGCTGCCGCGGACCAACTGGCGCAACGACATCGGAAGCTGCGGACGGCGGCAAACGATACGTTGTCTGACCTCGAGCGGCTGATCGAAGCCGAAAAGCGGAGGGCAGATGGCTGAAGTCAATATCAACGTCGGCGGACGCGAGTATCGCCTGGCGTGCCGCGACGGCGAGGAGGAAGATCTCCGCGCCGCCGCCAGCCTGCTCGACGCGCGAGTCTCCAACCTTAACGAGAATCTGGGCTCGGTCGGCGAGGCGCGCCTGCTGTTGATGGCGGCGCTTCTGGTCAGCGGTGAACTTCTGGAGCGCAAGCTGGGGCGTGGCGGACCGGCCGAGCGGCCGTCCGCGATTCCCTCGGCCGCGCCCTCTTCCCTGCCCGGCCCGGACCGGGCTGCATTCGAGGCCTTGGCAATTCGTGCCGAAACCCTGGCGAACAGGCTTGAGGAAGCCGCCCGGGCCGCCTAGATTGGGGACGGCGGGCTCTGCCCGATGCGCGCAATTGAGCATCCCTGAGGCGATTAACATTCCGAGGGGGCTGTCCCTGCCGGGGCCGTGGCCCCGATCATATGGTCCCCACCTGACGTTCTGGCGTCAGCGGATCTTCGTGCAAACGGTCGGTGCGGACCCGCCACTTCGCCCGTATC
>JANPJJ010000180.1:0-9403 GCA_031425455.1 Sandaracinobacter sp. | reverse complement strand
GGGCCTGGTCTATGCCCATCTCTTCTCGCTGTCGCAGATGCGCGAGCTGTTTGCAGTGATGAACGGCGAACTGGCTGCTGCCTAGGCTCGATGCCGAGAGGCATCGAGTTCGGCCTGGCGGCCGGCGTGCCGTCGCACTTGCGGCGTTCCGCCGGGGCTGAAACCCGGGACACGGACTTCCCCGGCCTTTCAACCTGTGCTTGTCGGGCCGCAAGCCACCGTCTATCCCTTGACGCTGGGTAACCATGTTGAGGGAGCAGGCGATGGTGACGCGATTCAAGGCATTGGCAGTTGCGGGAATGATGCTGGCCGCCACGCCGCTTCTGGCACAGGCGGCACCTCTGAAGGTTCCCGCCGGTGACTATGTGCTTGAAAAGACCCACGCCAGCCTGACCTGGCAGGTGAAGCATCTGGGGCTTTCCAACTATACCGCCCGCTTCGTCGGCTTCGACGCAACCATCAGGCTCGATCCGGCCGACCCCACCAGATCGTCGGTCAACGTCATGATCGACCCGAAGAGCGTTCGCACCGACTTCCCCTTCCCCGAGAAGGAGGATTTCGACAAGGTGGTCGCGGAGAAGTTTCTGAAGGCCGGGCAGCACCCCACCATCGCCTTCCAATCCACCGGGCTGACGGCGACCGGCGCCAACACCGGAAAGCTTGCCGGCAATCTCACCTTCCTGGGCGTCACCAAGCCGGTCACACTGGACGTGACCCTGAACGGCGCGATGGACCACCCGATGCGCAAGGTGCCGATGCTGGGCTTCTCCGCGACCGGCAGCATCAAGCGCTCCGATTTCGGTTCGAAGGAGCTGCTTCCGTTCATCGGCGATGACATCAATCTCATCATCGAGGCCGAGTTCGAGAAGAAGCCGGCCTGATGGCGGAACGGTCGGGCTACAGCCGCGCGGCAATCACCTTCCACTGGCTGATCGCCGCGCTTCTGATCGGCAACTTCGCCGGCGGGCTGCTGATGGGCGACCTGCTGGATTCGGCCGATCCGGCGCAGAAGCGGCTGGGGTTCCAGGTGATCCAGCTACACAAGAGCACCGGCCTCACCATCCTCGTACTTAGCCTGATGCGGCTCGTGCTTCGGCTGACCACGGACCGCCCGGCGCTGCCCGGCCATATGACGCCGACCGAACGCGCGCTCGCCCACCTCAGCCACTGGGGATTCTACGGGGTCATGATCCTGGTACCGCTGACCGGCTGGATCATGGTCTCGGCAAGCCCGCTCGGCTTCCCGACCATCTGGTTCGGCCTGTTCGAATGGCCGCACTTGCCGATCGAGACCAGCAAGGCGGTTTCGGGAAGCGCCAACGAAGCGCACGAGTTGCTCGCATACGCCGGTGCGGGCCTGCTGGCGCTGCATGTCGCGGGCGCGCTCAAGCATCATTATTTCGACCGCGACGATGTGCTGGCGCGCATGCTGCCGTTCGTCCGACCGCGGGCATGATCCGTCTTGCCCTGCTCCTGCTGGCGGCCGCTCCCGCGGCTGCCAGCCAGTGGACTGTCGTCCCGGCGCAAAGCAGCCTTGGATTCAGTGCCGACTGGAACGGTCAGATCGTGCAGGGCCGTTTCCCGCGTTTTGCCGCCAGCATCCGTTTCGATCCGAACAAGCTCGCCGAAGCGCGGGTCGATGCCACCATCGATCTCGCCGCCGCGACCACCGACGACCGCACGGTAAACGGAAGCCTGCCAACGGCAGACTGGTTCGACGTGAAGCGTTCGCCGACCGCCCGGCTGCAACTGACGTCGTTTGCCCCCGGCAAGCCAGGCCAATATGTGGCCAGGGGCACGCTCAGCCTGCGCGGCGCTGCCGTCCCGGTCACACTGCCCTTCACGCTTGCCATGAAGGGCGACCGCGCCGTGATGACCGGCGAGGCCGTGCTGGACCGCCGCGCCTTCCGGATCGGGCTGGCAAGCGATCCTTCGGCAAGCTGGGTCGGGTTTCGCGTGCCGGTGAAGGTGCGGATTACGGCCACCCGCGCCGGTTGAGGCGCATGGCCGCCGCTCCCGGCTTGACCGGCCATGCGCCCCCGTCCAAAGGCGAGCCATCTGGGAGAGTGCATGCCAGCGACAGACGATATTTCGGCCCTGAGCTTCGAAGCCGCGTTGCAGCGGCTGGAGGCGATCGTCCGGCAGCTCGAATCCGGAGACGCGCCGCTGGAGGCCGCGATCGGGCTCTATGAAGAGGCGCAGGCGCTGAAGACGCATTGCGAATCCAGGTTGTCGTCGGCCGAGGCGCGCATTGCCCAGCTTCAGCTCGACCCCGAGGGTCGGCCGGTTTCCGAAACGCCCTTTCCAGGCTGATTTGCCCACGTGACACCTCCAAGCCTCAGCCTGAAGCCTGCGCTCGATGCCATCGGCGAAGCGGTCGACGCCCGGTTCGACCGGCTGCTTGCCGTGCCCGAAGACGCGCGCGCGCCGCTGTACCGGGCGATGCGCCACGCGGTGATGGGCGGCGGCAAGCGCATGCGTCCGCTGCTGGTGGTCGCCAGCTGCGATCTCTTCAACGTCGACCGGGAACGCGCGATCCGGGTCGCCCTCGCGATCGAGGCGGTGCATTGCTACAGCCTGGTTCACGATGACCTGCCCTGCATGGACGACGACGATTTGAGGCGGGGGAAGCCGACGGTCCACAAGGCGTTCGACGAAGCGACTGCGGTGCTGACGGGCGACAGCCTGTTCGCAGTCGCGTTCGAGCTGCTGGCGGACGAGGCCACCCATGAAGACCCGTTCGTGAGATCCGAACTGGTGCTGGAGCTGGCCCGCGCCTCGGGTCCGGCGGGAATGGCTGGCGGCCAGATGATGGACCTCGCAGCCGAAACGACCGTGTTCGACCTGCCGACCACGACCCGGCTGCAACAGTTGAAGACCGGGGCACTGATCGCCTTTTCGGTGGAGGCCGGCGCCATCATGGGCAAGGTCGGCCATGGCACCCGACTGAAGCTGAAGGGCTATGCCCGCGACCTGGGGCTGGCGTTCCAGATCGCCGACGACCTGCTGGACGTGGAAGGCGACCAGGCGACCGCAGGCAAGGCCCTGCGCAAGGACATGGGCGCCGGCAAATCCACCTTCGTGTCGCTGCTGGGCGTCGATCGTGCCCGCAACCAGGCCCAGATGCTGATCGATCAGGCGATCGATCACCTCCATGGCTTCGGCCCCGAAGCCAATCTGCTTCGCGCCATCGCCCGCTTCACGATCGAACGCGACCACTGATGCGGATCGGCGTCTATCCCGGCACCTTCGACCCCGTCACGCTGGGGCACATGGACATCATCGCCCGCGGCAGCCGACTGGTCGATCGCCTCATTATCGGGGTCGCCACCAACCCTTCCAAGTCGCCGTTGTTCACACTGGAGGAGCGGGTCGGCCATGTGCGGCGCGAAACGGCGGGGCTCGCCAATGTCGAGGTGGTGGCGTTCGATGCGCTGCTGATGCATTTCGCGGAGGCCCAGGGCGCCTCGATGATCGTGCGCGGGCTGCGCGCGGTCGCCGATTTCGAGTATGAGTTCCAGATGGCGGGCATGAACCAGCAGCTGAACGACCGGATCGAAACGGTATTCCTGATGGCCGATGTCGCCCTCCAGCCGATCGCGTCGCGGCTGGTGAAGGAAATCGCCAGCTATGGCGGCGCGATCGACAAGTTCGTGGGCGCCGATATCGCCGCCGAAGTCCGGGCCCGCATCGCTGCCAATGCGGCCCGTTGATGCCGCGTTCCGGCGATCACGACCGACCTTTCGGCGGAACGCCGCAAGCGCGACCGCGCGCCGGCCGTCAGGCCGCACTCAAACAAAGACCGGCGGAACGCCGCAAGCCCGACCGGGCGCCGGCCGTCAGGCCGCACTCGATGAGTCTTCCTCATCGAGCCCTGGTATCGTGCGTTCATGAAGCGGCAAGCTGCCCGCAGCGAAAGACCTGTTCGATGATCCGCCTGCTTCTCCTCACCGTCGGGCTGCTGCTCGGGGCGCCGGCCCTGGCGCAGTCGCCGGTGCCTTCCGGCGTCCCGGCAGCGCCGCAGATCGTGCAGGACAATATCCTCTATCTGGACCTGTCCACCGGCGGACGCGTCACCATCCTGCTTCGGCCGGACGTTGCGCCGGGCCATGTCGAGCGCGTGAAGACACTGGTGCGGCGCGGTTTTTACGACGGGCTGTTGTTTCACCGCGTGATCGACGGCTTCATGGCGCAGACCGGCGATCCCAAGGGCACCGGGCAGGGCGGATCGGATCTGCCGGACCTGAAAGCGGAATTCAACGAGCTGCCGCATGTGCGAGGCACTGTTTCCATGGCGCGCACGCAAGACCCGAACTCGGCGAACAGCCAGTTCTTCATCATGTTCCAGCCGCTGCTTCGGCTCGACCGGACTTACACGGTGCTGGGCCGGGTGATCTCTGGCATGCAGTGGGTCGACCCGATCGAGCGTGGCGAGCCACCGGCGAACCCTTCGCGGATCCTGCAAGCCTCGATCGCAGCCGACAACAAACCGCCTCCGGTTTTTGCGGCCAAGCCGGCTGCTGTCGATCCGGTTGCTGCCGAAGCCGCCAAGCTGCTCGCGCCGGCCCAGCCGCCAAAGTAAAGCCTGTCATCCCAGCGTAGGCTGGGATCTCCCCGCTCCCCGATTGTCCACCGCCCGAAACCGTTGGATCCACCCAGATGCGCGTGTCCGACTTCGATTTCCACCTCCCCGAAGACCGCATCGCACTTCGTCCCGCGGTCCCGCGCGACTCCGCGCGGCTGCTGAAGGTTACCCCCGCGGGCCTGTCCGACCATATCGTCCGCGATTTGCCCGCCCATCTGCGCCCCGGCGACGTGCTGGTGTTCAACGACACTCGCGTGATCCCGGCCCAGCTTGCCGGTCGAAAGGGTGAGGCGCAGATCGATGTCACGCTTCACCTCAGGCTCGGCCCGATGGAGTGGCTGTCGTTCGTGCGCAATTCGCGCCGCCTGAAGCCAGGCGACCACATCGATTTCGGCGCCGGGCTCGGCGGTACGGTGGTTGAAAAGCGCTCCAACGGCGAAGTGCAGTGGCGCTTCGAAAGCCAAGACCCTCTGGAAGTTGCGCTGGAACGTGCCGGCCGGATGCCGTTGCCGCCCTATATCGCCCGAAAGCGCGGGATCGATGCGCAGGACCGCGCGGACTATCAAACGCTCTATGCCCGCACCGGCGGGGCCGTGGCGGCGCCCACCGCAGGGCTGCATTTCACGCCAGACCTGCTCGCTGCATTGGACGCAGCCGGAATCCAGCGCGAGACGGTTACGCTGCACGTCGGCGCCGGGACCTTCTTGCCGGTAAAGGCCGACCGCACCGAAGACCATCGAATGCACGCCGAATGGGGGCAAGTCCCGAGCGACGTGTCTGCCCGGCTGAAGGCCGCCCGAGCCGAAGGCCGGCGCATCATCGCAGTCGGCACAACCTCGCTACGCCTGCTCGAAAGCGCGGCGCTGCAGCCTTTTACCGGCACCACCGACATCTTCATCACGCCGGGCACCCGCATTCGCTGGATAGATGGCCTGATCACCAACTTCCACCTGCCGAAAAGCACCCTCTTCATGCTGGTCAGCGCATTGATGGGGCTCGACCGGATGCGGGTGGCCTATGCCAATGCCATCGCGAACGGCTACCGCTTCTATTCTTACGGGGACAGTTCGCTATTGCTGCCCGATGGCTGAGTTCGCTTTTGGCATCCACACCACCGATGGCCGCGCCCGGACCGGTGAAATCACAACAGCGCGCGGCACGATCCGCACGCCCGCCTTCATGCCGGTCGGGACCGCCGCCACCGTCAAGGCGATGCACCCTGGTGCCGTGCGGGCCGCGGGCGCCGACATCATCCTGGGCAACACCTATCATCTGATGCTCCGCCCCGGGGCCGAGCGGGTGGCGCGGCTGGGCGGGTTGCACCGCTTCATGAATTGGCCGCACCCGATCCTCACCGACTCGGGCGGCTATCAGGTGATGAGCCTGGGGGCTCTGGTGAAGATGCGCGAGGAAGGCGTGTCCTTCCAGAGCCATGTCGACGGCTCCAAGCATTTCGTCAGCCCGGAGCGGTCGGTCGAAATCCAGCGCCTGCTCGGCTCCGACATCGTGATGGCGTTCGACGAATGCACCGGGAACGGCGCCACACATGACGAGGCGGCGCGCTCCATGCGCTTGTCGATGCGCTGGGCAAAGCGATCCCGCGATGCCTTTCTGGCCGATCCCGCCCCCGCGCTGTTCGGAATCCAGCAAGGCAGCCTGTTCGAGGATCTGCGCCGCGAGTCGGCCGACAGGCTCACCGAAATCGGCTTCGAAGGCTATGCGATCGGCGGCCTGGCCGTCGGCGAAGGGCAGGGCGCGATGTTCGAGGTGCTGGACTATGCCCCCGCGATGCTCCCGGCAGACCGGCCGCGCTACCTGATGGGGGTGGGCAAGCCGTCCGACATCATCGGCGCGGTGCTGCGCGGCGTCGACATGTTCGATTGCGTGCTCCCCACCCGCTCGGGCCGCACCGCGCAGGCCTTCACGCTGGACGGCACGCTGAACCTCAGGAATGCAAGGCACGCCGAAGACAGCGGCCCGCTGGACCCGCAATGCCCCTGCCCGGTGTGCGCCCACTACAGCCGGGCCTATCTGCACCATCTGGTCCGCACCGACGAGATCCTGGGGCCGATGCTGCTGACCGAGCATAACATCCGGCACTATCAGCAGCTGATGCAGGGCCTGCGGGATGCGATTGCGGAGGGGAACGTGGAGAGCTTTGCCAAGGCAAGACTGGCACAGCTAGAGCCTCCGGAGCCATCCTCTCCATAGTATTTATGCCGTCATGCCAGCGCAGGCTGGCATCTCCCAGCTTGTCGCCCGCTCAACCGGGGGAGATGTCAGCCTTCGCTGGAATGGCAGGCTGTAAAATTGTTAAAGACTGCGCCGGGTCACCCGCCAACGCCCACGTCGTCCAGAAACGCTGCCACGTCGGCCGCCGACCGGTCCGGCGTTTCTTCCTGCGGCAGGTGGCCGATCCCCGGATAGGCGATCAGCTTCGCCTGCGGCATCGCATCGGCGAAGAAACGCGCCTCTGCAACCGCAAGCAGCCTGTCCTCGGTCCCCCACAGCAGCAACACCGGCAGTCGCTGCAGCGGGGCAAGCCGTTCCTTCGTCGCCGGCTCGGACGGGAAGCGCTGCAAGGTCGCGCGGCGATTGCCCGGGTAGCGCAGCAGCTCCCAATAGCGGTCGACAGCCTCAGCCGACGCCGCCGACGCGACCGAAACCGATTGTGCCAGCGATCGCTCGATCAGCGCGCGCGGCGTGACGACAACCGCCAGTTCCCGAATCAACGGCATCCGCGCTAGCCTGAAACCGATCGGATCGGTCCCGCCCCCGGCGCGGGGTGCCCCGGACGATGCGACCAGCACCAGCGCCTTCACCCGTTCGGAATGCTCCAGCGCGTAAGTCCAGGCGACCGCGCCGCCCATCGAACTGCCGCCGATGGCAAACCTTTCGATCGCCAGCCGCTGCCGCACCGCTTCTATTGTCGTGACCATGCATTCACGCGTGTAGCAGCCCGACGGTATGGGCCCGGTGAGCCCGTGGCCCTGCAAGTCCAGCGTCACCACCCTGTAGCGTTCGCTCAGGCGAGCGACCCACGGCTCCCATGTGTGCAGCGAAGCGTTGGAACCGTGCGCCAGCAACAGCACTGGTGCATCGCGCGGGCCCTCGTCGCGCACATGGACCACGAACCCGGGGGACAGCGCCAGAAACTGCGACTGCGGCGAGGCATATTTGGCTCGCAGGTCTTCGGCTGGGATGTCCGGCGTGCGCAGCAGCAGGAAGGCAACCGCCAACAGGCCGGCGACGACCGCCAGCCAGCCGAACGATCGCCTCAACGCGCGACCAACCGCACCGGCAGCCCGTCTTTCGGCCGCGGAATCGGCACCATCCGAAACTCGCTGGTGTAACCTTCCGGCAGCACGATGCGCCGCTCCGACAGCAGGTGGAAGAAGAAGGCCTTGGCCTGCATGTAGGCGAAGTGCAGCCCCAGGCACATGTGCGCGCCGCCGCCGAACGGCACCCAGGCATATTTGTGCCGGGTGGCTGCAATCTGCGTCGTGAAACGCAAGGGATCGAATTTATCCGGATCCGGCCAATGCTCTGGCATATGGTGCGTATAAAGCGTGTTTATGCCGACGCCCGCCCCCGCGGGGATGCGGTAGCCCTGAAACACGAAGTCCTTCACCGCCCGGCGCGGGATCATCGGCACCGGCGGGATCAGGCGCAACGATTCCTTGAATGCCATCTCGACGAGTTCGAGCTCGCCCAGCGCCTCATAGGTGAGCTTGCTGCCGTGCCGCGCGCGGACCCCATCCACCTCCCCGCGCAGCTTCTCCTGCCACTCGGGGTTGATCCCCAGCAGATAGACCATGGACGTGAACGACGAAGTCAGCGTGTCGTGTGCCGCCATCATCAGGAAGTTCATATGGTCGATGATCTCCGGCGCGGTCAGCTCGTTCCCGTCCTCGTCGACCGCGTTGCAGAACTGGCTGAAGAAATCGTCTGCGGGCCGCCCGCGTCGCTTCGGGATCTCGGCCCCGAAATAGTCGCAGAGGAACTGTCGCCCCTTTGTCCCGCGCCGCATCTGGGTGAACGGGAGCGGCCGGCGAACGATCGCGATCGAGGCCTGCACCATGTCGGTAAAAGCCTGGTTGATCTTCTCGGCCTCCGGCCCCCAGGGCAGCCCCAGGAACGAGCCGGCGGCAAGGTCCAGCGTCAGGTCCTTGATCGCCGGATAGAATTTGAACGTGTCCGTGGTGCTCCATTGGCCCAGGCGACGCTCGATCCCCTCGTTCAGGCCGGTCAGATACACCTTCATCGGCTCGGGCTTGAACGCGACCGACAGCGTCTTGCGCTGCGAGCGGTGATGTTCAAAATCCATCATCATCAGCCCGTTGGGAAACACCAGCTCCAGCACCGGGTCCCACCCCAGCTTGGACGAGAAGATACGGTCCTTGTTGAACAGGACCAGCTCGTTCGCCTCCGGCCCCAGCAGGGTCACGCCCCAGCCCATATAATCCTGGCGACGAAACACATGGCCGTAGGTGGCAGCCAGATTCGCGATCACCCCCTTCGGATCGTTCAGGAACTTGATCGTCCGCCACGTCTTCGAACGCGCCGGTTTCGGGCCAGGCACATGCGCGAGATCCCGGAACCCGCGCGATTTCAGGTCGGCGGGGTAAAGGTCCTTGGGGTCGACCGGTGCATTCATGGGCTGGCTCCGAATTTTTGCGTAATGGAGATACGCACAAAGCCTGCCATAATCAAAGCGACATTCAGGCTGCCATGGCGCCGTCCTGTGGCTTCCCGTCCTGCCGCTTGCGGATCGCGGCCAGCTCCTCCGCTAGCAGGAAGGCCAGCTCCAGCGCCTGC
>JANPJJ010000179.1:0-2257 GCA_031425455.1 Sandaracinobacter sp. | reverse complement strand
TTCACGTCCATCGGCACGCGCGCGCCCTTCTCGTCACGGGCACCCTGGCCCACCGAGACGATCTCGCCTTCCTGCGGCTTTTCCTTGGCAGTGTCGGGGATGATGATGCCGCCGGCCGTCTTTTCCTCGGCTTCCACGCGGCGAACCAGCACGCGATCGTGCAACGGGGTAAAGCTCATGATAGTCCCTCTTTCGCTTCGGTTTCAAATGAGTGCGACAGCAGCAAGCACCGCCGTCCGCGTCTTAGCACTCCCCAATGGCGAGTGCTAACAGGTTGGAAATAGGCAGCCGACCCCGCCGGGTCAAGCTTGCTCGGACATGAATTTTTGATGTCGTCGCCCGGGCCGCGCCGCACCAGCGCCTTGCCCGCACAAAAATTCTGGCGTTAGACATGCCTCAACGACAGGGGGTTCCACAATGTTGCGTTCGAACACGACAACCCGGGCGCTCGCCGCCGCAGCGCTGGCGATCCTGGCCGTTCCTCTGCACGCTGCAGCCACGGCCTCTCTGCCAGACGCAGCCGCCCGTTTCGGTGCCCGCGAAAGCGTGGCACAAATGCGCCTCTCCCCCGATGGAAGCCATGTCGTCTATATCGCTCCCGGCACCGGCCAGGGCGGCACTGCGATGACCCTGTCGTTGGCGCCCGGCGCCACGCCGATACGTTCGCTGTCTGCCACCGGCGCCCCGGAACGTTTGCAGGGCTGCGCCTGGACCTCCGCAGCACGGTTGCTCTGCACCATCTACGGTGTTGTCAATTCGGCGAGCGTGGGCGAAATCCTGCCCTTCTCCCGTCTGGTTGCCGCCAATGCCGCGGGCGGAAACGTCCGCATGGTCAGCACGCGGCAGTCGTTCGACAGCCTCGGCATTCAGCTCTACGGCGGCGAGGTGCTGGATTGGCTGCCCGACGAGACGGACAACATCCTGGTGGTGCGCAACTATGTCCCGGAGGCGAACGCGGCGACACGGCTGGTCCAGAAGGGGGAGGGGCTCGGCGTCGATCGATTGAACACCGCAAGCCTGAAATCCACGCGGGTCGAAAGCCCCCGGGACGATGCAATGACCTACCTGAGCGACGGACGCGGAGCCGTGCGAATCATGGGTCTTTATGCGGTCGCGGGCGCCACCGGCCAGACCACACCGATCAGCACCTATATGTTTCGCAGGTCCGGCAGCCGGGCGTGGGAAAAGCTTTCCACGTGGAACGGGCAGTCGCGCGAGGGTTTCCTTCCGATCGCCGTCGATCACGATCTCGACGCCGCCTATGGTTTCTTGAAGACGGATGGCAGGCTGGCACTCGGCCGGATGAAACTGGATGGCAGCGGCCAGATGGAAACGATCTCCGCGCGGCCGGACGTAGATGTGGACGGGCTGGTGCGGATCGGCCGCCGCAATCGCCCGATCGGCAGCACCTATGCCACCGACCGGCGGGAGCAGAAGATATTCGATGCAGATATCGCCCGGCTGCTGAAAGGGCTGACGAAGGCGATTCCGGACCAGCCCCTGCTCCAGATCGTCGACAGCAGCACCGACGAGCGTATCCTGCTGCTTTGGGCCGGGTCCGACAGCGATCCGGGCGTCTATTATATCCTGAACCGCGATACGCGCGAGCTGCGCACTTTCCTGGTGGTCCGGCCCGAGCTCGAGAAGGTCGGCCTTGCCAAGATGAAGCCCGTCGTGTTTCCCGCCGCCGACGGGACCTCCGTTCCGGGCTACCTGACACTCCCACCGGGCAGCGACGGACGCAACCTGCCGGCCCTTGTGCTGCCGCACGGCGGCCCAAGCGCCCGGGACGAATGGGGCTTCGACTGGCTGGCGCAGTTCTACGCACATATGGGCTATGCGGTGCTGCAGCCCAATTTCCGCGGTTCGGCCGGCTATGGCGACGCCTGGTTCCAGGAGAATGGCTTTCGCGCCTGGAAAACCGCCATCGGCGACGTCGCCGATGCCGGCCGCTGGATGGTGCAGCAAGGCGTCGCCGATCCGAAGCGGCTCGGCATCGCCGGCTGGTCCTATGGCGGCTACGCGGCGCTGCAGGCGGCTGCAACCTACCCCGACCTATTCCATGCCGTGGTCGCGATCGCCCCGGTGACCGACCTCGCGACGCTGAAGCAGGAAGGTCGGAACTGGTCGGACTTCCGGCTGCGCGCCGACTTCATCGGCAGCGGCCCGCACATCGTGGAGGGCTCGCCGGCGCAGAATGCCGCCAGCCTGAAAGCCCCCGTCCTGCTGTTCCACGGCGACCTCGACCGCAACGTCG
>JANPJJ010000178.1:0-5307 GCA_031425455.1 Sandaracinobacter sp. | reverse complement strand
GCCGAAGCCCTGGACGTCGTCGGGCGCGATATCGGCCTGGATGTCAGCCAACGTACCGACGATTCCGCCGAAGCTGAAGGTGAGATCGAGGATGGACGCCGAACCGAAGCTGTCGCCGGGGCGGATGCTGTCGTCTAGCGTCAGGGTGCCGAATACCTGGTCCGAGGTAAACAGGGGCGCCGGCTCATCGATGACAACATCGGTTGCGGTGAGGGTGAAAACGGCGGCCTGGGCGGGCAGGGCCACAAGGGCGGCCAGGCCAGCGATCGACGCCGCGATTGGCACTGTTTGTGCGAGCTGCATCGAGCGGGCGAACGGCATGATACTTTCCCTCCATGTTGTACGCTCTCCGCGAGGGCGGATTGCTGGAGAACCTAATACGCGCGCGGATGTTTCCGGGTTTCAGCTGACCGGCAAATTTCGGCTGTTTGCGGCAGGAGCCTCAATCCGGCGCCCATCCAAGCAGGTCCCCGGGCTGGCACTGCAGCACCTCGCAGATCGCCGCGAGGGTCGAGAACCGGACCGCCTTGGCCTTGCCGGTCTTCAGGATCGACAGGTTGGCGAGCGTTATGTCGACCTGTTCCGACAGCTCGGTCAGCGTCATCCGGCGGGCGTGGAGAAGTTCGTCGAGCCTGACGGTGATCGCCATCAGACGGTTCCTTCGAGCTCTTCGTGCATCGCGCGCGCCTGTTCGAAGAGCTGGGCAACGACGAAGGCGAGCAGGGCAGCGAGCAGCCCGGTGAACGAGAAGCCAAAGCCCTCGGCTAGGTTGGTGCTCGCAGGCAGCTGATCACCGAGCCAGCTGATGGCGGCGCCGAGCAGCTGCATCGCGATGACAAGCCAGCCGATGTGACGCAGGCGGCGGCTGTTGTCCCGGGTGAAGGGGTCGCCTTGGGACACCGCGGCAAGGATGGTGGAGAGGCGGCTGAACATGCGGGCAGCGAGTGCGAGCATGACCGCGATGCAGAACAGGATCAGGCTAAACCAGGGCTGCAGGTCGGCTAACCTGAACCCGGACTCCTTCTCCAACGCAGCCGGGATAACATTCGGCCAGCCGAATGCCAGGGCCAGGCCGGCGCCGAGCAGGCCGACGGCCATGAGGGCGGTAATCCAGTAACCGCTGCGAACGAGGAACCGGCTGGCGGAAATTGGCAGCTCCGAGGGATTGGTCATATTGAACTCCGATAAGAAGCGTATTGATATTCAATAATTGTATGATCGTCCGGGTGTCAACATAATTATCGAAATTCGATATGGACTGTCTTGGAGGAGCTGGTGCTTCACCCTAGGAGCGGACGCGGTTGGATGCCCTTTGACACGAACCTACAGCATCCCTATATACCCGGCTCCACCACAGCCCGAGATAGAGGACGCCGTCGCGCAGCGTTTTCAACGGATGGGTTTGGTGGTTTCAGACGACGCGTGGCCGCTTCCGGGGAGTGCCCCTTGGAATTGCGGCCTTTTGTGTCGTCTGCTGCGTGCGTGATACTGATCGCCCAAGCTTGTTTTCGAGGACCCGACCGCACCATGGCAACCAAGGCCGTAGACTCCGCCCGTTCCGCTCCGCAGCCCCGCTTCCGGTCGACCCGGCGAATCAGAAAGGTGTTCGGCAACATTGCCGAAGCCGGCCAGATGCCGAACCTGATCGAGGTGCAGCGCGAAAGCTACGAGCAGTTCCTGCGATCGCGTCCTGCCGACAATTATGTCTCCGGGCTGGAGAAGACGCTGCGCAGCGTGTTCCCGATCCGCGATTTCGCCGGCACCGCCGAACTGGATTTCGTGCAGTATGAGCTGGAAGACCCGAAGTACGACAAGGAAGAGTGCCGCCAGCGCGGGATGACCTATGCGGCGCCGATGCGAGTGACGCTGCGCCTGATCGTGTTCGAGGTGGATGCCGACACGGGCACGCGCTCGGTCATCGATATCAAGGAGCAGGACGTGTACATGGGCGACATGCCGCTCATGACCGAGAACGGCACCTTCATCGTGAACGGCACCGAGCGGGTGATCGTGAGCCAGATGCACCGCTCGCCCGGCGTGTTCTTCGATCACGACCGCGGCAAGACCCACTCGTCGGGCAAGTTCCTGTTCGCGGCGCGGGTGATCCCCTATCGCGGCTCGTGGCTGGACTTCGAGTTCGACGCCAAGGACATCGTCAACGTGCGGATCGACCGCAAGCGCAAGCTTCCGGTGACGGCGCTGCTCTATGCGCTGGGGCTGAACGGCGTGGAAATCCTGAACCATTTCTACGGCACGGTGCGCTGGGAGCGCGATACCAAGCTGAACGGCTGGCGGATGCCCTATGTGCCCGAGCAGTGGCGCGGGCAGAAGCCGACCTACGATGTGCTGAACGCCGACACCGGCGAAGTGCTTTTCGCCGAAGGGCAGAAGGTGACGCCGCGTGCCGCCAAGAAGGCGCAGACCGACGGCGTCAACGTGCTGCTGGTGCCTGCCGACGAGATTCTGGGCCGCTACTCGGCCTATGACCTCATCAACGAGAAGACCGGCGCCATTTATATCGAGGCCGGCGAGGAAATCGCGCAGGAGCATCTCGACAAGCTGACCGAGGCCGGCTTTGCGCATGTCGACGCGCTCGACATCGACCATGTGAACGTGGGCCCCTGGATCCTGAAGACGCTGAACGCCGACAAGGCGGAAGAGCGCGACCAGGCCTTGGCCGATATCTACCGGGTGATGCGCCCGGGGGAACCGCCGACGCGCGAAACGGCGGAAACGCTGTTCGGCGGGCTGTTCTTCGACCCGGAGCGCTACGACCTGTCGGCGGTGGGCCGGGTGAAGATGAACATGCGACTGGGGCTCGACGCGCCGGACGATCTGGTGACTCTGCGCCGCGAGGATATTCTTTCGGTTGTGAAAACGCTGGTCGACCTGAAGGACGGCAAGGGCGAGATCGACGATATCGACAATCTCGGCAACCGCCGCGTGCGCTCGGTCGGCGAGCTGCTGGAAAATTCCTATCGGGTCGGCCTGCTCCGCATGGAACGCGCCGTGAAAGAGCGGATGTCGTCGGTGGATATCTCCACCGTGATGCCGAACGACCTGATCAATGCCAAGCCCGCGGTCGCTGCGGTGCGTGAATTCTTCGGCTCCTCGCAGCTGTCCCAGTTCATGGATCAGACGAACCCTCTGTCCGAAGTTACTCACAAGCGACGTGTTTCCGCGCTCGGGCCGGGCGGCCTGACCCGCGAACGCGCGGGCTTCGAAGTGCGCGATGTACACCCCACTCATTATGGCCGGATCTGCCCGATCGAGACGCCGGAAGGGCCGAACATCGGGCTGATCAACAGCCTGGCGACCTTCAGCCGGGTGAACAAATACGGCTTCATCGAGACGCCCTATCGCCGGGTCAACGACCTGAAGGTGACCGACGAGGTCATCTATCTGTCGGCCATGGAAGAGACGCGCCACACGATCGCCCAGGCAAACGTGAAGGTGGACAGCGAAGGCCGGATTTCGGAGGAGCTGGTCTCGGCGCGGGAGTCGGGCGAATTCCTGATCGCTCGTCGCGAGGACGTGACGCTGATGGACGTCAGCCCGAAGCAGCTGGTTTCGGTCGCAGCGTCGCTGATCCCGTTCCTGGAGAACGACGACGCCAACCGGGCGCTGATGGGCTCCAACATGCAGCGCCAGGCCGTGCCGCTGGTGAAGGCCGAGGCGCCGTTCGTGGGCACCGGGATGGAAGAAACCGTGGCGCGCGACAGCGGCGCTGCGATTGCCGCGCGCCGCGCCGGCATCGTCGACCAGGTGGATGCCGGCCGGATCGTGATCCGGGCGACCGAGGACGTCGAGCCGGGAAAGTCGATGGTCGACATCTACACGCTGATGAAGTTCCAGCGTTCCAACCAGAACACCTGCATCAACCAGCGCCCGCTGGTGAAGGTGGGCGACATGGTGGGGAAGGGCGACATCATCTGCGACGGCCCCAGCACGCAGTATGGCGAGCTGGCGCTGGGCCGCAACGCGCTGGTCGCGTTCATGCCCTGGAATGGCTATAACTATGAGGATTCGATCCTCATCAACGAGCGCATCGTGAAGGAGGACATCTTCACCTCGATCCACATCGAGGAGTTCGAAGTGATGGCCCGCGACACCAAGCTCGGGCCGGAAGACATCACCCGCGATATTCCGAACGTCGGCGAGGAAGCGCTCCGCAACCTCGATGAGGCCGGCATCGTCTATATCGGTGCCGAAGTGGAGCCGGGCGACATTCTGGTGGGCAAGATCACGCCCAAGGGCGAAAGCCCGATGACCCCGGAAGAGAAGCTGCTGCGGGCGATCTTCGGCGAAAAAGCGAGCGACGTTCGCGACACCTCTTTGAAGTTGCCGCCTGGTGTGGCCGGCACCATCGTCGAGGTCCGGGTGTTCAACCGCCACGGAATCGACAAGGACGAGCGCGCGCTCTCGATCGAGCGTGAGGAAATCGACCGGCTGGAGAAGGACGCAGCGGACGAACGCGGCATCCTGGACCGGGCGACCTATGCGCATCTGAAGGAAATACTGCTGGGCCAGACCATCGTCACCGGCCCCAAGGGCGTGAAGAAGGGTGCCGTGATCGACGAGGCGGTCCTGGAAGAGCATCCTCGCCGCGAATGGTGGAAGTTCGGGGTCGGCGACGACACGGTGCAAGCCAATCTGGAAGCCTCGCGCGGCCAGTGGGACGAAGCCCAGGCGATCATCCAGGCCCGCCTTGATGACCGCAAGGACAAGCTGCAGCGCGGAGACGAGCTGCCACCGGGCGTGCTGAAAATGGTGAAGGTATTCGTCGCGGTGAAGCGCAAGCTGCAGCCGGGCGACAAAATGGCCGGCCGCCACGGCAACAAGGGCGTGATTTCGCGCATCCTGCCGTCGGAGGACATGCCGTTCCTGGAGGACGGTACGGCGGTTGACATCGTGCTGAACCCGCTGGGTGTGCCGAGCCGAATGAATGTGGGGCAGATTTTCGAAACCCATCTCGGCTGGGCCGCGCGCGGCCTGGGCAAGCAGATCGCGGCGCTGCTGGAGGATATCCGGCACAAGAGCGAAACGGCCGTGGCCGATGCGAAGGGCGATATCGCGAAGCTGAGGTCCAATCTCGACGCCGTATACGGTGCACAGGCCGGGGCTGGCGACATGAGCGAGGAAGACCTGTTCGCGTTCGCCGAAAGCCTGACGCCCGGGATCCCGATGGCGACCCCCGTGTTCGACGGCGCCAAGGAAGCCGATGTGTCGCACATGCTGGAACTGGCCGGGCTGGACAGCTCGGGGCAGGTCGAGCTGTTCGACGGGCGCACCGGCGAGGCCTTCGAC
>JANPJJ010000177.1:0-14156 GCA_031425455.1 Sandaracinobacter sp. | reverse complement strand
GGCGGTCGCGCTGGGCGGTTCTGTGCTGTACCCGCGGAAAGACATCGGCGAATTCGGCCATGTGGCCGAGATCGCGGACAGCGAGGGCAACCGGATCGCTTTGAGCCAGCCGGCGGATTAACGCTGGCGACTCGACGTTGTTCTTGTTATGTTCCGATTGTGGGCAGGGAGGCGGCGATGAGCGATCTGATATTCTACACCCATCCGCAGTCGCGGGGACAGACGGTTCGGTGGATGCTGGAGGAGCTGGCAGTGCCGTATGAGACGGTGCTGCTGGAATATGGCACCACGATGAAGTCGGCTGATTACCTGGCGATCAATCCGATGGGGAAGGTGCCGGCAATCCTGCACAAGGGGCGCGTGGTGACCGAGTGCGGCGCGATCTGTGCTTATCTGGCCGATGCCTTTCCCGAGGCCGGTCTCGCGCCGGCGCCCGGCGATCGGGCGGCCTATTACCGCTGGATGTTCTTCGGAGCGGGGCCGGTGGAAGGCGCCATCCTGGACCGGTTTCGTAAGATCGCGCCCGAGGGGCAGGAGCGGGTGATGGCGGGCTATGGCAGCTGGGACGATGTGATGCGCGCGCTGGACCTGGCGGTGTCGCAAGGCGAGTGGATCGCCGGCGACCGGTTCAGTGCAGCCGATGTCTATGCCGGCTCCCAGATCGATTGGCCGATCCAGTTCAAGATGATCGACCCGTCGCCGGCAATGGCGGCCTATGTGGAGCGGCTGCGCGGGCGCGACGCCTATAAGCGGGCCAAGGCGATCGACAACGAGCCGATCGAGGCTGCGAAGGCGGAAGACGCATGATGGACAAGCGCGATCTGGCAGCAGCGTTTCGGGCGCTGCACGTTCCGGGAAAGCCGCTGGTTCTGTTCAATATCTGGGATGCGGGCAGCGCCGGTGCGGTGGCTGCAGCCGGCGCACCGGCGATCGCGACCGGAAGCTGGGCGGTGGCTGCGGTGCATGGTGCCGGAGACGGCGAAACATTGCCGCTGGAGCTGGTGCTGGCCAATCTGGCCCGGATCGTGGGCACCGTGGGCGTTCCTGTGACACTGGACCTGGAGAGCGGCTATGGCACGGATCCGCAGGGCGTCGGGCGATCGGTTGGACAGGCGATCATCGCCGGCGCGGTGGGGCTGAACATCGAGGACAGCGTGCCGGGTGCAAGGACGCTTCGGCCGGTCGAAGAGGCGGCGGCGCATTATGCGGCGGCGCGGCAGGCGGCCGACGAAGTGGGGGTGAATGCCTTTCTGAATGCGCGGACCGATGTATTCCTGCTGGCCGACGGCGGCCACGACATGGGATTGGTGGAAGAGGCGCTGGCGCGGGCGGACGCCTATGCGGCGGCCGGGGCGGACGGGCTGTTCGTGCCCGGGCTGGCCGATCCCGCCTTGATCGGGGCAGTGACAGCGCGGTCGCCTCTGCCGGTGAACGTCATGATGGGCAAGGCGACGCCGCCGGTTTCGGCGCTAGCCGCGCTGGGCGTGGCGCGGGTAAGCCACGGCCATGGGCCTTATGTGGAGGCGATGCAGGCGCTGGAGGCAGCTGCCCGCGCGGCAATGGGGATCGGTTAGGAAGCAGCCGGCTAGCAGGCGACGGTGGCGGCCCGGCGGCGGCGCAGGCCATGGCCGATCAGGCCGAACCCGGCGATCATGAGGGCCCAGCTGGCGGGTTCGGGGACTCCGGCGTCGACAAGCGAAAGCGTTGCCGAGCCGTTGCCGAGATACTGCCGGGAGATGTAGCTGAAGCGACCGCGGTTGCCGTCTTCTGAGAATTGCTGGACGCCGAGGGTGTAGATCGCCTGGATCGAGCCGCCGCTGGGGAAGTCGGGCAGGAGCACGCCGTCGATGGTGACCGTGCTGCCGCCGAAACTGTAGAACTGGTTGTAGCTTTCGAAGGTCGCTTCGGACTTTACCGCGCCGGAATCATAGTAGGTGCGCATGGGGTTGGACGAATCGGCGCGTGTGGCCACGTCGATCAGGATATAACCGGTGCCGGGTCCATAAGGGTCGGCCACCAGGTTGTAGATGCCGCCGCTGCTGGAGAAGCCGAACTCCTGACCGCCGATGAAGGCCGAGGACTGGCTGCGGAGGAAGGTGGGGACCCCGCCGCTTGACACATAGTTGATCGTGCCACTGGCCGACGGCATATTGGGCGGGAGATTGGCGGTATCGACGCGGAAGCTGGCCGTGAAGGCGCCGTCGCCGATGTACAGGCTGGTAAACGGCTCGACATATTCGCCGGTGCTGTAGTCAAAGACATAGCTGAAGATCCGCGCCTCGCCCATGCCGGCAATATCGTAGACGGCGGTGCCGGCACTGACAGGTGCAGATGCTGCGAGCATTGCCCCGGCCAGCGCCATTGCATTCACATAGCCGCGGATCATCACATGCCCCTTAAATTGCCCGGCCAGACTGTCACGGCCGGTGGGCGGCGCGTCAAGCCGATGCGACATGATTCATGGTTACCGGCGACCGCCTGCATCGTCGCGGGAACGCCAGCGCCAGCCGCCGCGCGTGGTGCGTGAAGCGATCAGCAGGAAGGCCGCAGTGGCCGCAACCCCGAGCAGCAGCGCCAGCAGCAGGTCGCGCGGCTGTTCGCTGCGGCTGATCCAGCCGGCGAACAGCATGAGCCCCACATAACCCAGCACGAGAAGCCAGCCCGGCCAGCGCTTGGGCAAGCCGGCGCCCACGCCGATGCGCTTGGGTTCGAACCACGCCTGTTCGTCGTCCTGCTCGGTCATCGGGCTTCTCCTCGGTTGGTTGTCGGACGGCCTCGCTTTACGGGGGCGGCCGGGGCCAGCCGGACGCCGCGACGGGCGAGTGCCTCGCGGAGCAGACATTCGATCTGGGCGTTGGTGCTGCGGAGATCGGTCGCGGCCAGCCGCTCGACCGCGGCGTGGAGGGCCGGATCGAGGCGGAGCGGGAAGGATTTGCGCGCGTCGGCCACGGCGGTTCGCCTGCGTGCCCTGCCTTATTGGTAAAGCGTGCCGGCGTTGAGGACGGGCTGCGCGTTCTGATCGCCGCAGAGCACCACCATCAGGTTGGAAACCATTGCGGCGCGGCGCTCGTCGTCCAGCGTGACGACGTCTTTTTCGGAGAGCAGCGCGAGCGCCATTTCGACCATGCCGACGGCGCCTTCCACCAGGGTCTTGCGGGCGGCGACGATCGCCTCGGCCTGCTGGCGGCGCAGCATGGCGCCGGCGATTTCGGGCGAATAGGCGAGATGGGTAAAGCCGCATTCGTCAACGGTGATGCCGGCCACGGACAGCCGGTTCATCAGTTCCTGGCGCAGCTCGGCGCCGACCTGGTCGTGGTGGCCGCGCAACGTGACTTCCTGATGCTCGAAATCGTCATAGGGGTAGCGCGCGCCGATGGCCCGGACAGCCGCCTCGATCTGGGCAACCACGAACGCGCGGTAATCATCGACATCGAACAGCGCCTGCGCGGTGTCCTGCACCCGCCACACGACCTGGGCCGCCATTTCGATCGGGTTGCCACGCAGGTCGTTCACCTTGATCTTTTCCGAGATCAGGTTGTTGGCGCGGACGTTGACCTTGCTCCGCGCCATCCAGGGGAACACCCAGCGCAGGCCCTGCGCACGGTCGGTGCCGCGGTAGGCGCCGAACAGCAGGATCGCGACCGCTTGGTTGGGCTGCACCATGTAGAAGCCGGGCAGGATGAAGATGGCGGCCACAAGCGGCAGCACGAAGAGCGGGAACAGCCCCATGCGCACCATAAGCCCAGCCGCCACGATGGCGCCGAGCAGCAGCGCCAGCATGACGAGACCGTTCGTGGTGGAGGCGGCGGTTTCGCGGCTGGAGGACAGCTGGGTGGCGACGAGGTCGGACATGCAGAGCTCCCTATTCTGATATTAAGATGATATCAGATTACGGGAGTGTCGCAAGGCCCTTCATCCGGCGAGCCCGGCGAAAGCGCTGGTAAAGGCGGCCCAGACGGCGCTGGGACCGAGCACGAGCGGGATGAGAATGACCGCCATCGTCGCTGCCGAGACGCCCTTGCTGACCGGGTGAACATGGCCGAGCGTGCGCCGATCATGCAGGAACAGCGGCACGAAGAAGGTCAGCCAGACCAGGATTCCGGGCGGAATGGCGACGAACACGGGCGGAGGGCCGACCGTGCCGGGCGGGGCGAGCGCCACCTGGAACCAGCGGGCGACCGCTGCCTGGAGCAGCGGCACCGACGCGCCGTACATCAAACGTCGGTGCACATCGGGCGTGCGGACATGGCGGATCGCAAGCGTGAACACGACGGCGAAATAGGCGATGCCAAGCAGCGAGACGGCGGAAAAGGCGCGAGCCTGGGGCTCCATTCCGATGGCAGCGGCACGGCCATAGCTGTTGAGGACGGCAAGGAGGACCGAGATGACCATGGCAGTGGCGACAGCGATACCGGCCATGCCCCAGCTGCGGTGATCGATGGTACGACCCTGGGCGACGAGCAGCGACTGCCAGAAGAACAGCAGGTTCCAGGCGATGAAGATGGCACCGTGGATGTGCAGGATCGGCGGGAAGCTGCTGCCACGGAGCATTGCGAGCCAGTAGGTGGGCAGGAAACCCGTGAGCGCGATCAGGAGCGCGAGGCCCGCCATCCAGACGAAAAAGCGGGTACGCCGTATCGTTGCCGCAACTGGCTGTTGCATCGGGCCCTCCCCTGCCGGGCTGCGCATAGCATGATGCGCGCAGCGGGAAAAGCGGCTCACGCACTGGCCGTTGACTCGGTGGCGCGCGAGGCGCAGCGGGGTGACAGGAACGGTTTGCACGTTCATGTGAGGAACTGTGGGAGTGCGGGCTCCTGCGGGCTATCGGGGGGGCTGGCGTGACGCGGATGTCTGACATCCTGTTGAACAGGCGGCTTGTGGCTGCCTTCGTGCTGGCGGTCGTGCTTTTCACGCTGGCGCTGGACATTGCCGGCCATGTCGCGCCCTGCCCCTTTTGCAGGGTTCAACGTGCCGCGCTGGGGGCGATCGCGCTAATCCTTTTGCTGAAAGGATATCACAGGCTTCTGCCGCGCTATATCGCGTCGGTAGCTGGCGCCTTCGGTCTGGTCGTCGGGGTTTCGCAGAACTTCAATCATGTCAAGAAGATGAATGCCGGCGAGTTTAACTGGTCGGCGCTCGGCATCGGGCATCCGTGGCTGTTGTCGGGCCTCGCGGTGCTTGCACTGGTCTGGCTGCTGATGCTGGTGTTCGATGCGGACCGTGCATCGGCGGGACGAAACGCACAATAGATCGGCTGCATCAGCCCCTCGGGTGGGCGCTTTTGTACACGTCCAGAAGGCGGGCGGTGTCGACACTGGTATAGATCTGGGTGCTGCCGAGGCTGGCGTGGCCGAGCAGTTCCTGGATGGTGCGGAGGTCTGCACCGCGCGCCAGCAGGTGGCTGGCGAAGCTGTGGCGGAGTGCGTGGGGGGTGGCGCTGTCGGGAAGGCCCAGCGCGACGCGGGCCTTGCGAAGCGTGGCGCGCAGAACGCCCGGATCGAGGGGGCCACCGCGAAGCCCTCGGAACAGCGGCGCGTCGCGTGCGGGTGGCCAGGGGGTCAGCTTGAGGTAGAGGGCGATCGCGTCGCGGACGAGGGGGAGGACGACGATGCCGCGCTGCTTGCGGCCTTTTCCCGTGATGGTCAGGCTGTCTGCCAGTGGCAGCACCGCGCCGGTCAGCGCCAGTGCCTCGCCGATGCGCAGGCCCGAGCCGTAGAGCAGGAGAAGGACTGCGGTGTCGCGCGCCTGCACCCAGGGTTCGTCGTGGAATTCGCCGCTGGTGTCGGCAAGCGCGCGGGCGTCGGTGGGGCTGAGCGGCCGGGGCAGGCCCTTCTTCACCTTGGGGCTGGCGATGCCGTCTAGCCCGGGGAGCCGCGCGCCGTGGCGGTCGCGCAGCCATGCCGCGAAGGTGCGGATTGCGGAGAGCTCGCGGGCGGTGGAGATGTTGGCCAAACTCTCCTGTCGCCGGGCGCTGAGGAAGGCGCGGAAATCGGCGGCCTCCAGAGTGTCGAGGATCGCGAGGTCCGCGGGGCGGCCTTGTGTTTCGTTGAGGAAGGCAAGGAAGCGGGCGACGCTGCCCCGGTAGGCGCGGAGCGTATGGGGGGAGAGACGGCGCTCGTTGGCGAGGCTGGCGAGCCAGGCGGAGAGGAGCGCCTCGCCGGTCACTTGCGCCTTACCCGGCGCGCAGCGCCGCAACCACGACTGTGCGCCCGTGCCAATGCGCGGAACCGGCCGAAGGCCGGCCTAAGCAATAACCTGCCCCGTCTTCGCCCAGTCCGCTGCGAACTGTTCCAGCCCCCGCTCCGTCAGCGGGTGGTTGGCGAGCGCGCGGAGCACGGCCGGGGGGGCGGTGACAACGTCGGCGCCAATGCGGGCGGATTGCAGGATGTGGATGGGGTGGCGGACGCTGGCGACCAGGATCTGGGTGGCGAAGTCGTAATTGTCGTAGATGAGGCGGATGTCCTCGATCAGATCCATGCCGTCTTGCCCGACATCGTCGTGGCGGCCGACGAACGGCGAGACGAAGGTGGCGCCGGCCTTGGCGGCGAGCAGCGCCTGGTTCGCCGAGAAGCAGAGCGTGACGTTGACGAGCGTGCCTTCGGACGTAAGTTTGCGGCAGGCCTTCAGGCCGGGCATGGTGAGCGGGAGCTTGACACAGACGTTGGGGGCGAGCGCGCGGACGATCTCGGCCTCGCGCAGCATCCCTTCATAATCAGCGGCGACGACTTCGGCGGAGACCGGGCCTTCGACCAGCGCGCAGATTTCGCGCACCACGTCCAGGAACTTGCGGCCGGACTTGTGGATGAGGCTGGGGTTGGTGGTAACGCCGTCGAGCAGGCCGGTGGCGGCGAGGTCGGCGATATCGGCCACGTCGGCGGTGTCGACGAAGAATTTCATGGGGTGTGGGCTCCGGTAGGCAGGTTTGGCTGGTTGAGGCCCCTGTCCTCAAAGGCTAGCGGGGAGTCAATGCGCGCGCCCGTCCTTCTGTTGCAGCATGGCCTTGGGGCGCTGGATTATCTTGTTCCAGACGGCACCGGGCCGGGTACGATTGTGGAGGCACCGCTGGGGCCACGCCGGGTGGTGGGCGTGGTCTGGGATGCCGGCGTGTTTGCGACGAAGCCGGTAGACGCGGCGAAGCTGCGGGCGGCAACGGTGCTGGACCAGGCGCCGCTGCCGGCCCCCTTGAGGCAGCTGATCGGCTGGGTAGCGGATTATTACCTCAGCCCTCCGGCCGCGGTCCTGCGGATGGCCTTGCCGCAGGCGGCGTTCCTGCCGGCGCCGCGCGGGGCTACACATTATGTGCTGGGGGCCCCCGCGAAGCATCCAGGCCGCGCTGGGAATTCGCGGCCGATCAACAAACTGCGCGCGGCCCTGCTGGCGCGGTTGGAGGGCGCGCGGGGGCTGGGGGCGGCGCCGCTTTCGGTTTGGGCGGCAGCGGCCGAAGCGCGGGTGGAGAGTTTGCGGGCTCTGGTGAAGGCGGGCGTGCTGCTGCCGGTGGAGGCTGGAGAGACAAGCAGACCGGCAGAGCGCCCTGCCCTGCCGGCGGGGGCGGTGCTGGGCAAAGCGCAAGCGGCGGCGGCGGCGGCGCTGGAGGGGGCGGTTCGCGAGGGGGCTGCGGAGACCTTCCTGCTGGACGGGGTGACCGGATCGGGCAAGACCGAGGTGTATCTGGAGGCGGTGGCGCACGCCATTGCGGAGCAGGGGCAAGCACTGGTGTTGCTGCCCGAGATCGCGCTGACCGAGGCCTGGCTGGCGCGGTTCCGGGCGCGATTCGGCTTCGTGCCGGTGGTGTGGCATTCGGGCCTGACGCCGTCTGCCCGGCGGGCGGCGTTCCGCGCGATCTCGGACGGCAGCGCGGCCGTGGTGGTTGGCGCACGATCGGCCCTGTTCCTGCCGATGCCGGGCCTCAGGCTGATCGTGGTGGACGAGGCGCACGACGCCGCCTTCAAGCAGGAGGAGAGCGTGCCCTATCATGGCCGCGATGTGGCCGTGATGCGAGGGCGGTTCGAAGGGGTGCCGGTGGTGCTGGCGACGGCGACGCCGGCCCTGGAGACGATGGAGCAGGTGGCGCGCGGCACCTATCGGGCGCTGCACCTGCCCGATCGGCACGGCGGGGCGAAGCTGCCGCACGTGCATCTCATTGACCTGACGAAGACGCCGCCGCCACGCGGGCGCTGGATCGCGCCGCCCTTGGCCGAGGCTGTTACAGACCGGCTGGCGCGGAAGGAACAGGTGCTGCTGTTCCTGAACCGGCGCGGCTATGCGCCGCTGACGCTTTGCCGGGCGTGCGGGGAGCGGATCCAGTGCCCGAACTGCACCGCCTGGTTGGTGGAGCACCGGCTGGCGCGGCGGCTGCAGTGCCATCACTGCGGGCACAATGTGCCGACGCCCAGGGCCTGCCCGGCGTGCGCGGCCGTAGACAGCCTGACGCCGTGCGGGCCGGGGGTGGAGCGGCTGGCGGAGGAGGTAGCGGCGACCTGGCCGGAGGCGCGCGCGATCGTAGCGACCAGCGACACGATCCGCAGTTCGGCCGACATGGCGGGGCTGGTGGCGAGCGTTGCTGCCGGCGAGGTGGATATCCTGATCGGCACGCAGATGCTGGCGAAGGGGCATGATTTCCCGAATCTCACCCTTGTCGGCGTGGTGGATGCCGACCTGGGGCTGGAGGGCGGCGACCTGCGCGCGGCCGAGCGGAGCTTCCAGCAGATAAGGCAGGTGTCTGGCCGGGCCGGGCGGGCGGCCAAGGCGGGCGAGGTGTATGTGCAGACGCATCAGCCGCGGGCGCGGGTGATGCAGGCGCTGAAGCAGGGCGACGCGGCCGGCTTCTATGCGGCCGAGCGGGAAGCGCGCCTGGCGGCGAACATGCCGCCGTTCGGGCGGCTGGCGGCGATCGTGGTTTCGTCACTGGACGCGGGCGCAGCGGCGGAGGCGGCGAAGCGGCTGGCGATGGCGGCGCCGGTGGGCGAGGGGATCGAGGTGTGGGGCCCGGCTCCGGCACCGATGGCGATGCTGCGCGGGCGGCACCGCCACCGGCTGCTGGTGCACGCGCGGCGGACGGCGCCGCTGCAGGATTATGTGCGGGCCTGGCTGGGGACGGTGCCGGTACCGGGGACCGTGCGGGTGACGGTGGATGTGGACCCGCAGAGTTTTCTTTGACCCACCATGCGGGTCACGCCGCCAGGATGGCCTTTTCGATCTCGGCGGTGGAATGGCCCGTCAGGTCCTTGGCGATCTCGCCCTCCAGCACCGCCGACAGCGCCTTGTGATAATGTCTGCGCAGCTCACCGAGCGTGCGGGGGGCGGCGATGATGATGAGGCTGTCGATCTTGCCGTCCAGAACGCGCTTGTTGAGCATGGCGGCCGTGCCGGCGGCGAAGCTGTCTTCGTCCTGCTGGCTGGCGGAGGGGTTGGCTGAACTGCTCTGGTGGCGGCCGCCCGAGCCCATGTTGGTGGTCGCGATTTCCGGCTCGGCCATGGCCGACAATATCGGCGACGCCTCGTCGCCGTTGTTGCGGTACAGGTTCAGTTTCTCGCCGTCGGCCACTGCGATGGTGGCACCCTTGGTGATCTTCATGGCTCTCGTCCTCCGATGTCGATATGGCGGCTAACGAGGCAGTGGGCGATTTGGCTCCAAACCGGTGAAAATCACTTCGGCAGGGCGGACTTTACCACAGGCAGGATGCCGCGGACCATCACGCCGACGCCGGCCGGGTTGGGGTGGAGCCCGTCCGGAAGCAGATAGCGGCGCTGGGCGGTGACGCCGTTGGTGAAGAAGGGATAGAGCGGGGCGCCATGCTTTTTCGCAAGCGTGGGAAAGATGGCGTTGTAGTCCCTGACATAGGCCGGGCCCAGATTGGGGGCGGCGTACATGCCGGCGATGACGACAGGGATTCCGCGCTTCCTGAGCTCGCTGATGATGGCGTCCAGGTTGGTGCGGGTGGTTGCGACCGGCTGGCCGCGAAGCATGTCGTTGGCGCCGAGCGCGACGATGGCGAGGTCGGGCTTGGCCTTCAGGCTGTTCAGCACCCAGGGCAGGCGGGCTTTTCCCTGCGCCGTCGTATCGCCCGAAACGCCGGCGTTGTGGACGCGAACGTCGCGGCCTTCCTTGCGCAGGGCGGTTTCCAGCTGGGCCGGGAAGCTCTGGCCGGGCTTCAGCTGATAGCCTGCGGTCAGGCTGTCACCGAAGGCGAGGATCAGCTTCTGCGTCGCCGGTTGCGGCGCGGTCCGCTGGGCAGGGGTCGCTGCGCTGGCCGGTGTGGCGAACAGCAGTAGTGCCAGGCACAGGTTTAAAATTGTTGCGAACATGCCATATGAGCGCGGCTCAACTTGGGTAGCTGCTGGCAAGGAACACTCCATGACGTCGATCGATACGGCAGCGGATATGGTGATCGATGCGGCCGATGTCACCCTTTCGCTGGGGGACGGGCCGGCGCGAGTGGAGATATTGAAGGGCGTGGACCTGGCGGTGCGGGCCGGGGAGCGGCTGGCGATCCTGGGGCCTTCGGGAAGCGGCAAGTCGAGCCTGATGGCAGTGCTGTCGGGGCTGGAGTCGGCGACATCCGGGCGGATCCGGATTGCAGGGCTCGACATCGTCGGCCTGTCGGAAGACGGGCTGGCGGAAGCGCGGCGCGGGCGGATTGGCATCGTGCTGCAGGCCTTTCACCTGATCCCGACGATGACGGCGCTGGAGAATGTGTCGATCCCGCTGGAGCTTGCCGGCCATACCGACCCGTTCGCGGTGGCGCGGCGCGAACTGGAGGCAGTCGGGCTGGAGGCGCGGCTGGGGCATTATCCGACGCAGCTGTCGGGCGGCGAGCAGCAGCGCGTGGCATTGGCGCGGGCCTTGGCAGTGCGCCCTGCCCTGCTGTTCGCCGATGAGCCGACCGGCAATCTGGACGCAGCGACCGGGGAGACGATCGTGGAGCTGCTGTTCCGCCGGCTGGACGAGACCGGCGCCACGCTGGTGCTGATCACGCACGACCAGGAGCTGGCGGCGAAATGCTCGCGGGTGATCCGCATGCGCGACGGGCTGATCGTGTCGGACACGGTCGCAGAACGCGCCGGGGTGGCGGCGTGAACGTCTCGATGCCCGTGATGCCCGCGGCGCCGGTTACGCGCGTCGGCGAGCTGAAGCCATGGCCGGTGGCGGCGCGGCTGGCGCTGCGCGAGGCGCGCGGCGGGCTGGGCGCCTTGCGCCTGCTGTTCGTGTGCCTTTTCCTGGGGGTGCTGGCACTCGCGGGCGTCGGCAGCCTGGCGACGGCGATCGAAGAGGGGCTGGCCGAACAGGGGCAGGTCATTCTGGGCGGCGACGTGGAGGCGCGGCTTACGCAGCGGCCGCCAAGCCCGGAAGAAATGGCGGCGCTGAAGGGGTTCGGCGGGGAGATCTCACAGTCAATCCGGATGCGGGCGATGGTGCGCGGCGAAAGCGGTCGCGCGCCCGGCAACGAGGTGCGCGGCGAAAGCGGTAGCGCGCCCGGCAACGACGTGCGCGGCGAAAGCAGCGCAGCGGCGGAGCGGCAGCTGCTGGGCGAGTTGAAGGCGGTGGACGGTGGCTGGCCGCTGTACGGCGAGGCGGTGCTTCGGGGCGGCGGCGGCAATTCGGCCGTTCAGGCGGCGCTGGGGCGCGGCGCGCTCGTCGCCGAGGGGCTTGCCGACCAGCTGGGGCTGAAGGTGGGCGACACGATCAGCCTGGGCGAGGCGCAATTCCTGGTGGCGGGCGTGCTGGCGGTGGAGCCGGACCGAGCCGGCGAAGGCTTTACGCTGGGCCCGTCCGTCCTGATCGCGTTCGACCGGGTGGAAGCGACCGGCCTGGTGCAGCCGGGGAGCCTGTACCGGCACCATGTGCGGCTGAAGCTGCCGGCAGGGGCCGACCCGGCGGCTGTTACCGCAGCGCTGGAAGACCAGTTTCCAGATGCCGGCTGGCGGCTGGCCGACCGGCGCGACGGGGCGCCCGGCGTGCGCCGCTTCGTGGAGCGGCTGGCGCAGTTCCTGACCCTGGTGTCGCTGACTGCGCTCGCGGTGGCGGGCGTCGGCGTGGGCAATGGCGTGCAGGGCTATCTGGATCGCAAGGGCGGCACGATCGCGACGTTGAAGGCGCTCGGGGCGCCGTCCGGCCTGATCCTGCGGGCCTATCTGCTGCTGATCGGCGCGGTCGGGCTGGCGGCGGCGCTGGCCGGGGCGGCGGCGGGGGCGCTGGTGCCCTGGGTGGTGGTGCAGGTTGCAGGCGCTGCGCTGCCGGTGCCGCCGGTGCTGGGCTTTCACGCCGCGCCGATGCTGGCAAGCATCGTGTTCGGGCTGTTGGTGGCGTTTGCATTCGCGGTGCCGCCCCTGGCGCGCGCCGGGGCGCTTCCGGCGCAGCGGATGTTCCGCGGCAGTGTGGAGCGCTGGCCCTGGCCGTCGGCACGTGCGATCGGTGCCTCGCTGGCGGCGGGTGCGCTGGTGGCGGCTCTGGCCGTGTGGCAGGCCGCCGAGCGGCTGTTCGCGCTTGGGTTCCTGGGCGGCGCGGCGGTGGTGCTGCTACTGCTGTTCGCAATGGGGACGCTGGTGATCCGGGCCGCGCAGCGGTTGCCACGGCCCAAGGGCGTGCTGGCGCGGCTGGCGCTGGCCAATGTGCACCGGCCGGGCGCGATGACGCGGCAGCTGGTGGTAGCGCTGGGGCTGGGGCTCAGCCTGTTCGCGACGCTGGCCTTCATCGAGACGAGCTTCAACGGCGAGCTTGCCAAGACGGTGCCGGCAAAGGCGCCGGGCTTTTTCCTGCTCGACCTTCCCAAAGAGGACGCGGCGCGGTTCCGGGAAAGCCTGCCGGCGGGCACGGAGGTGCGGATGGTGCCGAGCCTGCGCGGGCCGGTGACAGCCGTGAACGGGGTGCCGGCCTCGGAGCTGAAGGACGTGCCCGAGGGAAGCTATCTGCTGCGCGGCGACCGCGGCCTGACCTGGTCGGCCGAGCCGCCGGCCGGCAACCGGCTGGTGGCGGGCAAATGGTGGCCGGCGGATTATGCCGGGCCCCCACTGGTATCGATGGATGCCGAGCAGGCCGGGCTGCTGGGACTGAAGGTGGGCGACCGGATCACGGTGAGCGTGCTGGGCGTTGAGATCGAGGCGACAATTGCGTCGCTGCGGCAGGTGGATTGGGACAGCCTGGGGTTCAACTTCGTGCTTGTCTATGATCCGAACGCGCTCAGGGATGCGCCCTACAGCTGGATGGCAACGGCAACCCCGCCGCCGGCGGCCGAAGCCGGATTCACCGGGGCCGTGACCCGCGCCTTTCCGACGGTGTCGGTGGTGAAGGTGAAGGACGTGCTGGGCGAGGTGGGCAACATCGTGCGGCAGCTGGGAACGGCGGTGCGGGCGGCGGCGAGCGTTGCCATCCTGGCCGGAATCGCGGTGTTGGTGGGGGCGCTGGCGGCACAGGCGCGGTCGCGCATTTACGACAATGTGATCCTGAAGACGCTGGGCGCGACCCGAAGCCAGCTGATGCGCGCCGCGGCCATGGAATATGCCGGCCTGGGGCTGCTGGTGGCGCTGGTCGCGCTGGGGCTGGGCGGGATCGGTGCCTGGGTGGTGGTGACCAAGGTGCTGGAATTCGGCTGGCGGCCGGACTGGATGGTAGCGCTGGCGACCGTTCTGGGCGGCGCTGCGGTGACGCTGGCGCTGGGGATGGTGGGCGCCTGGCGGACTCTGGGTGTGAGGGTTGCGCCGAGCTTGAGGGAGTAGCGCCATCTTGCGGATGAACAGCCAACCTCATGGCGGAACGCCGCAAGTGCGACCGCGCGCCGGCCGGTAGGCCGAACTCGATGCGTCTTCCGCATCGAGCACAGGCAGAGCCCCGAAATATTTCAGCGCTGCAACTTTTGCTGGACGACTCTTGAAAAGCTATGTTACATGCGCGATATACAGCCGGGATGCCGGATGGTTCGGCTGGATGGAGATTTTCGATGGTTAACGGAGTCGATCCGGAGTTTGGCCGGGGAGCAGCGGCCGGGACCGTGCGGTCGGGCACGACGACGGCTGCGGATTATGATGCGGGCCTTCGCGCCCACATGCTGTCGGTTTACAATTATATGATGTCGGGCGTGTTGCTGACGGGCCTGGTGGCGGTCGGCATGAACATGACCGGTGCCGTCAACGCGCTGGTGTCGCAAACCGGCGGCCTTTCG
>JANPJJ010000176.1:0-2235 GCA_031425455.1 Sandaracinobacter sp. | reverse complement strand
TTCAGCGGCGTGGTGTCGTCGGTTGGCGGTGCGTCGGGCTCCGGGAAGTCGAAGTCATCCGGCATGAAGCTCTGGGCCTGCGCATTGATCACGTCGGCGATGCCGAACACGGACACGCCTTTCGCGTCGATGCGGCGGGCGAGCTGCGCCGTCTCGGTCAGGCGCTGGCCGTTGATGCGGTCCTGCAGCAGCTTGGCGTCGAAGTCCCAGAGGCGAAGTTCGGAAATCTGCACGCCGACGGTGGGCATGTCCTTGGGCGTCAGCTTGACGTTGCTGACGAGTGTCGAGCCGGTTGCGGCGTCGAAGGTGATGCCGCCCCAGCTGAGGGCGACGTCCGGGGGCAGCATGGCGCGGAGGGGTTCGAGGTCGGCCGCGGCGGTGGCTTTGCCCTTGAGGGTTTCGCCGACCAACTTGGTGACGTGCGCCTCGATCGTCGTGGGATCGATGTCGACGGCGCCAACGGCCGCCGAGCCCTGGCTGCAACCGGCGGCAAGGCTCGCACCGAGCGCTACAGTCGCCAGCAATACCCGAAATTTACGCATAAGACCCTCCATCCGTGAGGGACAGATAGCGGGTCTCGGCCGCACTGGCGAGCGGGGCCAGCGGCAAAGTCAGCGGATTATTTTGCTGTTACTTGGTTACCGCAGGTCAATCAGTTCTGCGTTCCGCGCAGTGTTTCCCACGAACGTGACGGGTTGAGCAGGCTGCGGAAGTATTCGCGGTTCGCCTGGATCAGCGCCGGCGGAAGATCGGCGGCGGCGACCTGGTCGACATCCTCGAACTTGCCCTGGACGCCGAGCGCCATGATCAGGTTCTGGGTCACCCTGCTATCGGCGCCGGGAAGGCTGGCGGCCTGGCGGAGCGTCTGTTCCGCAAGGCCGGGCTTGCCCTGCAGGATGTAGGAGAGCCCCAGGTTGGACAGAATTTTAGGATTGTCGGGGGAAAGCGCGAGGGCCCGGCGGTAGTAGTCCTGCGCGGGGGCGTGCTGGTCGAGCGTGTCCATGGTGACGCCGATGATGGAGAGCAGGCGCCAGTCGTTGGCGCCTTCGGCCTCGGCGCGGGCGAGGGCGTAGGCGGCGTCATCGGCCTTGCCGATGTCGAGGGACGCCTGCGCGTAGATCATCGTGAGCTCGACATCGCCCTGCTTGAGGGTCAGCGCCTGCTGGGCGACCTCGGCGGCGCGGGGGGCCGAGCCGATGGCGCGGAGGACCCGGGCGTATTTCAGGGCGGCTTCGTATTCGTTGGGGTTCTTGTCGTACTCGGCGGCCCAGAACTTGGCCTGGGTGAGAAGGTCCTGCTTGTCCGCCATGGCCCGGTCGCCTTGGGTGGCGGGCAGGAGGGGGCTCGCGGCCGACTCGATCATGGCCGTTTCCTGCGGGGTCGGCGGGGCGGCCGTGATGCAGCCGGTGAGCAGGGCGGCAAGGCTGGCTGTGGCGATGAAACGGGTGGCGGACATGGGAAATCCCCGGATATTACCCAGACCTTGCGGCGCGCCTGATCAATGAAACGTTAAAGTGGCCCGCCAGACCTGCAGCGTTCGGACATTACAATGCACCACGCCTTTCATTCTCACCCCGATACCGCCGTCCCGCTGGTCCTGCTGACCGCCAGAAGTCTGGGGCCGTGGACGAAGGAGCAGCCGGATCGGGTGAAGCGGCTGGTGGACGCCTCAGGATTCCGTGGAGATTCAGGGCGGACGCTGCTGCTTCATGGTTCCGAGGGTGGGCTAGAGCGCGTTCTGGTCGGCCTGGGCGAGGGGGCGGACGGCTTTGTGCTGGCCAGCCTGCCGGGGAGTCTGCCGGCCGGGGACTACCGGATGGCCGAGGTTCCGGCCGGACTGGATGGCGAGACACTGGCTCTGGGCTGGGCGGACGGCGCCTACCGGTTCACGAAATACAAAGCGGGCGAGAAGCCGCGTCGGCTGATGCTTCCGGACGGTATCGACGCTGTCGAGGTGCACCGGCAGGCCGAGGCGATCGACTGGCTGCGCGACCTGGTGAATACGCCGCCGTGCGACATGGGTCCGGTGGAGATCACGTCGGAGGCGCAGGCGCTGGCGGCCGAGTTTGGGGCGAGCATCGAGATCACCGAGGGTGCTGATCTAGAACAGGGATTCCCGATGGTGCATGCGGTGGGGAAGGGCGCAGCCCAGTCGCCGCGGCATATCGAGATCCAGTGGGGTCGGATGAGCGATCCGAAGATCGCCATCGTCGGCAAGGGCGTGGCGTTCGACAC
>JANPJJ010000175.1:0-2220 GCA_031425455.1 Sandaracinobacter sp. | reverse complement strand
CGTCGCCGCCGCCGGGCTCGGTGTGGTCGACGTCTCGACGCAGGAGGCCGATCTCGAAGACGTGTTCCTGGAGCTGACCCGTGCATAACTCCCCCTCCCTGCAAGGGAGGGGGCCGGGGGGAGGGTCCTCCCCCGGCAACCCGACCTTCGCGGCGCAGGACGCCACCCTCCCCCCAGCCCGCTCCCTCGAGAGGGAGGGGGAGCAGTAATGGCCAAACGCCCACCTCCCGAAGCCCGCGCCTTCGACATCGTCATCATCGGCTCGGGTGCCGCCGGCCTCACCGCGGCGCTCAACCTCGCCCCGCGCTTCAAGGTCGCGGTCCTTGCCAAGGGCAAGCTCGATGGCGGCTCGACCGCCTGGGCACAAGGCGGTATCGCCGCGGTGCTCGAGCCCGGCGACACCTTCGAAAGCCATATCGAGGACACCATGGTCGCCGGCGCCGGCCTCAACCACCGCGCTACGGTCGAATATGTCGTCGAAAACGCCGCCGCCGCCATCGATCGGCTCGCGGCGCTTGGCGTGCCCTTCAATCCCGGCGACACCCTTTCGGAACGCTGGCACCTGACGCGCGAGGGCGGCCACAGCCACCGCCGCATCGTCCATGTCGATGATGCGACAGGCTGGGCGGTGCAGCAGGCCTTGCAAGCCGCCGCAGAACTTCATCCCAACATCACCCTCGTCCCCGGCATGGTGGCGATCGATCTGATCACCGCCGCCAATGTCGAGGGCGAACGCTTCGCCCCCCGCGCCTGCCACGGCGTCTATGCCTTCAACGACGAAACCCGCCACGTCGAACGCTTCATCGGCAAGGCCGTCGTCCTCGCCACCGGCGGCGCCAGCCGCGTCTATCAATATTCGACCAACCCCGACGGTTCGACCGGCGACGGCATCGCCATGGCCTGGCGTGCCGGCTGCCGTGTTTCCAACATGGAATTCAACCAGTTCCACCCGACCTGCTTGTTCCATCCCACGGTCAAGAACTTCCTCATCACCGAGGCGGCGCGCGGCGAGGGCGGGCACCTACTACTGCCGGATGGATCAAGGTTCATGCACCGCTACGACGACCGTCTCGAACTCGCCCCGCGCGATGTCGTGGCGCGCGCCATCGACGCCGAAATGAAGCGCCTCGGCCTCGATCACGTCCTGCTCGACATTTCCCACCTCGGCGCCGAATTCGTGCAGCACCATTTCCCGATGATCCACGCCCGGCTGCTTGAACTCGGCATCGATTGCACGGTCCAGCCGATCCCCGTCGTCCCCGCCGCGCATTATTCGTGCGGCGGCGTGATGGTCGATCTCGCCGGACGCACCGACCTTGCCGGGCTGTGGGCGGCCGGCGAAGTCACCCAGTCGGGGCTTCACGGCGCCAACCGCCTGGCGTCCAACTCCATCCTCGAATGCCTGGTTTTCGGCCAGGCTGTCGCCGACGACATCGCCGCCAACTGGGATGAGGCCACCCCGATCCCCGCCACCCGGCCGTGGGACGAAAGCCGCGTCACCGATTCGGACGAGGAAATCGTCGTCGTCCACAATTGGGACGAATTGCGCCGCTTCATGTGGGATTATGTCGGGATCGTCCGCACCGACAAGCGCCTCGAACGCGCTGCGCACCGGGTGAAGCTGCTACGCAAGGAAGTCGCCGACTATTACGGCAATTTCCGCGTCACCCCCGACCTCATCGAGCTGCGCAACCTCGTCAATGTCGCCGACCTCATCGTGCGGTCGGCAAGGGCGAGGAAGGAAAGCCGCGGGCTGCACTTCACCACCGATTACCCCAAGCTGGCGGCAACGGCGAAGGACACTGTGCTGGACCCGGTGACGACGCGAAGCTGATTGTCGTCCTCTCCCGCAGGCGGGCGAGGCGAGAGACGCGCGAGCGGCCTGGGTGAGGGTAGTCCACGGCCCCGAAGCAGAAGCACACCCTCAGCCGGCGCGCCAAGCGGCGCGTCTCGACCTCTCCCGCAGGCGGGAGAGGTGGCAACATCCGGCGTAGGCCTTGCCCCCTACCCCATCAATTCACGCACATCGGTCAGCCGCCCTGTCACCGCCGCCGCGGCCGCCATCGCCGGCGACAGCAGGTGCGTCCGTGCGCCCACACCCTGCCGCCCGACAAAGTTGCGGTTCGATGTCGAGGCACAGCGTTCCCCGGCCGGCACCTGGTCGGGGTTCATCCCCAGGCACATCGAACACCCAGGCTCGCGCCAGTCGAAGCCTGCCTC
>JANPJJ010000174.1:0-41099 GCA_031425455.1 Sandaracinobacter sp. | reverse complement strand
GGCGGGTGCCCAGCAGTTCGCCTGCGCCGCGCAGTTTCAGGTCGGCTTCGGCGATCGCAAACCCGTCTTCTGTCGCCCGCATCATCTTCAGCCGCTCGCGGGCCGTCGCGGAAATCGGGTCGCCGCGCAGCAGCAGGCAGGTCGATCGGGCCGTGCCGCGCCCCACCCGCCCGCGCAGCTGGTGCAGCTGGGCGAGTCCGAACCGCTCGGCCGCCTCGATGATCATCAGGCTGGCGTTGGGCACATCCACGCCCACTTCGATGACGGTGGTGGCGACCAGCAGCTGCGCCGCGCCGGACTGGAACCGGGCCATCTCGGCATCGCGCGCCGGGCCGGCGAGCTTGCCGTGCACCAGGGCGACCGTCTCTCCGAATCGCTGCCGAAGCATCGCGGCGCGGGCGACGGCGGGCGCAGCGGCATCGGGGTCGGAGGCGATCTCGCCGTCCCGGTCGGGGCTGTCACCCCCGCCATCCAGCAGCGGGCACACCCAATAGGCCTGCTGGCCCGAAGCGAGGTGCCGGGCCAGCCCCGCCAGCACATCGTCCAGCCGCGCGAGCGGGATCACGCGCGTGTCCACTGGCAGGCGGCCGGGCGGGCGCTCGTCCAGCTTTGAGATGTCCATCTCGCCGAAATTGGCCAGCGCCAACGTGCGGGGAATGGGGGTCGCCGTCATCACCAGCAGGTGCGGCGGCCGGTCGGATTTCTCCGCCAGCATCATGCGCTGCGCAACTCCGAACCGGTGCTGCTCGTCCACCACGGCAAGCCCGAGCCCGGCATAGGTGACGCCCGCCATGAAGATGGCATGGGTACCGACCAGGATGTCGATGTCGCCTGCGGCGAGCGCCGCCAGCGTCGCCTCGCGGGCCCGCCCCTTCTCCCGCCCCGACAGGAAGCCGAGGCGCACCGGCAGGTCGCCCAGCAGCTTCTGCAACGTCGCGAAATGCTGCCGCGCCAGCAGATCGGTCGGCGCCAGCAGCGCCCCCTGGGCCCCCGCCTCCACCACGATCAGCAGCGCCAGCAGCGCAACCAATGTTTTCCCGGAGCCGACATCGCCCTGCAGCAGGCGGAGCATGGCGTGCGGCGCGCCCATGTCGCCGGCGATTTCGGCCAGCGCCTGGCGCTGCGCCCCGGTGAGCTGCCACGGCAGCCGCGCGATCAGCGCGTCCGTCAGCCGCCCGGTGCCGGCAAGCGGCCGCCCCCGAATCCGGCGGCGTCGGGCGCGCACCAGCGCCCAGGCAAGCTGCGACGCGAGCAGCTCGTCATAGGCAAGGCGGTCCCGCGCGCCGTCCGACACGGGCTCGTTGTGAACGGTGGCGAGCGCTGCGTTGAAGCCGGGCCAGCCCCGGCCCGACAGCAGCGAGGGTTCGATCCACTCCGCCAGGTCGGGCGTTCGTGCCAGTGCGGCCCCGGCCAGCGCCGCCAGCCGCCGGCTGGTCAGCCCCTCGGTCAGTGGATAGACCGGCTCGGCCCAATCGGCCCCCGCGTCCTCACCCGCGTCGTTGCCTGCCGCCGGCAGTTCCGGGTGGATCATCTGGAAGCGGCCGTTCCAGAGCTCGAGCCGGCCCGCGACGATGCGCCGGGCGCCCACCGGGAAGCGCGCCGCGAGCCCGGAGGATTTCGGTCCGAAGAAGGCGAGCATCAGCCCGATCCCGCTTGCGTCGTCGGCGATGATCCGCAAGGGGCCCCGCCCGCGCGAAGGCTCGTGAGCGACGATCTCCACCGGCACAGCAACGCGGTCGCCCTCGCGGGCCTCGGCCAGGCTGGCGAGCCTGCGGGTATGGCGCCAGCCGACCGGAAAGTGGAACAGAAGGTCTTTCACACGGGTTAGCCCCAGCCGTTCGAGCGCGCGAACGGCGGCCGGGCCGACGCTCGGCAGCGATGCCGCATCGGCAAACAGGGGGTTGAGCGGCGCGGGTCGCACGCCTAATCGCTAGCCGACCCCCGGGCGGCCCGCAAATCTGCGAGGCCGCTTTTCGCCTGTTGGAGAGCGCATGGCCATCGAGGAAGTGCAGATGAAGCGGGCGCTCTGGCGGGCGCATCATCGCGGCACCAAGGAGGCCGACATGCTGGTGGGCGGTTTCGCCGATCGCTGGCTGGGGCAGATGGATGCCGGAGAGTTCGCCTGGTTCGAGGCGTTGCTGGATGAGCAGGATGTCGACATTCTGGCCTGGGCGTTCGGCAAGGCCGAAGCCCCGGCGACGCTGGCGGGGCCGATGATGGCCCGGTTGCAGCAGCTCGACTATATCCGGCTGAGCCCGCGCTGATGCCGCCGCCCGCGCTGACACTGCCGCCCGCCTTGATGCTCCCGATCGACGACATCGCCAGAGCACGCCACGGCCTGAAGCTTACGGGGGCACCCGCCGGCGTCATGCCTCTCCTGATGGCCGGCCTTGCCCGCGCCGCCGGGCTGGACGGCGCGCGCGCCGTCGTGATTGCGGCCGACGATGCCGCCGGCCGCACCATCGCCGAAACCGCACCATTCTTCGCGCCCGAGATGGAGGCCGTATGGCTGCCCGCGTGGGACTGCCTGCCCTATGACCGGGCCGGCCCGGCCCAGCGCATCCTGGCCGAGCGGCTGGCCGCCCTGGCGCGCCTGGCGCAGCCGGTGACAGGCGCCCAGCTGCTGGTAACGACCGTTGCGGCCGCCACCCAGCGGGTGCTGGCCCGAGAGGTTATCGCTGCCGCAACGATGGAGGTGCGCCACGGCAGCCGGATCGGGCGCGACGAGCTGACCGCAACCTTGCAGCGCGCCGGCTATACCCGGGTGGAAAGCGTCGCCGACGCCGGCGACTATGCAGTTCGCGGCGGGCTGGTGGATCTTGTGCCGGCCGGGACCGGGACCGGATACCGGCTCGATTTCTTCGGCGACGAAGTGGACGGCATCCGCACCATCGATCCGATGACGCAGTTGACGACGGGCAAGGTCGACGGCTTCACGCTGCTGCCCGTCTCCGAGCTGCTGCTCGACGAAGAGCGTATCCGCCGCTTCCGGAGCGGCTGGCTGGAACGGTTCGGCGCCACCGCCACCGCAGACCCCTTGTACCAGGCCGCCAGCGAGGGGCGCCGCGTTCCCGGTCTGGAGCATTTCCTGCCGCTGTTCGAACCCGGCCTCGTCACCCTGTTCGACTGGCTGGGCGACCGCGATACCGTCGTCACCGACGGCAGCCTGCAGTCGGCATCCGACGCCCGCTTCGAGGCGATCGGCGATTATCACGCCAACCGCGTTGCCGCGCTGAAAGAGCCGGCGCGCGGCAAGTCCAGGCTGGGCGCGGCGGTCTATCGCCCGCTGGCGCCCGATGCGCTCTATCTCACCCGCGGCGAGTTCGAGGGCCGGCTGGCCGGCGCCCACTCGACTTCCCCGATGCCCGGCGAACAGGGGCTCGAGCTGGGCGGCATGCCCGCGCCCGATTTCGCCCCGGCGCGGGTGGCGGCCGCCGCCGGCGGCCCGCCTGTTTATGACGCAATCGCGGCGCGGCTGACAGAGGCGCTGGCAGCGAACCGGCGCCCGGTGCTGGCGGCCTATTCCGAGGGCTCGCGCGATCGACTGTCCGGGCTGCTGGGGGAAGCGGGGGCCAAGGGGCTGGTGCCGGCCGAGGGCTGGCAGGCCGCGCTCGGGCTCAGCGCCAGGGGCCGGATTCCGACCGTCGTGCTGTCGCTCGAAACGGGCTTCCGGCTGGGCGATGTAGAGCTCTGGACCGAGCAGGACATGCTGGGCGACCGGCTGGTGCGCCGCCGCTCCGCCCGAAAGGCTGACGCCTTCCTGAAAGACCTGGAGACGCTGGATTCCGGCGAGCTCGTGGTGCACCAGGATCACGGCATCGGCCGCTATCTCGGGCTGACGCCGATCAAGGTCTCGGGCGCGGAGCACGACACGGTCGCGCTGGAATATGCCGGTGGCGACAAACTCTATGTCCCGGTCGAGAATCTCGACGTGCTGTCGCGATACGGCTCCGAGTCCGAGGGCGTGACGCTGGACAAGCTCGGCGGACAGGCCTGGCAGCAGCGCAAGGCGCGAATGAAGGAGCGCATCCGCGAGATCGCGCACGAGCTGCTGCGTACAGCCGCCCTCAGGGCCACGCGCGAAGCCGATGCCTTCGAAGTAGACCCGCAGGGCTATGCCGCCTTCCTCGACCGCTTTCCCTGGGCCGAGACCGACGACCAGCTGCGCGCGACCGCCGATGTGCTGGAAGACCTTGCCGCCGGCCGTCCGATGGACCGGCTGGTGTGCGGCGACGTCGGATTCGGCAAGACCGAGGTCGCGCTTCGCGCCGCTTATGTGGCGGCGGCCTCGGGCTCGCAGGTCGCCGTCGTCTGCCCCACCACGCTGCTCGCACGCCAGCACGCCGCCACCTTCCGCGACCGGTTCCAGGGAACGAAGCTCAGCGTCGGGGCGCTCAGCCGGCTGGTCCCCGCGGCCGAGGCCAAGGCCACCCGCGAGGGGCTGACCGACGGCTCGGTCGATATCGTGGTCGGCACCCACGCGATCCTGGCGAAATCGGTCGAGTTCAAGAGCCTTGGCCTGGTCGTCGTGGACGAGGAGCAGCGCTTCGGCGTGACCCACAAGGAACGACTGAAGTCGCTACGGGCAGATGTCCATGTGCTTACGCTGACGGCAACGCCGATCCCGCGCACGCTGCAGATGGCGCTGTCGGGCATCCGCGAGCTCTCCGTCATTGCAACGCCGCCGGTCGACCGGCTGGCGGTGCGCACCACCGTCTCGCCGTTCGACCCGGTCGTCGTGCGCGAAGCGCTGCTGCGCGAACATTATCGCGGCGGCCAGAGCTTCATCGTGGTGCCCCGCATCACCGACATCGCCGAGATCGAGGCCTATCTCCGTGACCAGGTGCCCGAAATCCGCTTCGTGACCGCGCACGGCCAGATGGCCGCAGGCGAGATCGAGGAGCGCATGACCGCTTTCTACGAGCAGCGTTACGACGTGCTGCTGGCGACCACCATCATCGAAAGCGGGCTCGACATCCCCAACGCCAACACGCTGGTGGTGCACCGGGCCGACATGTTCGGACTGGCCCAGCTCTATCAGCTTCGCGGCCGGGTCGGCCGGGCCAAGCGCCGTGCCTACGCGCTGCTGACCACCTCGCCCGAAGGCGGCATCACAGTCGCTGCCGAGAAGCGCCTGCAGGTGCTCGCCAGCCTCGATTCGCTCGGCGCTGGGTTCGAACTCGCCTCCCACGATCTCGACCAGCGCGGCGCCGGCAACCTCCTGGGCGACGAACAGTCGGGCCATATCCGCGAAGTCGGGTTCGAGCTGTACCAGTCGATGCTGGAAGACGCGATCCTGGTCGCCAAGGCCGAGGCGCGCGGGCTGAAGCCGCCCGAGGACCCGGGCTCGCCGACCATTTCGGTCGACGCCGCAGTCATGATCCCCGAAGACTATGTGCCCGACCTCGCGCTCCGGATGGCGCTCTACCGCCGCGCCGCCGACCTTGCCGACAAGGCGGGGATCGAGAGCTTCGCCGCCGAGATGATCGACCGCTTCGGCCCATTGCCGGGGCCGGCCGCCAACCTCCTGAAAATCGTGGAGGCGCGCAACGCGGCGAAGCGGGCCCATGTGCAGAAGATCGAGGTCGGCCCCAAAGGCGCGCTGGTCACCTTCGTGAACGACGATTTCCCCAACCCGGCAGGCCTGGTGGAGTGGATCAACCGGCTGAAGGGCCAGGCGAAGCTCCGGCCCGACCAGAAGCTGTTCCTGGCCCGCGACTTCGGCAGCGGCGAAGCGCGGCTCGCAGGCGCCGTGGCACTGGCGCGCGGCCTCGCCCAGGCGGCACTCAGAAGTGTCGCGCCCGCAGCAGCCGCGGCCACACCCGAAGCCGGGCCGGCGCCAAGGCGCCCCGCGCCGCCCTCCGTATTCCGAAGCAAGCGCCGCTGAAACGGATCGGAAGCGGAAGAGAACGGCGCGTCAGGCCGGCACCGGGTTCAGCCTGAAATCGGCTCGCGTCGATCGGCCCACGCGCGACGCTGCCTACCCCAGCGCCTTCTTCAACAGTTCGTTCACCACCGCCGGGTTCGCCATCCCGCCGCTTGCCTTCATCACCTGGCCCACGAAGAAGCCGAACAACTTGTCCTTGCCGCCGCGATATTCGGCCACCTTGTCCGGATTGCCGGCAATCACCTCCGAAATCGCGGCGTCCAGGGCGCCGGTGTCGCTCACCTGCTTCAGCCCGCGGGTCTCCGCGATCCGGCCGGGGTCGTCGCCGGTCTCCAGCATGATCTCGAACACCTGCTTCGCCAGCGGGCCCGACAACGTGCCGTCCGCCATCAACGCCAGCAGCTCGGCGCCCTGCGCGGCCGAGACGGGGCTGTCGGCGATGGAGAGGTCGCGTTTGTTGAGCGCCCCGAACAGCTCGCCGGTCAGCCAGTTGGCCGCCTTTTCGGCGACATCGCGCGGTTCCCGGCCCTGCCGCCGCGCCGTTTCCGCCAGCAGCAGCTCGAACCAGCGCGAGCTGTCGGCATCCGCCGTCAGCACCCCGGCAAGATAGGGGCTCAGCGCCAGCTCATTCTCGAACCGGGCGCGCTTCTGCGCCGGAAGCTCGGGAAGGCTCGCCAGGCACTCGGCGATGAATTCCTCGCTCAGCTCCAGCGGCAGCAGGTCGGGCTCGGGGAAATAGCGATAGTCGTGCGCATCCTCCTTCGATCTCAGCGAACGGGTCTCGCCCCGGTCGGGATCGAACAGCCGCGTTTCCTGGGCGATGGTGCCGCCATCCTCCAATATGTCGATCTGGCGCTTCGCCTCGTGGACAATGGCCTGCTGGATGAACCGCACCGAGTTCATGTTCTTGATCTCGCAGCGCGTGCCGAACCCGTCACCGGGCCGCCGCACCGACACGTTCACGTCGGCCCGCATCGAGCCTTCCTGCATGTTGCCGTCGCAGCTGCCGATCGCCCGCACGATGGCGCGCACCGTCTGCACATAGGCGGCGGCTTCCGCCGGCGATCGCATGTCGGGCTTGGAGACGATTTCCATCAGCGCCACGCCCGACCGGTTCAGATCGACATAGCTTGCCGTCGGCGACAGGTCGTGGATCGACTTGCCGGCATCCTGCTCCAGGTGGATGCGCTCGATCCCGATCTGGGTCCGCGTGCCGTCTTCCAGAACGATCGGGACCTGCCCCTCGCCCACGACCGGATGCTGATATTGCGAAATCTGGTAGCCCTGCGGCAGGTCGGCATAGAAATAATTCTTGCGGTCGAACCTGGACCAGCGGTGGATCGTGCAACCCAGAGCAAGGCCGGTGCGCACCGCCTGGCGGACACATTCGCCGTTCAACACCGGGAGCATGCCGGGCATCGCCGCGTCGACGAAGCTGACCTGGCTGTTGGGCTCCGCACCGAAATGGGTGGCGGCACCGGAAAACAGCTTCGCCTTGGAAATCACCTGCGCATGCACTTCCAGGCCGATCACCAGCTCCCAGGGGCCGGTACGCCCTTCGATCGTATAGGGATCAGACGTATAGGGATCAGACATGGCCGCCACATGGGCGAGGGAGGCCCCGAAGGCAAGCCTCAGGGCGCAGCCCTATCCGGCATCAGGCCGCCGCCTCCTCCGGCCCGATATAGGTCGAGATGCGCTGGGTGACCGCAGCGGCAAGCCGGCTGTAAAGCTTCCAAAGCCCGATCCCGACCAGCAGCGCCGCCAGCACATGCAGCAGCGGCCAGTCGCCCAGACCGAGCCGTGCCAGCAGCCCCTGCACCTGGAAATGGGTAAGATAGATGTACAGCGACGCCCCCGACAGCGGCAGCACCACTGCACTCAGCGAACGCGGCAGCGGCACCCGCCTGACATACAGCAGCATTAGCCCGAACAGGATCACATAGGCCCCGCCCCAGCCCGGGAAGAAGGCCAGCTGCGCCGACCCATAGGCCAGCACCAGGGGCGTCAACAGCCGGCGCCGCGCCGGCGTGTCGGCAAGGGCGACCAGCACGCCCAGCATCACCGTGGGCAGATGCGTGGTGGGCAGATAGCTCCACATCGAAAGGATCGGCGTCCCCTGCGTGAAGAAGTCCTCCACCATCAAGGCGGGCGGCACGAACCGCGTGACGAGCCCGATCAGGAACAGGGTCATCGCAAAGCGCCAGGGTGTCGTGTCGGGTGCAAATCGAAGCGCCAGCACGAACGACATGAAGACGATCAGCAGAATCTGCACTGCGCAGTGGATGTACCAGAGATAGAAGGCCCGGCCTTCATACCCCGGCAGCCGATAATCGAAGAAATTGCCGGTAAGCGTCAGGATCGAATGGTGCGGCGATTGGCCGGCCCAAAGCTTGGCGAGATAGAGCCCGATCGAGAACAGCATCACCGGGATGATCAGGTTCGCCATCATCCGCACCAGCGGTCGCTCGCTCTTCAGGCGGAACGCGGTCGGAAGCTGCAGGCCCCCGAACAGATAGCCCGTCACCAGGAACAGCGCAGTAGTCGCCCCGGCAAGATAAGGAATCAGCTGCAGATGCGCGGCCACCACCAGGAAGATGGCGATCGCCCGCGTCAGCATCGACGTATCGACCGGGCGCCACCAGCGATCCGCCTTCGTGGCGGTCCGCGCCAGATCCCGCACCGACATCACCTGCCAGCCGTCGGGCACCGCACCCAGCGCTTCTTCAGTCGCAAGATAGAGGTTCACGAAGGAAAGCGAGTCACCGCCCAGCGAAACCAGGCTGTCGTCGGGCGTGATTCCGTCCTTGCCGAGCACGCGCTGCCAGGCCTCGATCAGCTGCAGCTCGTCCGCGGTCGCGGCAAAGCGCGACGCCGCCGGCGCCCGCGCTCGCACGGCCGCCTGGTGCGCCTCGGTCAGCGCGGCACGGTCGATTTTGCCACTGGGCAGCAGCGGCAGCGCTTCGACGGCAACGAACGCCTCGGGCACCATATGCGCGGGAAGCTGCCGGGCGGCGTGCGCCGCCAGCGTGGCAATGCGCTCGTCGGGGGGCACATCGTCCACGGTGAACGCGACAAGCTGTCGCCGCGCGCCGTCGTCGATGGCGAGCACGGCCGCCCGCGAGACCGCCGGATGGCGCTCCAGGGCGGCGGCGATATCGGCGGGCTCCACACGGTGGCCCCGGATCTTCACCTGGTCGTCGGCCCGGCCGATCAGCTGGATGGCGCCGTCGTCGCGGTGAAAACCCCGGTCGCCGCTATCATGGACACCGGGCGTGGCGAACGGGCGGACGGCGCCCGCCTCGACATGGCCCAGCGCCAGCAGCGGCGAGCGGATCGCGATGTTGCCCGGCTCCCAGGCGGCACAGGGGCGACCCTCGCCGTCGACCACCTCGGCCTGGAAGCCGGGGGTCGCGCGCCCCACCGGGATGGTGCGCAGCTCGGCCGTGCGCGGATCGTCGAGATCGACCGGATGGTGCGCCGCTGCCTGCGGCGTCTCGGTGGCGCCATAGAAATTGACATGCGCCGCCCGGGGCGCCGCCTGGCGCACGCGGGCAACCAGCGCCGGGCGCAGCAGGTCCCCGCCCCAGAAGAAGCTCCTGACCGAGGCAATCGCGCCGGCCGGCGTTGCCGCCAGCATCAGCTCGCCGATGGCGGGCGTCAGGTGGCAGCGCGTGGGCGCGTTCGCCACCATCCAGCGCCCCAGCTGGCAGGGTTGCAGCAGATCGTCCTGGGTGGGGATCAGCAGCGTGGCGCCAGCCGACAGCGTGGTGAAGACGTCGCGAAGCAGCGGATCGTGGCCGAGCCCCGACAACATCGTCACCCGATCTCCCGGCCCGATCCCGAACCGCTCGGCCTGCCAGCGTGTGAAATGCGCCAGCGGACGATGGCCGATCGCAAGCCCCTTGGGCGTGCCCGTGGTGCCGGAGGTGAACAGATAATAGGCGGTTGCGTCCGCCGGCGCGGCAACGGGCCGGGGCGCTGCCGCAAGCTCCGGCGCAGCGACGATCAGCGGAAGCCCCACCGCCCGCGCCAGCGCCTCGGCGCGGCCGTGCAGCCCTTCCTCCCCCGCCAGCAGCACGGTAGGCCGCGCCAGTTCGATCATTTGCGCCAGCCGCGTGTCCGGATAGGCGCTGTCCAGCACCATGAACGGGCGCCCGCCCAGCGACACCCCCAGCATGCCGGCCACCAGGGCCGCGCCCCGCGCCGCCACAATTGCGACCGTCGCCCCCGGCGGAACCCCGCCCTCGTCTATCAGGGCCGCGATGCCGCCGGCCCGCGCCGCCAGCGCGCCATAGCTCAGCTGCACGCCCGCTGCCTCGATGGCGGGATGATCTGGCCGCGCGGCGGCCTGAGCTAGGAACCCGGCCGTGATCGGCGCGACAGGTGCTGCCGAGATCGGCGCTGCCACTTCCCCGCCCGGCACCGGCACCGGCCCGGCGATCCGCACGTCGGACAGCGCCCGGTCGGGGTCGGCTGCGAAAGCCGCTGCAAGCGCCTCATACTGGCCGAACATCGCCTCGATCCGGCCTTGCGACAGCTCGCGGGCCGCATAATAGACCACCAGCCGGCGCTCGGGCCCGGCGCGCAGCATGCGGAAGTTCAGTTGATAGTCGCTCTCGCGCAGCTCGTGGCTGGCGTCCGCGATGGCCAGTCCGGGCACCTCGAAAAGCGGCGGGGCGGGAAACCAGTTGAAGCCGAATTTCGGATGGACGCCGCTGGTCGCGATCACATGATGATAGGGCGGCAGCTCATGATCCGCCGCCGCGCGGAGCCTGGCGCCGACGTCGCGCGCGAACCCGGCAAAGCTCTGCGCCGGCGACATCGGGGCCCGCAGGATGAGCGCGTTGGAAAAGCCCCCGACGCTGCGCGCAGCCTCCGCCGGCAGGCCGCGACGGCCGTTGGACTGGAACGCCGTCAGCACATCGTCTTCGCCGGTCAGTCGACCGAGCAGCACGATGAGAACGGCATAGGCCACCGTGAACTCGGTCACACCGAGCGCGCCGGCCATGCCCGTCAGCGCCGCAGCCGCCGCCGGAGACAGGGTCCGGGTCAAGGCCGCAACCTCGGGCCCTTCGGCCCGGACAATATCGGCAGGCAGCTCGGCCTGCGCCGGCGCTGCTTCCAGCGTGCCCGTCCAATAGGCCAGCTGGTCCCGATAGGCCGGCGTCTCGGCCCAGTCGTCCGGGTAAAGCTCGTGCGGCGGCGGCCCGGGCGGCGGCAGCGTCTCGCCGCGATACAGCGCGAAAATCTCGTCCAGCGCGATCCGGGCCGACTGGCCGTCCGAGATCGCATGATGGTTGGAGAAGGAAAAATAGGCGAGATCGGGTGCGACCAGAACCAGGTGATAACTGGCGAGCGACGCTGGCGTGAAATCGGGCTTCGCCATCAGCAGCGGGCGCAACCGTTCGTTTACCTCATCCAGGCCGGCCCCCGGCATGTCGAGGATTTCCAGCCCCTGCGCGGCCTCGGCGTCGATATATTTCCGCGCCCGGTTGTCGCCCCCGACGACAAACCCCGTCCGCAGCGCCGCATGGCGCTCCACCAGCGCCTGCACCGCAGCCGCCAGCCGCGCGGCGTCCACCTGGCCTTCGATCCGGTACAATCGCGGGATTGTATAGGCGAAGCGCGTCAGCCTCTCGGCCATGACGTAGCGCTCTTCCGTCGGCGAGAGCGTCAGCAGCGCCTGGGCCGACGCCGCCGGGCGGCGTGCGCCGGTGCGCGCGATGTCGGCTAGCATGTTCATGTCACGATCGTCAGACCCTTCGAGCGAACGCCCGGCCGACACGGCCGGCGTCGCGCGCCGCCGGCGTCAGACGGCATCGCGACGTTCGCATTCTTGCGCAGGATAAGCGCCATGAGACTGCCCCGGTTCCCGATCATGGCCGAATATGCGACCGAACGCAGCTTACCGCCGGCGGCCGGCCCCGAAAGTCCGCCGCTCCTCGTGCCCGCCCAAGCCCCGCACGCAAGGTCCCCATAGCGCAAGCCGACCCCGCACTGCCACCCGGCAAATTTTCAGGCGCGCAAAAGCGTCGCAGCCACGAACCGGCTCAACGCGTAGGATGGAGAAGGTCAGTCTTGCTGGCTCGTCCGGCGCAGCCGCTACTGCGGCGCTGGCGGTGCGACAGCGACCGGGGCTGCGCCAAAGCGAAACCAGCCACGACCCAGCCGAATTCCGGGCTGCTCCACCAGTCGGTATGCCAGCGCGCTGGCCGCAAGGACTGTGACGAGCATGACGAGAACGAGCACAGTCCCCTCCATATCCGATCTCCCCAGAAGTGTGTGACCGGAGCCTGAGGCGACGAGAAGGTCAGGCCCGCCCGCATCCGCAATCAATCGCACGAAATCCTCAAGCCTCGCCTGAACAAAGGCATGGACCATGTAGATCGAATAGGAGATCGCACCGAGATAGAGTGGCACCCGGTGCCGGAGCAGCCTCGCCACCGCGCCGCCCTGCCCCGCAAACAGCAGCACAAGGGCCGTGAACAGCAACGGCAGCAAAAGGTTGGTCCTGGCACCGGCCAGAACGTGGATGGCGACCACCAGAAAAGCCAACCCTGCAACTTCAAGGATCGTGCGGGCAGAATGGGATAATCGGTCCGTGACGGGTCCGGCCCGGGCATAGACAGCATAGCCGAGAACCCCCAGCCCGAAGCCGTACATGCAGCGAACCATCCCGAAATCATGTGTCACATTGATACCTCGGTCGGTAACGACCAAGAGAAGAGCGGCCGCAACAACTACCACGACCGCAGCAATCCTAGTCACATGAAGGCTCGCCAGGATGACGACAGCGCCGAACAGCAGATAAGTCCAGTATTCGACCGCAATGCTCCAGCTCGGGTGGTTCCAGCTTAGTTCATCATAGAAGCCGAGACTGTGCAGCAGTGTCAGATTCAGCAAAAAGGACTTGAGACTGTACGGACCCTCAAACGCGGATCGGAGCATCCTCGAACTTAACGCGCCCGCGCCCGCGATTTCAACCGCCAGAAACATGAGCAGCATGACAAGGTGCAGCGGATACAGACGCATGAAGCGAAGCCCCGCGAATTGAGTCAGCGACATGCCGGAACCAAGCTTCGAACCATAGCTGTGGCAGATGACGAACCCGGACAGCACGAAGAAAAAATCGACGAACACCCAACTGTCCCGTATGAGCAAATTGTTCACCAAGGGCCCTGTCGCCTTGAAGTGGAACAGACACACCAGAAGCGCGCAGATGCCCCGCAGACTGTCGAGTGCTTCGAACCGCTGGCCGGTCGACGCCGTGCCAGGCGCGACAGGCACACCGATCCTCTCGAATCGGTTCCGAACCGGCGCTACCACCATCGTGGCGGCACGGCCGTAAACCCCGCCGCCCGCTCCAGGGCGAGACACGCGTCCAGCACAGCCTGCTCGCCCAGCGGCCGGCCGATTACCTGAAGCCCCAGCGGCAGGCTACGGCCGTCCAGGCCCGCCGGCACCGACATTGCGGGAAGTCCGGCAAGGCTCGCAGGTACCGTGAAAACATCGTTCAGGTACATCGCCAGCGGGTCCGCCACCTTCGCGCCCAGCTCGAACGCGCCGGTGGGCGCGGTCGGCGTCAGCAGCAGGTCGCAGCTTTCCCAGGCGCGCTCGAAATCCTGCGCGATCAGCGCACGGACCTTCTGCGCCTTCAGATAATAGGCATCGTAATAGCCCGCGGACAGCACATAGGTGCCGATCATGATGCGGCGCCGCACCTCTGCGCCGAAGCCGGCCGCCCGGGTGGCGTCGTACATGTCGGTCAGCGTGCCGCCCTCGGGGGCCACCCGCCTGCCATAGCGCACCCCGTCATAGCGGGCGAGGTTCGACGACGCCTCGGCCGGCGCCACGATATAATAGGTCGGCAGCGCTTCCCGGGTGTGCGGCAGCGAGACATCGACGATCTCGGCCCCGGCGTCCCGCGCCCAGGCGATCCCCTGTTGCCACAGCGCCTCGACCGACGGGTCCATCCCGTCCATCCGATATTCCCTGGGAATGCCGATGCGCCTGCCCCGAAGGCCGGGGTCCAGCGCCGCAGCATAGGCCGGCACCGGCGCATTCAGGCTGGTCGAATCCTTCGGATCATAGCCTGCCATCGCCTCCAGCATGATCGCGCAATCGGTGACGCTGCGCGCCAGCACCCCGGCCTGGTCGAGCGAGGAGGCAAAGGCGACAATCCCCCAGCGCGAGCAGCGGCCGTAGGTCGGCTTGATCCCGGCAATTCCGGTGAAAGCGGCAGGCTGGCGGATGGAGCCCCCCGTGTCGGTGCCGGTGGCCGCCGCGCAAAGCCGCGCGGCAACCGCCGCCGAAGAGCCGCCGGACGAGCCGCCCGGCACCAGCGGCGCGTCGGACCCCGCAGCGCGCCACGGCGACACCACCGGCCCATAGGCGGAGGTCTCGTTGGAACTGCCCATGGCGAATTCGTCCAGGTTGAGCTTGCCCAGCATCGCCGCGCCCGCCCCGAACAGCCGGGCGGTCACGCTGCTTTCATAGCGCGGCCTGAACCCCTCCAGGATGCGGCTGCCCGCCGTCGTCTGGACGCCGGCGGTGCAGAACAGATCCTTGATGGCGATGGGGATGCCCGCCAGCGGCCTGGCGCTACCGTCGGCAAGTGCCGCATCGGCGGCATCGGCTGCAGCCAGCGCATGCTCGGGGGTTTCCACCAGAAAGGCGTTCAACGGCCGGGCCGCTTCCACCGCCGCGACATGGGCCGACACCAGCTCCCGCGCGGAAAAATCCCGCGCTGCAAGGCCCGCCTTCATGCCGGCGAGGGTCAGGTCGGTGAACGCCCCCACTATTCAATGACCTTCGGCACCGCGAAGAAGCCGTGCGCCGCCGCCGGGGCGTTGGCCAGCACGTCGTCCGCAATGCCGCCGTCGGTCACCACATCCTCGCGCCACGGCCGCCGGTTCGGGATCACCGCGTCCATCGGCTGGACATTGCCGGTGTCCACCGCCTGCAACTGGTCGATCCAGCCCAGAATATTGTTCAACTCGGCGGCCAGCGGCGCCGCATCGGCCGGGGCCAGCTTCAGCCGCGCCAGCGATGCCACCCGGGCCACGATCTTTTCGTCGACTGCCATGGTCTCGGCGCCTAGCAGCGGCGCGGGCGAACGGCAACATTGTGCAGGGCGGGATCGGCCTCAGAGCATCGCCGTTTCCGTCGGCAGCCCCAGCAGGACCCGGCCGGCCAGCTCATAGGTAGCGGGCTGTACCATCATGTGCTGCGTCATCGCATGGGCATCCCGGAACCGGCGCTGCAACGGGCTGTCCAGATAGAGTGCGCCGCCCCCGCCGAGATCATAGGCGACGCGGGTCACGTCGGCCGCCGTCCTCACCATGTGGGTGGCTGCCAGCCGAAGCCGGGCGCGGGTTTCCAGGCCGACCTCCCCGCTTCCGGTCGCCAAGGCCCACGCGCCATGCACCGTCTCGAACAGCAGGGCCCGGGCGGCCGTCAGTTGCGCCTCGGCCCGGGCGACCTCCGCCTGCACGGTCGCGCGTTCGGCGGCCGACTTCGCCGAGCCCTGCGGCCGCCGCGCCACCAGCCCCGCCTTCAGCACGTCGAGCGCCGCCCGCGCATTGCCGCTGGCCGCCCCGGCAATCCCCAGCGCCAGCAGCCCGAACACGGGGAACAGGTAAAGCGCGCCCGCCGCCACCGGCCGGTCTCCCACCAGCGACACACTGTGCGCCTGCGGCACCCGCAGCGCCGACACCTGCATGTCACCCGAACCCGTGCCTTTCAGCCCGGCGGCGTGCCAGGTGTCCAGCAGCTCCACCTCTTCGCGCGGCATGATCATCATCCGGGCGTCCGGCCTTCCATCGGGCAGCCGCCGGACCGCGCCATGCTCGCTCACGATCGCCCCCCCGAACAGCCAGGCGCAGTTCGCACTCCCGGAGCACCAGCTCCAGCGGCCAGACACCAGATAGTCGCCGCCGACCCTCTCTGCGGTGCCGGACGGGGCGAAGACACCCCCGGTGATCATGTCCGGCCGGCTGAAGATCCCGCGCGCCACCTCCTCCGGCAGCCAGGCAAGACTGACCGCAGTGGTCGCCCCGATCATCAGGCACCAGCCGACCGAGGCATCGGCTTCGGCGACCGCCTCGATCGTGGCGACGATCCCGTCGGGCGGCAGCTCGGCGCCGCCCAGCACCGCGGGCAACGCGATGCGGAACAGCCCGGCCCCCGCCATCTCCGCCGCCAGGTCCGCCGGCAGCCGCCGCGCGGCCTCGATCTCGTCGACCCGCGCCGCGATCCGGTCGTGAAAGCTGCGGGCGACTTCCAGGCTCATACGGCGATGCTCACAGCTTCATCAGGCTCGCCAGGTTGTTCTTCTGCATGTCGCTGCTGCCACCCACGATCGGCATTCCCAGCAGGTCCCGCACATGCCGTTCCATTTCATAGGCATCGCTCAGCGCATAGGCCCCCATCACCTGCTGGCACGCCAGCGCAATCTCGACCCCGGTGTCTGCGATGAACAGCTTGGCCATGCTGGTCTCCACCGAACAGGGCCGCCGCTCGTTCGCCAGCCAGGCCGCGTGGTGGAGCATATGCTCTGACGCCCGCAGTTTCGTCGCAGCTGTCACCAGCTTGTGCCGGATCGACTGGTGCTGGCCGATCGCCTTCCCGAACTGGATGCGTTCCTGTGCATAGGTCCAGGCCTCGGCAAGCGCGGCCTTGGCAATCCCGAGGGCGCAGGCCGAGATCTCCAGCTTCTCCACATCCAGCGCCCGCCCTGCCAGCAGCTCCCAGCCCCGGTTCCACATCGCCGGCCCGCCCACGATATTGCCCGCCGGAATGCGCACATCGTCGAAATGCACATCCTGGCTCCGGGTATAGCGCAGGTTGGAATGCTCGATGTCGGTCATGCTCACCCCCGGCGTCCCGGCCGGGATCAGCAGGAAGGACAGGTTCCGATACCGGGCGTCCACCGGGCCGGACCGCACCAGCGTGTAGATCACATCCGCCCAATCCGCCCCCGTGCACCAGCGCTTGGTGCCGTTGACGACGACCGTGTCGCCCGCAAGCTCCGCCCGTGTCTCCACGCTGGCAAGGTCGCCGCCGACATTCGGCTCCGACAGGCCATAGGCGAAGAACATCTCACCGCGCGCCAGCCGCGGCAGATACTCGGCCTTCTGCTCGGGGCTGCCGTTCTCGCTCAGGTTCATGCCGCCATAAAAGGCCGTATGGATATAGGGCCCGGCCAGGAACGCCCCCGCCTGTGCCAGCTCCTCGATGACAGCCACCGCCGCCACCAGATCCTGCCCGGCGCCGCCATGCTCGGCCGGCACCGTCAGCGCGGTAAGCCCCAGCGCGTTCAGCCTGGCATACACATCGCGCGGCCAGCGATGCGCCCGGTCCCATTCGATCCGCTTGGCGGGCGGCGCCTCCGCCGCAATGAAGCGGCGCAGCTGGTCGCGGATCGCCACAATATGGCCGGGCTCGTCCTGGAACGTCTGCGTCATTCGCCGGTCAGCTTCGGCAGCCTTCGCTCGCGCATTGCCGCTACTGCCTCGGCCCGGTCCGCCGTCATGTTGCTCAGCGTTTCATAGGCGATCGAGGCATCCATCGATTGCACCGCGAGCTGCTTCAGCGGCTGGTTCATCACCGCCTTGGTCCAGCGCACCGCATGACGCGGATTGCTCAGGATCTTCGCGGCAATCTCCGCCACCTTGGCGTCCAGCCGGTCGGCCGGCACGGCATGGTTGATCAGCCCGATCTCCGCCGCCTTCGCCGCGCTCAGCATGTCTCCCGTCAGCAGATATTCCTTGGCCCGCGCCATTCCCACCAGCGCCGGCCAGATCACTGCGCCGCCGTCGCCCGCTACCAGCCCCACCTTCACATGCGGGTCGCCGATCAGCGCCGTCTCGTCGGCCACGATGATGTCGCACATCAGCGCGATGGTGGCGCCCAGTCCCGCCGCCGCCCCGTTCAGCCGGCAGAGGATCGGCTTCTCCAGCTCCAGCAGCGAGGTGACGATCCGCTTCGCCTCCCAGCCGATATCGCGGAACTTTGCCGGCTCCCTTATCTGCTCGTCGAACCAGTCGAAATCGCCCCCGGCACAGAAGGCCCGCCCCTTCCCCGTCAGCACCACGAGGTCGCTGTCGGCATCATGCTGCAAGTCCGCGAACAGCCGCGCCAGCTCGGCATGCAACGCCGCGTCGATCGCGTTCACCGGCCCCGGCGCCGCGATGCTCACCGTCAGGATGCGCCCCTGCCGCGCGAATTCGAACCGGCTGTAGCCCTGCATCATTCCACCCCCAGCCGGGCCAGCCGCCGCCCGAAATCGCCACCCGCAAACAGCCCCGCAAACAGATCGGGAAGCGACTCCAGCCCGTCGCCCAACACCTCGCGTGTCTTCAGCGCCCCGTCCCTCAACAGCCCTGCCACTTCCGACTGCGCGTGCGCGAATTGCGGCAGGTCGTCGAACACCACCAGCCCCTCCATCCTCAGCCGCCGCGCAATGAACTCCCGCGTCTGCCGCAAGCCCGGCACCTCGTCCGCCGGCCTGTTGTAATCCGCCACCTGCCCGGAAACCACGATCCGCCCGCGCATCTTCATCTGCGGCAGCATCCGGTCGATCATCGCGTTTCCGACATTGTCGAACAGCACGTCGATCCCGTCCGGCAAGGCAGTCCGAACCTCCTCGTCCAGGTCCGCGCTTCGATAGTCCAGCGCCGCGTCGAACCCGCAATCCGCCACCAGCCAGCGCCGCTTCTCTGACGATCCGGCAAGCCCCACCACCTTCCCGGCCCCGAAGTGCCGCGCCAGCTGCCCCGCGGTGGCCCCCACCGGCCCCGCCGCAGACGTCACCAGCACCGTCTCGCCCGGCTGCAGCGCCGCTACACGTCTCAGCCCGAACCAGGCCGTCATCCCCGGCACGCCCAGCACCCCGATCCACGCTGAAACCGGCACCCCGATTTCCGGCAGCGCCAGGCAATAGCCCCGCCCCGACAGCAGCGCATGCGTCGCCCAGCCGCCGCCATGCGTCACCAGCGTCCCCACCGGAAACCGCTCATTGCGGCTTTCCACCACCCGCCCCACGCAAAAGCCGTCGATCACCGCGCCGGGCGCCAGCGGCGGCGCATAGCTCGCCCCCGATGCCGACAGCCGCGAGCGCGTGCCCGGGTCCGCCGACACGAACAGGTTGGCGACAAGGAACCGCCCTTCCTCCACCGCCGGTTGCGCCAGCTCCTCCATCCGGAAGTCACCCTCGCGCGGCATGCCCTCGATGTGCCGCGCCAGCACGATGCGCTTCATTGTCCCCGACACTTGTGCCCGGCCTCCCCATCCGCTTGAACCGGAGTATGGAACAGCGAATCTCGATCGTCACGCTTGGAACGCACGACATGGCCCGGGCCTGCACCTTCTGGGAGGCGATGGGCCTCCCCCGCAAGGCGCGCCACATTGCTGAAATGGCCTTCTTCCAGCTCGGCCCGGTCGTCCTCGGCATCTACCCGTTCGACAAGCTCGCGCAGGATTGCCACCTCCCCGGCGGCCTCCCTGCCGGCGCCGTCACCCTCGCCTACAACGCCCGCACCGAAGCCGAGGTCGATGCCCTCCTCGCCGACGCGACCGCCGCCGGCGCCACCCTCCACGTCCCCGCCCACAAGGCCTTCTGGGGCGGCTATTCCGGCTATTTCCTCGACCCGGACGGCCACCCCTGGGAAGTCGCCTACAACCCGTTCTTCCCGCTCAGCGAGGAAGGCGCCGTCCTCCTGCCCGACTAACCTGCTACCCCTCATCTCAACTTTACCTGTCATCCAGCTAAGGCCGGGATCTCCCCCCTGCATGTCCGTGCACCGCCGATTGAGATAAAGCCACATTCCGGCTAGGCCCCCACCATGTCTACACAAGCAGCGGCCCGATCGGCGACCATCCCGGCCTCGCGCCCCCAGGGCGCTCACCCGGAGCGCCGAACCTTTGCCATCATCTCCCACCCGGATGCCGGGAAAACCACGCTTACTGAACGGCTGCTGCTGGCCGGCGGCGCCATCCACGCCGCCGGCGAGGTGAAGGCGAGGGGTGCCGCACGCAGGGCGCGCTCCGACTGGATGAAGATCGAACAGCAGCGCGGTATCTCCGTCACCTCCTCCGTCATGACGTTCGAGCGCGAGGGGCTGCTCTTCAACCTCCTCGACACCCCGGGCCACGAGGATTTCTCCGAAGATACCTACCGCACCCTCACCGCCGTCGACTCGGCCGTCATGGTGATCGACGCCGCCAAAGGCATCGAGGCGCAGACCCTAAAACTGTTCGAGGTCTGCCGCCTCCGCTCCGTCCCGATCATCACCTTCATCAACAAGGTCGACCGCGAAGGCCGCCCCCCGTTCGAGCTGCTCGACGAAATCGCCGACAAATTGGCCCTCGATGTCTCCCCCATGATGTGGCCGATCGGCATGGGCGGCGAATTCGAAGGCCTGTGGGACATCGAGCGCCAGCGGCTGCAATATCCGGACGGCCGCCTCGCCCCCGGCCCCCTCGACAAGCTCGTCTCCGAAGACGCCTTCCTGAAGGCATCCGACGAGCTCGAGCTTGCCGAAGCCGGCTACCCCGCGTTCGATCCCGCCGCCTACCGCCACGGCGATCTCACCCCGGTCTATTTCGGCTCCGCGCTCCGCGAACTCGGCGTCGACGCCCTGATCGAGGCCCTCGCCCGCTTCGCCCCCGGCCCGCGCGCCCAGCCGGCCGATCCGGCGCCGATTTCGCCCGACGCCGCCAACGTCACCGGCTTCATCTTCAAGGTGCAGGCCAATATGAACCCCATGCACCGCGACCGCGTCGCCTTCATGCGGCTGTGCTCGGGCAAATTCAAACGCGGCATGCGCCTGAACCAGGTCGGCACGGGCAAGCAGATCGCCGTCCACTCCCCGGTCCTGTTCTTCGCGCGCGACCGCGAGCTGGCAGACGAAGCCTTCCCCGGCGACATCATCGGCATCCCCAACCACGGCACGCTGCGCGTCGGCGACACCCTCACCGACGGCCCCGACGTCACCATCACCGGCCTCCCCAACTTCGCCCCCGAAATCCTGCGCCGCGTGATCCTGAAAGACCCGACCAAGACCAAGCAGCTGAAAAAGGCGCTCGACGACATGGCCGAGGAAGGCGTCATCCAGGTCTTCAACCCGGCGATCGGCGCCCAGACCGTGGTCGGCGTCGTCGGCCAGCTCCAGTTGGAGGTCCTGATCAGCCGCCTCGAAGTCGAATACAAGGTCGAGGCGAAACTCGAAGCCAGCCCCTACGACACCGCCCGCTGGGTCGCCGCGGACGACGCCCAGGCGCTGAAAAAGCTGACCGAAGACCACCGAAGCCAAATGGCCGGCGACCGCGACAACCACCCGGTCTTCATGGCGAAAGACATGTGGGACCTGAACTACATCCAGGGCCGCCACCCCAACGTCCGCTTCTCCTCAACCCGCGAACGCCGCTAGCCCTTACTCGTCACCCCCCCACCCCCCCGTCTCCCCGTGCTTGACACGGGGCCCCGCTGCCTTGAGCACTCTCGGTCAACATGAAGAATTGACCACTGGAACCTGGAACTGCCTCGACCAACAGCTTACGCCTCGTCGGAAAAGAAGTCTTCGTCCAACCGCTTGACCTCGATCACGCGGCTGACACGCACACCAACGCCAAACTCCGTCATAAGCTCGGTGAGCCGCGATTCATCGATCAGGATGACCCTCTGCTGCAGACCTTTGGCGTAGTCCAATGCCTGCCGGCTGAAGGTCGATGTGGTCACGAACACACCCTTGGCGGCCCCTTGGCCAACCAAGCTTCCGACGAAGCCCTGCACCTCTGGGCGTCCCACTACGGACCCTGCGGCATAGCGTTTGGCCTGAACATAGATCCTGTCTAGGCCGAGCCGGTCCTCGTCGATGATGCCGTCAATGCCGCCGTCGCCACTCTTGCCCAACTGCCTCGCCGCATCCTCGTGCGAGCCGCCGTAACCCATGGCCACCAGGAGATCGACGATAAGGCGCTCGAAAAACGAGGGCGACTGTTCCAATACACGGGCGAGTAGCTCTGCCTTGAGCGCTTTTATGAGCACCGCGTTGGCCGCATCGATCTGCTCTTCCGGGGTGGCTTCCGAAACGGCGGATGCCACAATCGCCAGAGACGGCTCGGCGCCTCGACCTTCACCCGAATACTGGCTGTAATACTCGGAGAAAGCGGGGATACGCTTGAGCATCTCGACATCGATCCGGCCGGGGCCTGTGGCCAACAGTTCCTTGCCTGCAGTCGAGGCAATAAACACGCCCCGTTTCGGGCTTTCCATCAGCCCCGCCTTGGTCATGTAGAATTTTGCCCAGTGAACGCGATTGTGCAGCAGTCGCTGTTTGCCGCTGGGTAGCAGCTCTTCCCGCTCGTCCTCAGTCAATCCAAGTAGGTCGGCAACCTTCTCAGCCACAGCGGGAACCCGTGTCTCTCCGGCCGCCGCGATCTTCAGCACCGGCAGCATCAAAGACTGGTAGTCAGGAATAGTCATGGTCAAGGCATAGCAAAGTAGCCGTCAACAGCAATCGCGCAGTATCATCTCCGTACCCAACCCTGTCCTACACCCCAAAAACCCGCCATCCTCCGCCAATGTCCCGCCCCACCGCCGGCTATTTCCCGCAGTCCTACAGCCCCTCATCCCGTCTACGCGCGCCCGCACAGGCACGCCCGCACCCGGGCACACCAATCAGCTTGACCTTTGTGACCTTTCGCGCCCCGGCCGGCCACCTTCCGGCGCCCGAACCATCCCGCTATGCTGCCCCGATGCGCATCCTCACTTTGGCTCTCGCCACCCTCGCCGCCCTCCTCTCCACCCCCGCCGCCGCCCAGGCCGACCTGCCGGCAAGCGCCCCCGAAATCCGCAAAGCCTTCCAGGACTGGATGCTCGACCAGCATGTCCCCGGCCTCGTCTGGGGGATCGTGAAAGAGGGCAAACTGGTCCATGTCGAAGGCCTCGGCGTGCAGGACCTGGCGGCAAAGCGCCCGGTCACCGCCGACACCGCGTTCCGCATCGCCTCCATGTCCAAGGCCTTCACCGGCCACGCCATCCTGCAACTGCGCGACGAAGGAAAACTCCGGCTCGACGATCCCGCCGCAATGCATGTGCCGGAGCTGGCCGGCTGGGCCGGCGGGATCAGCGTGGCCGATCTCCTCCACCACACCGCCGGCTTCGTGACCGACGACCCCTGGGGGGACCGGCAGCAGGTCCTCACCTCCGCCGAGTTCACCGCCATGCTGAAGGCCGGCGTCCCGTTCCAGCGCGCGCCGGGCACGGCTTACGAATATTCCAACTTCGGCTACGCTACGCTGGGCCGGATCGTCACCAACCGCAGCGGACGGCCATATCAGGCCTTCATCGGCGACACGCTGTTCGGCCCGCTCGGCATGCGCGCCACCACCCTCGAGGTAGCCGCAGTGCCCCGAGACCGGCTCGCCATCGGCTACCGCTGGGAAGACGGCCGCTGGACGCCCGAGCCCGAGATGCGCGACGGCGAATTCGGCGCCATGGGCGGCGTCGTCACCACGGCCAACGATTATGCGAAATGGGTCGCCCATCTGCTGTCCGGCTGGCCCGCCACTCCGGAGGACGGCAAGTCGACCCTGCGGGATATGCGACCCGGCGAAGCAACGCTTCGCCAGATGAGAGTAGGCGGCGGCTTCACCCAGCAGCGCACCCGTCCGGGCAAGGACGGCGCCGCCTGCCCGCAGTCCGTCCTCGTCTACGCCGCCGGGCTTCTCGCCGGGCAGGACTGCGTGCTCGGCGCCGTCCTGTTCCACTCCGGCGGCTACCCCGGCTATGGCAGCCACATGCTGCTCGGCCCCGATGCCGGGGTCGGCATCTTCGCCTTTGCCAACCGCACCTATGCTGCGCCCACGGCGCCGGTCTGGGATGCCGCCGGCGTGCTGCAGCGCGCCGGGCTTTGGGCTCCCCGCCCGATCCCGGTCTCCCCGAGGCTGGCCGAAGGCTATGCCGCCGCCGGGCGGATCTGGTCCACCGGCCGGGTCGAGACCGAGGCAAAGCTCCTCGCCATGAACTTTCTGATGGACCGTTCGGCTCAGGGCTGGGCGGCAGAGCTCGCCCGGCTGAAGACGGAGACCGGTGCCTGCGACACCTCGGCCCCGATCCAGCCCGACGGCGCCCTGTCGGGCCGGTTCCAGTGGCGCTGCACCACCGGCCGGCTGAACGGCCATCTCCTGCTGGCACCGACTCCGACTTCGCAGATCCAGGCGCTGCGGCTGGCCCGGCCGTGATGCCGGTCCGTGCTAGCCGCCCCAGCCCAACAGCGCGGCCGCAATCAGCAGGACGATGGCCGCAGGCACCGGCCAGCGCAGCGCCCAGCGCCAGGCCCGGAAACCCCTGTGGGTCACGGCCAGCCCGAGTTCGTCGGCGGTATTGCGCGCCGACATGACCCACCCGGCGAACAGGCAACTGATCAGCGCCGCGATGGTAAGCCCCACATTGGCAGTCAGCCAGTCGATCACCTCAAACCAGGTCCGCTTCTCGAACCCCGGAACGAAGGCGAGCGGATGAACATCCTTCCAGATGTTGAAAGAGAAGACCGTGAGCAGGCTGAGAACCATCGTCGCACCCCCGGCCGCCCACATCAGCGACGGCCTGCTCATCCCCCGCTCCTGCCCCAGCGCCGCAACGAGTTCCAGCAGGCCGACGAACGAAGTCAGCGCCGCCACCACCAGCAGCAGGAAGAACGCAAGCGCCAGGAGGCCGGCCCCCGCCCCGGCAGACTGGAACGCAACCGGCATGACCACGAATACCAGTCCGGGGCCGCTTGTCGGTGCCAGCCCCTGAGCGAACAGGAACGGGAAGATCGCAATACACGCAAGGATGCCGACGCCGGAATCGACCAGTGCCGTCACCACCGAGGTGCCGGGCAGGCGGACATCCTTCTGCAGATAGGCGCCATACAGCATCAGCCCCGCCATCCCGACCCCGACCGAAAAGAAGGCCTGGCCGATCGCAGCCAACCAGGTTGCCCAGCTGATCTTCGAGAAATCCGCCGACACGAGGAACCCGATACCGGCCTTTGCGTCGCCGGCCACAAGGGCCCACCCCGCCAGCCCCAGCAGCATGATGAACAGCGCGGGCATCAGGATGGAAGTCGCAAGCTCCACCCCCCGGTTCAGCCCTCGCGCAACCACCGCGACGTTGAGGACGACGAACAGGCCGGTCCACCCGATCATCTCGACCGGGGAGGCCATGAGATCGTCGAACAGGGCCTGGCTCTTCACGACGTCGAGCCCCGCCAGATCGCCTCGCACGGCAAAATAGCTGTAGGCCAGCGTCCAGCCGCCGACGACACAATAGAAGGTGCCGATGCCGAATGCGGAAAGGGTCGCGATGATGCCGCCCCAGCGCCACCGCGCCGACTTGCCCTCGACCTTGGCCAGCATGGCCATCGCAGCAGCCGGGGAAAGCCCGGCCCGGCGCCCGATCAGAAACTCGGCAATCAGGATCGGAATGATGATCCCGACGACGCACGCAAGATAGACAAGAATGAACGCGCCGCCGCCATACTCACCCACCATCCACGGAAAACGCCAGATATCGCCAAGGCCGACCGCAAATCCGATCGTGGCGAACAGGAAGCTCAGCCGGGACGACCAGGTGCCGTGAACCGAACCGGCGGCGCTCAAATCATCATGTCCCTTGTCCCCCCGCAACCTGCCCGACAGTCGCCTTGCCGACCCGGAAGGTCAAGCACCGCCCCCCAGACGCCGGTTCGCCGCCTGGACCTGGCGCTCTGCCTCGGCGCCGGTGCGGGCAACGGCCGCAACAAGGCTCTCCACCGCCTGCCGGTCCGGATGGTCGACCGAAAGGCTGTCCACCTGGCGCAGCAACGGCGACAGCCGCGCGTCGATCTCGTCGAGAGGGCTGCGGGCGAGATCGTAGCGGGAGAGCGACATTTGCGCCGCACTCCACGCCTCGGAACCGGGCTTTGCGGCCCCTGCCGCCCCGAGGGCGCCTTCCAGTTCAGTCCGCGCGGCCGCGATATCCCGCTCCACGGCATCGAGGGCGGCCCCTTCACGGGCGAGGTCTGCGGACAGTTCGGAACGCTCCTCGGGCGAAAGCCCGGCTTCCAGCCCCTCCCCCGGCGCCGTGATGATCCGCGGCGCCTCGCCTGCCCGCGGCTTCAGCGATGGATAGCCGCCGCCGGCAAAGCCGCAGCCGGCCAACAGCAAGGAAGCGAATAGCGAGGCTCGGGCGATCTGCATCGGCCGCTCCTACGCACGCGCAGCCCCGGCTTGCAATCCACTGCGCACTCCCTTATTGCCCGCCTCCCACGCGCCCGTAGCTCAGCTGGATAGAGCATCAGACTACGAATCTGAGGGTCGGACGTTCGAATCGTTCCGGGCGCGCCAGTTTTTGTTCTACGCGGCGCTCTGCGCCTTCTCCTCGCATCAGTTCGGGCGGCCGGTCGGCCTTGCGGAGCTGCGCTCCGGCTCCTGTTCTACGCGGCGCTCCGCGCCTTCTCCTCGCATCAGCTCGGGCGGCCGGTCGGCCTTGCGGAGCTTCGCTCCGATTCGGATTTTCGTTAGGCCGGTAGGCACGCAACGGCGGACTGCCGGTTCAATCGCTGCGGGAATGGTGGGCGCGGCAAGGATTGAACTTGCGACCCCTGCGATGTCAACACAGTGCTCTACCACTGAGCTACGCGCCCACATTCCTGGCTCAACAGCCGCATCCCGGCTGTCGGACCGCACCGGACAGCGGCCGAGCCGCTATCAGGCGGCGGGCCATAGCTGCCAAGGGGGGAAAGGGCAAGCCTCGGTCGCCCCCTCCGCCACCTCAGAAGCTGTAGCGCACCGAACCGCCGATCTGCCGCCGCTCGGCGCCCTGCACCAGCGGCGACGGCAGCGAGAAGTTCACCGAGTCGAAGAAGCGGACGCCGGCTACCGGGGTCTTGTCGTCGAAGAGGTTGTTGACGAAGAACTGGAAGGCAAGATTGTCGTTCGACAGACCCAGCCGCAGATCCACCGTGGTCTTCGCCGCAAAGAACTGCAAATTGTCGGCCCTGAGGTAACGCTTCGACATATGGACCACATCGGTCCGGGCTTCGGCCTCCCAGGCGCCGTACGGCACCGTCACGCGCGGGCTCAGCACGAACTTGTGCTCGGGCACATAGGGCAGTCGCTTGCCGTCGAAATCGATCGGCGGCTGGCCGGCCACGATCAAATTGCCGGCCAGCGAATCGTCCACGAATGCCTTGTACTTTGCGTTGGTCCAGGCGTAGTTTCCCGTGAGGCTGAAGATCTCGCCGAACCGCGCCACGAAGTCGGCCTCAACCCCGTAGATCTCGGCCTGCCCGACATTGCAGACATAGGTGCGCTGGGTCGAGCTGCCGCCCACGGACACCGGGTTCTGGCAGGCGACCTGCTGGTCCTCCCAATCGGTGTAGAAGGCCGCCAGGTTCAGCCGCAGCCGGTTGTCCAGCCAGTCGGTTTTGGCCCCCACCTCATAATTCCAGCTCTTCTCGGGCTGGTAGCGGCGCTGGTTGTCGAGCACGTTGATGTTTGTGTTGAACCCGCCGGTCTTGGTGCCGCGCGCCACCGACGCGTACAGCAGCTTGCCGTCCCCGACCGTGAAATCCGCAATTACACGCGGGGTCACGAATTCGAAATTTTCCTTCAGGTTGAACACCCGGCGCGACGCGACCGTGGTCGACGGCGTGCCGTTGGTGGGCACCTGGCGGAACTGCTGCGCCTCGTTCTCGTAACGGATTTCGCCAGTGAGGTTGAAGGCTTCGGTCGCATGCCAGGTGGCCGAGCCGAACACCGCCATGCTCTTCGTCGTCACCGTCTGCTGCGGGAACCCCGAAGCGGCTGCCCCGGCGAGCGTCAGCGGATTGAGGCTTCTGTCGACGCTGCGCGACTTGTTGTCGTAATAATAGGCACCGACCAGCCAGTCGAAGCTGCCGCCGGCCTGCGAGGCCAGCCGCACTTCCTGCGCGAAGTCACGGCTGTAACCTCGGAGCGACGATGTGCCGAAATCGGACTTGCCGATCGGGATCGCAGGCGCAAACGGAAAGCCGAAGTTGGGGCAGCCGGCGGACACCGGCGCCGTCGACGGCGTATTGCAGATCGTGTTGTCACCATCGAACAGATAATCGGTGTCGCGCTGGTCGAAGCTCGATAGCGAGGTGAAGATCACCGGCCCCGAGTCGATCTCGATCTTCAGGTTGGTGCGGTAGGTGTCCTGCGTCTGGCCATAGTCGCCGGTCTGGCCGGCCGGGCCGAAGATGGCGCGGCCGGTGTTCACCAGTACCCCATCTTTCGGGATCGAGGGCAGTTCGCCCACAAACAGGATGTTGCGAACCGTCCCCACCGGCGAGCCGGCAGGACGCGCCGGAAAACTGTTGGTTCGGATCACGTTGGAGGGCGGCTGACCGGTCTTCTCATGTCCATAGCTGCCGCGCCAGGTGATGGTGATGTCCTCGGTCGGCAGCAGCTCCACCACCGCCATGCCGCCGTAGAACTCGGCATCGTCCACCTTGCCGCCGTCGATCGCCGACGTGTACCAGCCGTCATGGGCGCGGTAATAGCCGCCCACCTTCACCCGGATTTTCTCGGAGACCGGCCCCGACACCGCCGCCGAGAAGCGCAACAAGCCGTTGTCGCCGACGCTGGCATCGGCCCATCCGCTGAGTTCGGCAGTAGGCCGGCGGCTGATATAGTTGATCGCGCCGGCGAAGGTGTTGCGGCCATACAGCGCCGATTGCGGCCCGCGAACCACTTCGATCCGCTCCAGATCGGCGAGTTCGATATCGACGCCGGCCTTGCCCGACAGATAGACCCCGTCCAGGAACACCCCGACGTTCAGCGCCCCGAAGGTCTGCGCCGCGCCGCGGACGATCGGCAGCTGGTTCTGGTTGCCGAACAGCGGCGTGAAATTCAGCCCGGGGGTCAGCTTGGCGACGTCAGAGAGACGCTCGATCCGGGCCGAGCGGATTTCATCCGACGACAGCGCCGTGATGGCGAGCGGCACCTCCTGAAGGCTCTCGTCACGCTTGCGGGCGGTAACGAGGATGTCCGGGAAGCCGGCATCGGCGCTGGCCACCGCCGCCGCCGCAGCGCTGTCCTGCGCAAAGGCAGTGCCTGTGAACAGGCCCGAGGCTGCAGCAGCCGCGAGCAGGATGGATCTGGACGTCATGCAACCTCCCCCTGAATTGTCCGGACATTCATGAAAGTGTCGCGTAAATTTGTCCAGACAACTTCCGCCGGGAAGGTCAGAAGTCGGCACCATTGTTGCCGAAACGCCGCAGCCTTCAGGTCGGTGTAGGGGTCGTGGCGACAGGCACCTTCGCCAGCAATTGCGGCGGCGGCGTCATGCCCATCGTCAGGTACAGTTTGGCAATGTCGTCGAACTTCATGTCGGGCAGCATGTGCACCTTGTCGACCGCCACCAGGAGCAGCGCCCCGCCGATCGGCACCGGCGCGGTCGGGATCAGCACCAGCCGGCTGGGGCCGCCGCCGACATCGAAAATTTCGCTCGACGCGACGAACGCAATCGTCTCGACCCCCGCACCGAACTCGACCCGGCACACCGCCATGCTCGACATTTCCTCGGATTTGCCGCCGCTCATGCCGCGCACCAGCTGGGCGACCGGCCGGTAGATGTTGCCAAGCACGGGAATGCGCCCGATCGTCCCGTCGACCGCTTCCTCCAGCACCTGCCGCGCCTTGTCCTTCACGACGAACCCGAGCGCCGTGATCAGCGCGAACAGCACGCCGACACCCACTGCGAACGACACCAACGGATTGGATCCCTCGGCGATGAACAGCCGTCCGCCCGCCGTCAGCACATGGCCGACGACCGAATCCGGCCCGACGAAATCGATCAGCTGCGCGAACACCCAGGTAAGGACGATCGCAGTCAGCAGCACGGGCGCCAGGAAGGCGAGCCCGGTGAGGAAGGCAGTGGCGACGCTCTTCAACGAATAGATGCGCTTCTTGGGCGCCGGCACTGCAACCGGAAGATTGCTGCCGGGCCTCATTGCAGCTGCGCCAGGATCGCATCGCCCATCGCCCGGGTAGAGAGCCTGCCGCCGAGGTCGCGGGTGCGCGCGCCCTCGTCCAGCGCTGCCTCCACGGCCCTCTCGACTCGTTCGGCGGCGGCCGGCGCGCCCAGCGAATAGCGCAGCGCCATCGCCAGGCTGAGGATCGAGGCGCAGGGGTTGGCGACCCCCTCGCCGGCGATATCGGGCGCGGAGCCGTGGATCGGCTCGAAGAGGCCCGGCGCGCCCGCCACCCCCAGCGCCGCCGACGGCAGCATTCCGAGCGACCCCGTCGCCATGGCGGCGAGGTCCGACAGCAGATCCCCGAACAGATTGTCGGTAAGGATGATGTCGAACTGCAGCGGCGCCTTCACCAGCTGCATCGCAGTATTGTCGGCATACATGTGGCTCAGCTCGACATCGGCATAGCTCTCTGCGTGCAGGCGGGTCACTTCCTCGCGCCAAAGCACGCCCGATTCCATGACATTCGCTTTCTCCACCGAGCAGACCCGGCCGCTGCGGGTTCGCGCCAGCTCGAACGCCGTCGTCGCCACGCGGCGGATCTCGCTGGTGGTGTAGCTCTGCGTGTTGAAGCCGCGCCGCTCGCCGTTCGGCAGCGTCTCGATTCCCCGAGGGCTCCCGAAATAGACTCCGCCCACCAGCTCGCGCACGAACAGGATATCCAGCCCCTCCACCAGCTCGCGCTTCAGGCTCGACGCCTCCGCCAGCGCCCCGAAGCAACGCGCCGGGCGGAGATTGGCAAACACCTGCATCGCGCCGCGCAGCTGCAGCAGCCCCGCCTCCGGCCGCAGCGCATAGTCGACCCCGGCCCATTGCGGCCCGCCAACGGCGCCCATCAGCACGGCCGTGCTGGCCAGCGCGCGCGCCTCGGTCTCGGGCGTCAGCGGCACGCCATCTGCATCGATCGAGGCGCCGCCGAACCGGGCCTCGGAAATCTCCAGGCCCGGCAGCGCCAGCGCCTTCAGGATGCGCCGGCTCTCGGCGGTGACTTCGGGGCCGATACCGTCGCCCGGGAGGAGCAGAAGCGTGGTCATCGCGCCGCCGCTCCGGCGATCCACGGCCGGTCCGCTGCCGCCCGCCTCTCATAGGCGGCGATGCTGTCGCCCATCGCCATCGTCAGGCCGATCTCGTCCAGCCCGTTCAACAGGCAGTGCTTGCGGAACGGGTCCAGCGGGAACTCGAACCGGTCCTGGTAGGGCGTCGTCACCACCTGGTGCTCCAGGTCGATCGTGATCGGCAGCCCCTCCGCCGCGACCGCCATCAGCCGATCGACGGCGGCCTGCGGCACCGCCACCAGCAGCAGCCCGTTCTTGAAGCTGTTGCCAGAGAAGATATCGGCAAAGCTCGGCGCGATCACCACCTTGAACCCCAGGTCCATCAGCGCCCAGGGCGCATGTTCCCGGCTGGAGCCGCAGCCGAAATTGTCGCCGGCGATCAGGATCGGCGCGCCGGCATTCCCGGGCGCGTCGAAGATATTGTCCGGATTTTCGCGGATCGCCGCGAAGGCGCCGCGACCCAAGCCTTCGCGCGTGACGGCCTTCAGGAAGCGCGACGGAATGATCACGTCGGTATCGACATTGGCGGCCCCGAACGGAACCGCACGGCCGGTAAGCGTTTCGAACTTCTGCATTGGCGCTGCCTAGACGAACAGCGCCCGGATTGACCAGCCCGCCGCTTTCAGCAGTCGGCGAAACGCCGGACCAGATTGTGATACACCCCGGTCAGGCGCACCACCTCGGGATGCTCGATCCCCTGGGCGCCGGCCAAGGACTGGATCGACTGATCCAGGTCGAACAGCAGGGCGCGTTCGCCGTCGTCGCGCACCATGCTCTGCACCCAGAAGAAGCCAGCGATCCGGCTGCCGCACGTGATCGGCTCGACCCGGTGCAGGCTTTTCGCCGGATAGAGGATCAAATGGCCGGCAGGCAGCTTCACCGCCTGCGAGCCATAGGCATCCTCGATCATCAGCTCGCCGCCATCGTAACTTTCCGGGTCGGACAGGAACAGGGTTGCCGACAGGTCGGTCCGAAGGCGCACATGGCTGCCGGGCACGGCGCGAATCGCATTGTCGACATGCATGCCGAAGCCGTCGCCCACTTCGTAGCGGTTGAACATCGGCGGCAGGATCTTCAGCGGCAGCGCGGCCGAGCGAAAGAGGGCGCTTGCCGACAGCGCATCCAGCACCCTGTCGCCAAGCTCCTCGCCCAACTTCGAGCCCTGCGCCAGCTGGGCGTTCCGCTTCACCCGTCCGGCCTGCGGCCCCGCCGTGGCGCGGCCGTCCACCCACTCGGCCGCCTTCAGCTCGCCAAGCATCGAACGCGCATCGGCGGGTGACAGGACATCGGCGATCGACAGCAGAATGACGTTTACCCCAGTTCAGCCGGCCGGCTTCGCCTTTTCCACTGCGATCCAGCCGCGGACCTTGTCCGCCAGCACGTCCAGCGGCAGCGCCCCCGACTCCAGCACGCTGTCGTGGAAAGCGCGCAGGTCGAAGCGGGTCCCCAGCGCGGCCTCGGCTTGCCCACGCAGCTCGCGGATCTTCAGCTCGCCGATCTTGTAGCCCAGCGCCTGCCCGGGCCAGGCGATGTAGCGGTTCACTTCGGCATCGATATTGGCCGCCGACAGCGCCGTGTTGTCGAGCATGTAGGTAACGGCCCGGTCCTTCGACCATCCCTTCCAATGCATGCCGGTGTCCACCACCAGCCGGTTGGCGCGCCACATCTCGTAAGAAAGCCGCCCCATATCGCGCGCCGGGGTATCGTACATGCCCATCTCGATCCCGAGCCGCTCGGAATAAAGCCCCCAGCCCTCGACGAACGCGGTGAAGAAGGCCGCATGGCGCCGGAACATCGGCAGGTCCAGCTCCTGAGCAAGTGCGATCTGGTGATGGTGCCCCGGCACCGCCTCATGGATGGTCAGCGCCGGCAGCTCGAACAAGGGCCGCTCGTTCAGCTTGGACGTGTTCACATAATAGGTGCCCGCAGTGCCCGACGCCCCGGAGCCCGGTTGGTAGAAGGCGGTGGTGGTGCCGGGCGCGATGTCGGCCGGGATTTCGCGCAGGCCGTAGGGCAGACGCGGCAGCTTGCCGAACAGCCGGGGCATCCAGCCATCCGCGATCTTGGCCTGGCGACTGGCGGCCGCCATCAGTTCCTCGGGGGTCTTGGCATAATAAGCGGGGTCGCTCCGCAGATGCGCGATATAGGCCTCGCGGCTGGCAAAGCCGGCCTTCTTCGCCACACCCTCCATCTCGGTGCGGATCCGGGCGACTTCCTTCAGCCCGATCTCATGGATCTGGTCCGGCGTAAGGTCGGTAGTGGTCTCGCTCCGGGCCCGCCAGGCATAATAATCCCGCCCCATCGGCCGCGCCGAGGCGCCCACTGCCTTGGTGCAGGCGGGCATATAATCCTTCGCGACGAAGTCGGCGAAGCGCGTGTAGGCCGGGTTCACCGAACCGTCGATCAGCGCCTTGCCCTTGGCCTGCAATGCCGGCCAGTCGGCCTCGCTCACCGCAGCCGGGCGGCGCTGAAACGCCGCGAAGAAGCGGGATTTGTCCGCCGGCTCGACGATCTGGCGGATTCCCGGCTCGAACCCCTCCATCACCACGCAGGGCAACACATAGCCGTCTTTCACGGTCACCCGCGTTGTTGCGATCGCCTGGTCCATCTGCGTGGGGAAGGCAGCAAGCCGCGCCAGATAGCTGTCGTAATCGGCGCGGGTGAAGAAGGGCAGCTGCTGCGGCAGGCTGGCAAAACCGGTATGAAACCCTTCGCGGTTGGTGAACAGCATCGTGCGGCCGGGAAAGCGGTTCCCCTCCACCTGGCGCTTCAGCACTTCGTCCAGCACGCCGGCCGACACCCGGTCCTCGGCCGGCAGTTCCTGCCTCGAGATCGCCGCCAGCCGGGCGCGGAAGTCCGCCGCCTGCTTCGCCGAACGGTCCATCGCCGCAATCGATAGGTCCTCCAGCTTCGCATCATAGGCCCGCTCGCCGATCAGCGTGGCGCTGGTTGGGTTTTCGGAAAGCCACCAGGCCCAGTGATCGGCCAGCAGGGTCTTGAAATCATCCGAGGGCGCGGCAGACGCCGCCAGCGCCCAGAACATTGCCGGCCAGAACAATGCTGCCGTCGCAATCGCTTTGCGCATATGTCAGCCCCTTTGCCTGGCAGCAGCCCGCTTGATCGCTGCCTCCACCATCGCCTCCGCCCCGGTCACATCGACCATGCGAGAGATCTTGGCCCATTTGCCCTTTTCCAGGTCTTTGTAATGCTGAAAGAAATGCCCGATCTGCTCGACCAGCACGCTGGGAAGATCGGTATAGTTGCGAACCTCGGTATAGAAGGGGTGCAGCTCGTCCACCGGCACTGCCAGGATCTTTTCGTCGCCGCCGGCCTCGTCCTCCATCATCAGCGCCCCCACCGGCCGGCAGCGGATCACCGCACCCGGCACCACCGCGTGCGGCCCGATGACAATCACGTCGCACGGGTCGCCGTCTTCAGAGAGGGTGTGCGGGATGAAACCGTAATTGCCCGGGTAGAACATCGCCGTGTGCAGGAAGCGGTCCACGAACATCGCGCCGGAACTCTTGTCCAGTTCGTATTTTACCGGAACGCCGCCCATCGGGATTTCGATGATGGCGTGCACATCGTGCGGCGGATTGAGCCCGATCGGGATCTTGCTGATATCCATCCTTCGCCCTTTGCCACCGCGGCACGCGCGGTCAAGTCCGTGCAGTGCGTCGCCTCGATCCGGCAGCGAGCTTGACTCTGCGACGGCGCGATTCAAGTAAGAACAAAGCAGGAACAGATATGCAGCCCGAGTCGATCTCCACGGGCCGGGCTCCCTTGCCGTCAGGGGGTGCTTCGGCAACTCGCGCCCGGCCCCGGCAACAGGGGCCGGCGGCAGAACCCGGCCGGTTGAACGAAATCTATGCGGCCAGCGAGGATATCGCCGCAGCGGCAGCGCTCGCCTTGTCGATGGCGGCCGGCGCCAGCGCGCCCGGCGCCCCGATCGTCTGGTTGCGGGCAGAGGCCGCCGAGCGCCGCTGCGGCCGGGTGCACGGGCCTGGTCTCGTGGCGCTGGGGATCGATCCGGCGCGGCTGATGCAGGTGGTGCTTCCAGACGATCTAGCTTTGTTGAAAGCTGCCGCCGACCTGTTGCGCGGCGGCGGGCCCGGCGCCTTGCTGCTGGAGCTGCACGGCAGCGCGCGGCACCTCGATCTCACTTCGAGCCGTCGCCTGGCATTGGCGGCCGCAAGCCGGCGGACTCCTACCCTCCTGCTCCGCATCGGCGCCGATCCGGTTCCGTCGGCTGCCTGGCAGCGATGGTCGGTGAAGGCGCGCGCCTCGGTGCCGCTGGCAGGTAACGCGCCCGGCAACCCGATCTTCGTGCTGGAATTGCTGCGCAGCAAAGCCGGCCCGGCCGGCGCCACTTACGATCTTCAGTGGCAGGAGACGGATGCGCGCCCGCCGGAGACCCAGGATGACCCAGACACCGCCGATGTGGCTTGCGCTGCTGTTCCCGTTTCTTCCGGCCGACCGTGTCCGCCGCTCCGCCTCGCCGGCTGAGCCGCCCTTCGCGCTGGTGCACCGCGTCGGCAACGCCCAGCGACTGGCGGCGGTCTGCCCCGATGCGTCTTCGCTGGGACTGGGGCCGGGATTGCCGCTGGCCGACGCGCGCGCGCGGGTCCCCTCGCTTGCATCCTTCGCGCACGATCCTGTCGCCGATGCCCGCCTGCTTCGCGCCTTGTCCCGGTTAGGCCATGATTTCACCCCCAGTCTCGCCATCGAGCCACCCGATGCCCTGCTGCTCGAAATTTCCGGCAGCGCTCACCTTTTCGGCGGCCCCGACCGGCTCGCAGCCCGGCTGGTTGCGAGGTTGGAACGACAGGGCATGCTGGTCCGTTCGGGGTTCGGGCCTACCCCCGATGCGGCGCTGTCGCTGGTTCGATTTCCCCAGGCCGGCGGAGACATAGGCAAGTTGCCGGTGGCGGTCCTCTGCCTCGGCGAGGCGGCGGAACGCGGCCTTCGCCGTGCCGGGCTCAAGAGGGTCGAAGACCTGCTCCGCCAACCCGCATCCACCATCGCTGCCCGCTTCGGCAAGGGCGCGCTGCTGGCGCTGGGGCGACTCACCGGCGAGATGCCGCGTCCGCTCAGGCTGCGCCCTTTTCCGGCCCGGCTGCATTTCGAGGAACGGCTGGCGGAACCGCTGCTTTGTGCCGAAGGCGCGCGGCTGGTGCTGCAAAGGCTGTTGGCCCGCGCCTGCATCCGTCTTGCACGGCGCGGTCGCGGCGCCCGCAGCCTGAAGGCCGAGCTGTTTCGCACCGACGGGGCGGTGCAGGCGCTGATCGTCGAGAGCGGGCGCCCCAGCCGCGATCCGGCAGCCTTGCTTCGACTGTTCGACGAGCGGATCGAGACCCTGGCAGACCCGCTCGATCCCGGCTTCGGCTATGACCGGCTCCGGCTTCTGATCCTGCGGGCCGACCCGTTCGACGAGCTGCAACCCGGCCTTGCAGCGGGCGCTGATGGCGAAGCCCAGGCACTGGACGACGTGATCGATCGCCTTGCGGTCCGCTTCGGCGCCCATCGGCTGCTTCGGCTGGCGCCGGCCGACAGCCATCTGCCCGAACGTTCCGAACGTCGGCAGATCGCCCAGGGCAGCCGCCCCGCGCCCTGGAGGTTGCGGCCCGAGAACAGCACGGATCCCCCGGATCGCCCGCTCTTCATGTTCGATCCGCCCGAACCGATCGAGGTGCTGGCCGAAGTTCCGGACGGTCCGCCGCACCGCTTTCGCTGGCGCCGCACGCAGCACCGCGTCACGCTGGTGGAGGGGCCGGAGCGGATTGCGCCCGAGTGGTGGCGCCTGAAATCCGGCGCGCTCTCGGGCGGTCGGACGCGCGATTACTGGCGCGTCGAAGACGCCGACGGCCGGCGCTTCTGGCTGTTCCGGGCCGGCATGTACGAGGAGGGTAAGGCCCTGCCCGCCTGGTATCTGCACGGCCTGTTCGCATGACGGGCTTTGCCGAAATGGTCGCCGCCAGCGCCTTTTCCTTTCTGGAGGGCGCCTCCGCCCCGGCCGACATGGTGGCCGCCGCAGTTGCGTCAGGGCTGCAGGGCATCGGTCTTGCCGATCGCAACAGCGTGGCCGGCGTGGTGCAGGCGCATGTGGCCCTGCGCCACGCCCGGGAGCAGCTCGGCGAGGATCTCGCGTTTCGCTACCTCCCCGGCGCACGGCTGGTGTTCGCCGATGAAACGCCCGACATCGTCGCCTATGCCGAAACACGCGCCGGCTGGGGACGGCTGACCCGGCTGCTCACGACGGGCAACCGCCGGGTCGAGAAAGGTTCGTGCGAACTTCATCTGGATGACCTGCTGGCGCATCAGGATGGGTTGCTGCTGATCGCCATGCCGCACGCCGGCACAAGGGCGCTGCCCCAGCTGAGAGACATCGCGCCCGGCAGGCTCTGGCTTGGAGCCACGATGCCCAGGGCCGGGGCAGACCGGCGGCGCCTCGCCGATCGGGCTCGGCTGGCGACCAACCTGGGTCTCCCGCTCCTCGCCACCAATGATTGCCTTTATGCCACGCCGCAGGACCGCCCGCTGCAGGACGTGCTGAGCTGCATCCGCCTGAAAACCAAGCTGGCGGCCGCCGGACGTGCGCTCCAGGCCAATGCCGAACGGCATGTGAAATCGGCGGCAGATATGGCCCGGCTGTTCCGCGACCAGCCCGCTGCCCTCCGGGAAAGTCTTGTGCTGCTGGAACGCGCCGCCTTCAGCCTAGACGAGCTTCGCTACGAATATCCCGACGAGCCCGTGCCCGAGGGCTGGACCCCGCAGGCCTGGCTGGAGCAGCTCACCTGGGAAGCGGCAGCGAAACGCCACCCGGCGGGCGTTCCCGAGCGCCTGCGCAGCAAGCTGGCCGAGGAACTCGAACTGATCGGCCGGCTCCACTATGCCAACTACTTCCTCACCGTGCACGACATCGTCGCCTTCGCCCGGGCCAAGGGCATTCTGTGCCAGGGGCGCGGATCGGCCGCCAATTCGGCAGTGTGCTTCATGCTGGGCATCACGTCCGTCGATCCGATGCAGCACGACCTCCTGTTCTCGCGCTTTATTTCGGAAGAGCGTGCCGAGCCACCCGACATCGACGTCGATTTCGAGCATGAGCGGCGCGAAGAGGTGATGCAGTATATCTATCGCCGCTACGGTCGCGAGCGCGCCGGGATCGCTGCCACCCACATCCATTATCGCCCGCGAAGCGCCGTGCGCGAGGCCGGGAAGGCGCTGGGGCTTTCCGAAGACATGACCGCGCGGATCGCTGCGATGGTGTGGGGCAGCTTTTCCGGCACGCTGGAAGACCAGCGGCTCAGCGAAGCCGGAATGTCGCTCGATCATCCGGAAGTCGCGCGGCTTAAGGCGGTGGTGGACCGGCTGCTTGGCCTGCCACGCCACCTGTCACAGCATGTCGGCGGCTATGTGCTCACCAAGGGCCGGCTCGACGAGATGGTTCCGATCCACAATGCCGCCATGCCCGACCGCACTTTCATCGAATGGGACAAGGACGATATCGATGCGCTGGGCCTGATGAAGGTCGATATCCTGGCGCTGGGCATGCTGACGTGCCTCGCAAAGGGGCTGGAAATGCTGCGCAGCAATAGCCTCGGCGATTATGGCCTCGATAGCGTCCCGGGCGAGGACCCGGCGGTCTACGACATGCTGTGCCGTGGGGATTCGATCGGCGTATTCCAGGTGGAAAGCCGCGCCCAGATCAACATGCTGCCGCGGCTTCGCCCGCGCGAATTCTATGATCTGGCGATCCAGGTTGCGATCGTGCGCCCCGGCCCGATCGAAGGCGAGATGGTGCATCCCTATCTGCGCCGCCGCCAGGGCTTGGAAGTCGCCGAGCTGCCCTCGCCTGCCCCGCCGCACCCCCCGGACGAGCTGAAAACACTGCTGGGCAAAACCTATGGCGTGCCCCTGTTTCAGGAGCAGGCGATGAAACTTGCCATCGTGGCCGCGGCCTTCACACCGGCCGAGGCCAACCGTCTGCGCCGTTCGATGGCCACCTTCCGTCACGTCGGCGGCATGGACCATTTCCAGCAGAAGCTGGTAGGCGGCATGGTAGCTCGGGGCTATGCGCCGGAGTTCGCCGAACGCTGCTACCGACAGATCGAAGGCTTCGGCAGCTATGGTTTTCCGGAAAGCCACGCGATCGCCTTTGCCCGGCTGGTCTATGTGTCGTCCTGGCTGAAATGCCATCACCCAGCCGTCTTCGCCTGCGCACTCCTCAACAGCCAGCCGATGGGGTTTTATGCGCCGGCGCAACTGGTGCGTGATGCCGCCGAGCATGGGGTCGACATTCGCCCCGTGGACGTCGCGCACAGCGATTGGAACAACAGCCTTCAGGCTTGTGCCGGCCCGCCCCAGAACCGTCTGGCGCTGCGGCTTGGCTTTCGTCAGGTCACAGGCTTCAGGCAGGAATGGGCCGAGAGCCTTATGCAGGCCCGAACTGCAAAGCGCTTCGACGGTTTCGAGGATATCGCCCGGCGTGCCGCCCTCCCGCCGCCAGCGCTTCGCCTGCTCGCAGATGCAGACGCGATGGGGTCGTTCGACATGCCGCGGCGTTCGGCGCATTGGGCCGCGCAGCGCACACCCCCCGGCGAGCTGCCGCTTTTCGCCGCCCTGAACGCGCCGGAGCTGGCCCCCGAGCCGCCGGTATTCCTGGATGAGATGCCGCTGAGCGAGGAGGTCGTTGCGGATTACCAATCGCTCAGGCTCTCGCTGAAGGCGCATCCGCTGGCCTTCCTGCGGGCATCGCTGCAGCGCGCAGGTGTGCGGAGCGCGGCTGAAATCTTGGAGGTTCGCAACGGCGGCTGGGCCAAAATGGCCGGAGTCGTGCTGGTGCGGCAGCGGCCCGGCAAGGGCAATGCCGTCTTCATCACGCTGGAAGACGAGACCGGGATCACCAACCTGCTGCTATGGGCTCGGGACTTCGAGCGCCAGCGTCGACAAGTGATGGCCGCGCGGCTCATGCTGGCTCATGGCGTGGTGCAGCGAAGCCCGGAGGGTGTCGTGCACCTGATGGCTCGACGGGTTGAGGATCGCTCAGACCTGCTCGACAGCCTTTCCGATGGCGGTCTTACGCCCCAGCTTGCGAGAGCCGACGAGGTGGCGCGGCTCCAGGCGCCAAGGCCGGCGCACCTGCACCGTCACCCCCGCGACGTTCGGATCATTCCGCAATCCCGCGATTTTCACTGAGCGATTCGAGAAGTGGAACGTATTTCCGCTGGGTTACGGGCTACCGGACAACAAAAGGCCCCGGACGCGGGCGCGTTCGGGGCGGATTGGGTTGGTTGGTTGCGGGAGCAGGATTTGAACCTGCGACCTTCAGGTTATGAGCCTGACGAGCTACCGGGCTGCTCCATCCCGCGACAACCATGAGGGTCAAAGCGGACCGCGAAGTCCGCAAGCCAACGGACCAGAGATCCGCAAGGCCGACCGGGCACCACGCACCCCGGACTGATCCAGAGGGCGGGACCTCAGACAGACGATGCCTGACATTGTGAATGGGTTTTTCAGTTTCCTGGAATTTCCGGGACAAAGTTTTCAGCACGGGCTGGTGAGCCTGGCGGCGTCCTACTCTTCCGACGCTTGAGCGGCAGTACCATCGGCGCTGCCTGGTTTCACGGCCGAGTTCGGGATGGGATCGGGTGGGTCACAGGCGCTATGGCCACCAAGCTTACAAGCCCGTGCTGAAAATCAAATCGATGCGTTTAATCGCTTCATTTAGAAGCTGGCGTCTGCTGAGAGATATCCGATCGAGCGCAGCCCACAAGTGGCGCAATACTCATGTTGATGATGGGACTCTCCAGTATGAATAGAGTAATTAGGACCGGTTAGCTTCACGCGTTACCGCGCTTCCACATCCGGCCTATCAACGTGGTGGTCTTCCACGACTCTATGAGATCTTATCTTGAGGGAGGCTTCCCGCTTAGATGCTTTCAGCGGTTATCCCGTCCATACATAGCTACCCTGCTGCACCGTTGGCACGATGACAGGTCCACCAGAGGTATGTTCAACCCGGTCCTCTCGTACTAGGGTCAACTCCTCTCAAATTTCGACGCCCACGGCAGATAGGGACCAAACTGTCTCGCGACGTTCTGAACCCAGCTCACGTACCACTTTAATTGG
>JANPJJ010000173.1:0-5271 GCA_031425455.1 Sandaracinobacter sp. | reverse complement strand
AACCTGCCGCGACAGGATGAGGTGTTCCCCGATCGCGATCATTTCGGGCGGATCTTCTTCAACCAGGCCAATATGTCCGCCGCGGGAATCGCGCAGGTGGCGGCGGTTCTGGGCAGCTGCACCGCCGGCGGCGCCTATGTGCCGGCGATGGCGGACCAATCCATCATCGTGAAGAACCAGGGAACCATCTTTCTCGGCGGGCCGCCGCTGGTGAAGGCGGCGACCGGCGAGGATGTGACCGCCGAGGATCTGGGGGGCGGCGACGTGCACGCCCGCCTGTCGGGCGTGGTGGACCATCTGGCCGAAGACGATGCCCATGCGCTCCGGCTGGTTCGCGATATCCTGGCCACGGTGCCGGCCGGGGAGACGCCGGTGCGCGAGCCGCCCGAGCCCCCGAAGTTCCCGGCCGAGGAACTGCACGCGCTGGTACCGGTGGACACGCGCCACCCGACCGACGTGCACGAGATCATCGCGCGGCTGGTGGACGGCAGCCGCTTCGACGAGTTCAAGCCGCTGTACGGCGCGACCCTGGTGACGGGCTTCGCCCGGATCGAGGGGATGCTGGTGGGCATCATCGCCAACAACGGCATCCTGTTTTCGGAAAGTGCGCAGAAGGGCGCGCACTTCATCGAGCTCGCCTGCCAGCGCAAGATCCCGCTGTTGTTCCTGCAGAATATTTCCGGCTTCATGGTGGGTCGCGCCTATGAGAATGAGGGCATCGCCAAGCATGGCGCCAAGCTGGTGACCGCCGTGGCGACGGCCGCCGTGCCCAAGGTGACAGTCGTGATCGGCGGCAGCTTCGGCGCGGGCAACTACGGCATGTGCGGCCGGGCTTATTCGCCGCGCTTCCTGTGGATGTGGCCCAACGCGCGGATCAGCGTGATGGGCGGCGAACAGGCCGCGAGCGTGCTGGCGACGGTGAAGTCGGGCGGGTTCGCGACTGCGCGCGACGAGGAGGCGTTCAAGGCGCCGATCCGCGACCAGTATGAGCGGCAGGGCAACCCCTATTACGCCAGCGCCCGGCTGTGGGACGATGGAATCATCGCGCCCGAGGACACGCGGGCGGTCGTGGCGTTGAGCCTGGCGGTAGCGCTGAACCAGCCGATCGCCGAGACCCGCTTCGGCCTGTTCCGGATGTAGCCATGCTGGATGTTGCAACCGATGCGCGGGGGCTGGCCCGCGTCACCCTGAACCGGCCCGAGAAGCACAATGCGTTCGATGCGACGGTGATCGCCGAGCTGACGGCGGCCTTCGCCATGCTGGGGCGCGATGCGGCGGTGCGCGCCGTCCTCATGTCCGGGAAAGGCCCGAGCTTCTGCTCCGGAGCGGATGCGGCCTGGATGCGGGCGTCGGCGGACCTGTCGCTCGAGGAGAACCGGGCGGATGCGCTCAGGCTTTCCGACATGCTGTGGGCGATCGACCGTTGCCCGAAGCCGGTGATTGCAGTGGCGCACGGCTTCGTGTTCGGCGGCGGGGTTGGGCTGATCGCCTGTGCGGACCTGGTGGTGGTGCGCACGGCGGTGAAGTTTCGCCTCTCCGAAGTGCGGCTGGGATTGACGCCGGCCACCATCTCGCCGTTCGTGGTGGGCAAGATCGGCGCTTCGGCCGCGCGGCGCTACATGCTGACGGCCGAAGATTTCGGCGCGGAGGAAGCGGTCCGGATGGGCCTGGCCCATGTGCATAGCGACGAGGTGGACGAGCAGGTGGAGGCCTGGCTGGCAGCCTTGTCGGAAGGGGCCCCGGGCGCAATCGCCGACGCGAAGGCGCTGGTGCGCGACGTCGCCGGGCGCTCGATCAACGCGACGCTTCGCGCCCGCACCGCAGACCGCATCGCCGACCGCCGCGCGTCGGTTGAGGGGCAGGAGGGACTGCGCGCCTTCATAGAACGGCGCAAACCGGATTGGGCCCCGCAGTGAGCACAAAACCATGAAAAAGCTGCTGATTGCCAACCGCGGCGAGATCGCCTGCCGGATCATGCGCACCGCGCGGCGAATGGGGATCGCGACGGTGGCGGTCTATTCGGAGGCGGATGCCGGCGCACCGCATGTTCGGATGGCGGACGAGGCGGTGGCGATCGGCCCGGCTCCGGCGCGCGAGAGCTATCTGGTGGTCGAGAAGATCCTGGCGGCGGCGGCGCAAACCGGCGCCGATGCGGTGCATCCGGGCTATGGCTTCCTCAGTGAGAATGCGGATTTCGCCGAGCGGGTGCGGGGCGCAGGCCTGATCTTCGTGGGCCCTTCGGACCAGGCCATCCGGGTGATGGGGCTGAAGGATTCGGCCAAGTCCAAGATGAAAGCCGCCGGCGTTCCGGTCACGCCCGGCTATCTCGGCGAGGACCAGTCGCTCGCCAGGCTGGAGCGGATGGCGGAGAATGTCGGTTACCCGCTTCTCGTCAAGGCAGTGGCGGGCGGCGGCGGCAAGGGCATGCGCCCGGTGTATGAACGCGGCCAGTTCACCGAGGCGCTGCTGGGCGCCAAGCGCGAGGCGGCGGCCGCGTTCGGCAATGATTCGGTGATGCTGGAAAAGCTGCTGCAGCGGCCGCGCCACGTGGAGGTGCAGATCTTCGGGGACAGCCACGGCAACATCGTCCACCTGTTCGAGCGCGATTGTTCGCTGCAGCGCCGCCACCAGAAAGTGATCGAGGAAGCGCCGGCCCCGGGCCTTTCGGACCAGCTGCGCCATGTGCTGGGCGTCGCTGCCGTCACGGCGGGCCACGCCATCGGCTATGAAAATGCAGGCACCGTCGAGTTCATCCTGGACATGGACGAGCTGGATGAGGCCGGGGACCCCAAATTCTACTTCATGGAAATGAACACCCGGCTTCAGGTGGAGCATCCTGTCACCGAGGCGATCACCGGGCAGGACCTGGTGGAATGGCAGCTCCGCGTGGCGCGGGGCGAGCTGCTGCCGCTGATGCAGGATGCGATCGAACTGAGCGGCCATGCGGTGGAAGCGCGGCTCTATGCCGAAAACCCCGACAACGGGTTCCTGCCGTCGATCGGCATGTTGCAGCGGCTTTCCTTCCCGACTTTGGCGCGGATCGACACCGGGGTCGAGGCCGGCGGCGAAGTGACGGTGCATTATGACCCGATGATCGCGAAGGTGATTGCGCATGCCCCGACCCGCGCGGCAGCCTGCGCGAAGCTGGTGGCGGCGCTGGACGGGATCGAAGTGGCGGGCGTCACGACCAACCGTGGCTTCCTGGCCCGGCTGGCGGCGCATCCGGCCTTCGTGGCCGGCAATGTGGACACCGGCTTCATCGCCCGCCACGAGGCCTCGCTGTTCGATGTAATTCCGCCGCCGCCCGCAATCGTCGCTGCCGCCGCCGGGCGCTGGCTTTCGGGCCAGCCGGCCTCGGGTTCGGTGTTCGCCGCCCCGTTCCGGCTGAACCTGCCGGCGACGACTCGCTTTGCGCTATGGACCGATGACGGCGCCGAACACCGGATCGAGGCCGGCGACAGTGGCTTCAGGATCGATGGCGAGGGGCCGTTTGCCCCGGACCCTCGCGCAACGCTGGTCCCCGGCGAGGGCGGCCCCGAAGCGCGGCTGGCCGGCCGGGCCTGGCGCTTCGCTGCGGAAAACCCCGGCTGGTCGGGCCACAGCGCGACAGGGCCGGCCGACGGCAGCATCACAGCGCCGATGCCGGGCAAGGTGATCGGGCTTTATGTCCACCCCGGCGACAAGGTGCTGGCGGGCGAGCGGCTGCTGGTGCTGGAGGCGATGAAGATGGAGCACCGGCTGGTGGCGCCCTTCGACGCGAGGGTGGCCGAGGTGCGGGTCGCATCGGGCGCGCAGGTGGCGGAGGGGACACTGCTGGTGCTGCTGGAGAGGGCCGACGCCGGCTGACGTTCGACATCAGAGCGGCCGGTCAGTAGAGCAGAAAAAGCGGCTTGTGCGGTTCGCGGCAGGCTGGATTGCAGGCGGTGGTGTCTCCCGCGCAAGCGGCGAGCAGTGTGAGCAGGAGCGAGGGGAGCAGCCAGACGCGCCGACCCGGGCCGGTGCTGGCCGTCCTGTGCGCGCCCTGTAGCAGCATCGTCCGTTCCCCTCGGTTTCGATCTGCCGGTTCTAGGCCGGCATTTCGGAACGGCGGCTGAACGGCGGTTCAGGCCCGGGCCTCCAGCACCATGTTGAACGGCCCCTCGGTGGCGCGTCGCACGTCGGCAAAGCCGGCTTCGTGGAGGATCGCGCTGAGCGCCGGTTCGCCGGCTTGCGCGCCCAACGCCTCGCCGACTTCCTGCGCCAGCGACGTGGGCACGCAGATCATCGTGGAGGCATTATAGTAGAGGCGGCTGACGGGGTTGCCGATATTGCCGGCCGGGGTGTCGGCGGCGATGGGCTCCACCAGCATCCAGGTGCCGCCGGGCTTCAGCAGGCTGTGGATATGCCGGGCAGCGCCGCGCGGATCGCCCATGTCGTGCAGGCAATCGAACATGGTGACGAGATCATGATCGCGCGCCGGGATGTCCTTTGCGGCGGCCGTCTCGAACGTCACCCGGCCTGCAAGTCCGTGCGCCTCGGCGTGGCGCCTTGCCTCGTCGATCGAAGGGCCGTGGAAATCATAGCCGGTGAAACGGCTGTTGGGGTAGGCTCGGGCCATGAGCAGGGTGGAGAAGCCGACGCCGCAGCCGATGTCCGCAACCTTTGCGCCGGCCTCCAGCCGGGGCACCACGCCGTCCAGCGCGGGGAGCCAGGCCTGGATCACGCTGTTGACATAACCGGGGCGGAAGAAGGCGCCGACCGCGCAGAACAGACAGCCGGCCGACTCCCCCCAGGCGACACCTTTGCCGGTTGCGAAGCTGTCGGCGACCTTGGCTTCGCTTTCGACCATCGAGACCGCCAGATCGAAGGCGCCTTCCAGATAGACCGGGCTGTCCTTGACGGCGAACACCATCGCCTGCTCGGTATCGAGCGCGAATGCCCCGGTTGCCGGGTCGAAACCGATATAGCCGTTGGCGGCCTGCGCCAGGGCCCATTCGCGGACCGGGCGCTCGGCGAGGCGGGTGCGGCTGGCGAGTTCGGCAGCGGTCATGGCGCCGTGCTCGTGCAGCGCGTGGAACAGCCCGAGCCTGAACCCGATGCGCACCGTGGGCACGCTGAACGCGCCGCCGAGGTCCCCCAGCATCCGCCCGACCAGCGCGTGCAGCTTGTCCATGTCGAGATCGGCCATGAAAGTCTCCCCTATGGCTGGATGCCCCTCCAGCAATATAGTTAATACCATGGGGGCCGGCGCCGCGATAGGTCGCTAACTTCGCTTTGGCTCGCATCGGGGCC
>JANPJJ010000172.1:0-3796 GCA_031425455.1 Sandaracinobacter sp. | reverse complement strand
GACCACCATTCGCCCGCCCCGGCCGTGTCGAGGGGGGTCTGGCAGGGGTCGGTCAGGCTCCACCAGCGCCGAGTTTCCGGGTCGGCCGCGACCTTGGCCATGTCGCCCTCCCAGTCGGTGCCGCTATACTCCAGATAGCCGAACAGCAGGTCGTCCTTCAGGAAGATCGAATAGTTGGAGACATGAGCCGCCTTCAGCGCTGCGAGCACGCCCGGAAACGGATCGGCATGCAGAGCCTTGTACTCGGCCAGTTTCTCTGGCTTCACCCGGATGACCATTGCCTTGCGCTGCATCGTCAGTCCTCCAGGCCATAGAAGCGGGCTGCGGTACCACCGAGGATCGCGTCCTGCGCCGCTGTCCCGAGACCGGCAAGCAGCCGATCGGTTGCCGACATCCACTCGTCATAGCTTGCCGCCAGCGTCAGCACCGGCCAGTCGCCTCCCCACATCACCCGTTCGGGTCCGAACAGCTCGATGACGGTGTCGGCGACGGGGCGGAGGCGGTCCACGCTCCAGCCGGCGCCGCCCTCGGTGACGAGGCCCGAGAGCTTGCAGCAGGTCAGGCCGTCGGCGGCGACCGCCGCGAGATCGGCGCGCCATCCGGCGAAATCCCCGCCGGCGATGTCCGGCTTTGCGGCATGATCGATCACGATCGGAAGCTCGGGATGGCGGGCCCGAAGGCTGGCAATCGCGGGCAGGTGGCGCGGCCGCACCAGTGCATCCAGCCGAAGACCATGATGCTGCATTGCAGCCAGGGCCGGCTGCACGGTGTCGCGCAGGATGAAATCGTCGTCGTCCAGGTCCTGAAGCATCGGCCGCAGGCCCTTCAGATGGGCGTGGCGCGCAAGGTCTGAAATATGCTGAGGCGCGTCTAGAGCCTCGAAGTCTGTCCAGCCGACCACTGCCAATACGAACGGGGTCGCGGCGGCTTGCTCCAGGAGGAACCGCGTCTCCGCCTCGGTTTCGGCCGCCTGCACCAATACGGTGCCCGATATGCCGTGCCGCGCCAGCAGGGGGGCAAGCTCTGCGGGTTCGAAATCGCGATACAGCGGGCCGAGGTCCGGCGTGAGCCAGCCATAGTCCCCTCGGGACAGGCGCCAGGCATGCTGGTGGCTGTCGATCCGCCGCATCACCCGTCGCCGGGAACCGGCGCGTCGGGCCGCAGCAACCCCTTCGCCTTCATGTCGGCCCAGAGCGCGGCGGGGATTGGAACCGCCATCATCGCCAGGTTGGCCTCGACCTCGGCCACGCTGCGCGCCCCGGGGATCACGCGCACGACGGCCGGGTGCGCCAGCGGGAATTGCAGGGCGGCGGCCGCCAGCGGCACGCCGAAAGCGCTGCAGACCGCCCGCAGCGCCGCCACCCTCGCGGCGATCGCGGCTGGGACCGCGCCATAATTATAGTGCGCCCCGCCGGCCAGCACCCCGGAGTTGAACGGACCGCCGACGATGATTTCCACGCCGCGCGCCACGCACAACGGCAGCAGTTCGTCCAGCGCGGGCTGCTCCAGCAATGTGTAGCGCCCGGCCAGCAGGATGCAGTCCAGTTCCACTTCGGCCAGCGTTTCCAGGCAGACCGCAACTTCGTTCACGCCGATGCCGATAGCGCGTGTGATCCGCTGGGATTTCAGGCTTTGCAGTGCGGGAAAAGCTCCCTCCAGCGCCTCGCGAAAGCGGGCGGGGTGGTCGTCCCGGTGGGTCAGCTGGCCGATGTCGTGCACCAGCAGCGCATCGACGCGGTCGCGCCCGAGCCGGCGCAGGCTTTCGTCCACCTGCCCCAGCACGCTGTCCGCACGATAATCGAAGTAAGGCCGCAGCGGCGGTGCCCCGACGAACCCAGTCTCCACCAGGGGCGGGCCTTCCGCCAGCCCACGGCCCACTTTTGTGGACAGCTGCACGTCGGCCCCTGTGGCGCGCAGGAAATCGCCGAGTCGTGTTTCGGACAATCCATGCCCATAGAAGGGTGCAGTATCGTAGTGGCGGATTCCGCCCGCCGTCGCCGCGGCCAGCGCGGCGGCAGCCTCCCCGTCGCTGACCTCCGCGTAGAGGTTCCCGATCCCCGCACAGCCGAGACCCAGCCCCGGGCCGGGCTTTTCCGTGGGCCATGATAGGGTCATGACAAGCGCGTCCGATTATGCTTCATTGGTGAAACGACAATTCATTTCTATAAACAAGCATGAGAGCGAACGGATGACAACCTCCTATTCCCCCCTGGCACATGGTGTATCTGCCAGCATCGTCTCGGGGGTCACTGCCGACATCCGCTTCCCGACGTCCCGCTTTCTCGACGGCTCCGATGCGATGAACCCGGATCCGGATTATTCTGCCGCCTATGTGATCCTGTCGACTTCCGAGCCCGGCCTGGAAGGCCATGGCCTGGCGTTTACGCTGGGCCGCGGCACCGACTTGGTGGTGGCCGCGATCGACGCCTTGCTGCCGCGCGTGGCGGGCCGCAGCCTGGACGGGATCGAGAACGACCTCGCCGGCTTCTGGCGCAGCCTGGTGGGCGAAAGCCAGATGCGCTGGCTGGGGCCGGAAAAGGGGGTCACGCACCTGGCTACCGCGGCCATCGTCAATGCCGTGTGGGACCTGCTGGCGAAGCGCGCGGGCAAGCCGTTGTGGCGTTACCTGACCGACATGGCGCCTGAGCAGATCGTCGGCGCCATCGATTTCCGCCACATCAGCGATGCCCTGCCGCCGAGCCTGGCGCTGGACCTGCTGCGGCGGAACCTGGCCGAAAAGCCTGCGCGGATTGCCCGGCTGGAGCGCGATGGTCACGCCGCCTACACGACTTCTGCGGGCTGGCTCGGCTATCCGGATGCCAAGATCCGAACGCTTGCGGCGCAGGCGATCGCCGAGGGCTGGACCGCCATCAAGATGAAGGTCGGCGCCAATCTGGAGGACGATATCCGCCGCTGCGCGACGCTGCGCGATGTGCTGGGGCCGGATCGCCTGCTGATGATCGATGCGAACCAGGTCTGGGAGGTGGACCAGGCGATCGACTGGGTGGCGGCGCTGAAACCCTTCAACCCCTATTGGATCGAGGAGCCGGTCAGCCCCGACGATATTTTGGGCCACGCCCGTATCCGGGAACGCGTGGCGCCGGTCCGGGTGGCGACCGGCGAGCATTGCCACAACCGCATCATGTTCAAGCAGTTCCTCCAGGCAGGTGCCATCGACGTGGTGCAGATCGACGCCTGCCGGCTAGGGGGCGTGAACGAGGTTCTGGCGGTGCTGCTGCTGGCAGCCGCCTTCGACACACCCGTCTGCCCGCACGCTGGCGGGGTCGGCCTGTGCGAATATGTGCAGCACCTCTCCTTCTTCGATGCCGCCTGCGTGACGGCCGGCCCAGAAGGCCGGATGATCGAACATGCGGGCCACCTGCACGAACATTTCGTCGACCCGATCCGCATCCTGAACGGCCGCTACCTTGCGCCGCAGATGCCGGGCTACAGCGTCGAGATGAAGCCCGAAAGCCGTGCCGCCTATGCCTTTCCGAACGGCAGCGCCTGGAATAGCTAGGCCTGCACCGTCCGCTGGCGTTGCTCCCCCAACCCCGCGATGCCGAGCCGTATTTCCTGTCCCGCGCGCAGATAGACCGGCGGCTTCTGCCCCAGCCCGACTCCCGGCGGGGTGCCGGTGGAGATGATGTCGCCCGTTTGCAGTGTCATGAACTGGCTGATGTAGCTGTCCAGCGCGGCCACCCCGAATACCATGGTGCGGGTGTTTCCCTGCTGGTAGCGGTGGCCGTCGACCTCCAGCCAGAGGTCGAGCGCCTGCGGGTCGGGCACCTCGTCG
>JANPJJ010000171.1:0-12404 GCA_031425455.1 Sandaracinobacter sp. | reverse complement strand
GGCGATGCGCAGGCCTTTTCCGATCTGGCGCGGCTGGTGGCTCGGCCGGCGCTGGCGCTGGCGCTCCGCGTGACGGGGGACCATGGCGCCGCCGAGGATGTGGTGCAGGAAGCGCTGACCCGCCTGTGGCAGGAGAGCAGGCGTTTCGATCCCGTGCGCGGCAGCTTCGGCGGCTGGTGGCGGCGGATGCTGATGAACTGCGCGCTGGACGGGCGGCGGCGGCTGAAGCCGGTGGCGTCGCTGGAGGAAGCGGCCGACGTCCGCGACCCAGGGCCGGGCCCGGCCGATGCCGCCGAAAGCGCCGACATTGCCGCGCGGGTGCAGGCCGCCGCCGCTGGCCTGCCGCCTCGCCAGCGCGCCGCGCTGGCACTGTTCCACGGCGACGGGCTGAGCATGGCCGAAATTGCCGATGCGCTGGAGACCAGCGAAAAGGCCGCGGAAGGCCTGCTGTTGCGCGGGCGGGCCGCGCTGAAGACGAGACTGACGGGGCTGAAGGATTTCGCATGACGACGGATCGTGATTTGGAACGGGCGCTGCAGCGCTGGGCAACGCCGGGATCGCTGGAAGGCGCGGGGGATTCTGCGGGGGAGTCTGCGGGGGATCCTGCGGGGGATCCTGCGGGGGATTCTGGGGCGCTCGCCCGTATCCTCTCCCATGCAGACAGGATTTCCCGTGAGCCCCTCCCCGACCGCCGGTCGCCCCGGCGCTGGCTGCCGTTCGCGATGGGCGGCGGGGCGCTCGCGGCCAGTATCGCGGCGGGGCTGCTGGTGATGCCGGCATCCCCGCCGACATTGCCGCGCGTCGCGCTGCAACCAGGCGTGCAGACGGCAGCGGCAAGCGACCCCGAAATGGACAGCTTCGCCCTGCTCTACCCCATAACCGAGGAAGAGGAGCAATATCTGTGAGAACGAACAAGCTCATCGCCGCGACACTCGCGACCCTGCTGGCGGCCCCCGTACTGGCGCAGACTCCGCCCCCGCCGCCTGCCGCAACCGGGGCCGGACCTGGCGAACCCGGCATGCATGGCGGACGGCACGGCGGCCGCCATGAACGGATGTTCAAGAGCCTGTCGCCCGAAGGCCGCAAGATTATGGCGGACGCGATGCGCGCCGCCCGCAACGACGACGATCGCGCCGACATCCGCGCCGCCCGCGACCGGGTGGGCGCCCTGCTTTCGGCCGACAAGCTGGACGTGAACGCACTGCGCAGCGCCATGGACGCCGAGCGCCGCCTGGTGGACGCCCGCCACAAGGATCGGCAGGACGCGATGCTGGGCGCGTTCCAAAAGCTCTCCGTCGCCGACCGGAAGGCCTTCGTCGCCGATGCCAAGGCCGGCGCCGACCGCATGAAGGCCCGCATGGGCAAGTGGCGCGACCGGCCGGCCGGGGTGTGAGTTGACGCCAAGGGGCTTCGCCACTCAGTAGATGGCTGCGGGCCAAGCCCGCGAGTCCACCGGGAGTTGGAAAGACAAGGCACCGCGTCGGCCTGGTGCTCAACTGGAGGTGTCGGGGACCTTCCAGCCGGTCTGGCGCGTGATTTCGGCCCAGGTGAGCGCCGCCAGGCGGGTGGCGACCGGGCCTGGGCGGCCGGTGCCTACGGCCGCGTCGTCGAGCCGGACGATCGGCAGGATCGGGGCGGTGGTGGAGGTGAGGAACAGCTCCGGCGCGGTCTGGGCTTCGTGCAGCGTGAAGGGGCGTTCTTCGACGCGGAGCTGGTGATCGCGGGCGAGCGCCAGCAGCGTGTCGCGTGCGATACCCGGCAGGATGCGGGCCGACAGCGGATGGGTGACGATGTTGCCGCCCGGGTCCACCATGAACATGTTGGTCGAGCCGCCCTCCGTCACGGTACCGTCGGGCAAGTGGAACATGGCCTCGAACGCGCCGGCCTGCCTTGCTTCCTGTTTCGCAAGCACGGCCGCGAGAAGATTGGTCGTCTTGATGTCGGAGCGGGCCCAGCGCTGGTCGGGGAGCGTCAGGACTGCGATTCCGGTTTGCTGCTGTGCGACGCGCTGGGCGAAATTGAAGCGGCGCGCCGTCATCACCAGCGTGGGCCGGATGGCGTGCGGGAACGGATGGTCGCGCGGGGCGGCCCCCCGGCTGACCTGGATGTAGAGCAGCCCGTCCGCCGCGCGGCTACGGCCGACCAGGCGGTGGGCGGTGGCGCTGAGTGCCGCGTCGGCCATTAGGCCGGTGATGTGCAGCGCGGCGAGGCTGCGGCGCAGACGCCACAGATGCTTGTCCCAATCGAGGAAGCGGCCGTTCAGCCAGGCCGCCACTTCATAGACGCTGTCGGCGAACTGGAAGCCGCGGTCCTCGATGGAGACGGCAGCTTCGGCGATCGCGCGGTATCGGCCGTTGACATAGGAAACCCCGGGCATGGTGTCGCGGTTAGCGGGGGTGGTTGCGAGGTGCAATCGGCAGCTTCAAGGAAGAGGGGTGGCATCGACGCGGATCATATGGTTCCGGCAGGACCTGCGGCTGGCAGACCAGGCCGCCGTGCGCGAAGCGGCGGCCGGAGGGCCGGTGCTTGCGGTCTATGTGCTGGACGACGAAACGCCGGGCCTTCGCCCGATGGGGGCGGCGTCGCGGTGGTGGCTGCACCACAGCCTGGCAGCGCTGGATGCCGATCTGCAGGCGCGGGGTGGCGGCTTGCTGCTGCGGCGCGGCAGGTCGGCCGAGGTGTTGGCGCGGCTGGTGGCGGAGAGCGGCGCATCGGCGGTGCATGCGCTGCGGCACAGCGAACCCTGGTGGGCGGGCATCGAGGCAGACGTGCCGGGTCTGGTGCTGCACGCCGGCGGTACCATGGTGCCGCCCGGGCTGCTGCGCACCAAAAGCGGCGGGCGGTTCCGGGTGTTCACGCCCTATTGGCGGGCGCATGTGGGGCATGGCAGCCCGGCGATGCCGAAGCCTGCGCCGGCCGGGATGGCGTTCGCCTTGCTGCCGGCAGGCGACAGGCTGGGCGATTGGGGGCTGCTGCCGAGCCGACCGGACTGGGCCCGGGGGTTCGACTGGACGCCGGGCGAGGCGGGCGCGCAGGCAGCGCTGACAGCCTCGCTTGCCGGGCTGGCCGGCTATGACGACCGGCGCAACTTTCCATCGGAAGCGGGCACATCGTCCTTGTCCCCGTTTCTGCACTTCGGCGAACTTTCGCCGGCCGCGGCCTGGCATGCGGCCGTTGCCGAGGCCGGCGATCAGGCGACGCCCTGGACGCGCCAGCTGGTATGGCGCGATTTCGCGCACGAGACGCTGGACCAGTTTCCGCAGTCGGCGACAGCGCCGCACCGGGCCGAGTTCGAGCGGATGCCCTGGACCGATGTGTCCGAGGGGGAAGGCGCCGCGCTGCGCCGCGCCTGGCAGCGCGGGCGAACCGGCTATCCGCTGGTGGATGCCGGGATGCGCCAGCTCTGGGCGCGCGGATGGATGCACAACCGGGTGCGGATGGTGGCCGCAAGCTTTCTGGTGAAGCATCTGATGATCGACTGGCGCGAGGGCGAGCGCTGGTTCTGGGACACGCTGGTGGACGCCGACCTCGCCAACAATGCAATGGGCTGGCAGTGGGTGATGGGCTCGGGCGTGGACTCGTCGCCCTATTACCGCATCTTCGCGCCGATCGGGCAAAGCGAGAAATTCGACGCCGCCGGCTATATCCGGCGCTGGGTGCCGGAGCTGGCGGGCTTGCCCGACGATACGGTGCATGGGCCGTTCGAGGACGGGCTGAACGGCTATCCGGCGCCGGTGGTGGACCACCGGCTTGCGCGGGAACGCGCGCTGGCGGCGTTCGGGGGGTTGCGGACCAAGTGACGACCGCCTGTTAGCAGGTCGCAGCCCGGGGCCTCGGCGAAGCTGCCGAGCCGTTCACAGGTCGCAGCCGATCTGCACCCATGGTCAAAAAGCGTTACGCGGAAAAATCACCGCGAAAACCGTCCGCACCAGGATGTAGAGGTCGAAGGGGACCGACCAGTTCTCGATATAGTGCAGGTCGTGCTCCAGGCGCTTGACCAGCTTTTCCTCGGTGTCGGTCTCGCCGCGCCAGCCGCAGACCTGGGCCCAGCCGGTGATTCCGGGCTTCACCTTGTGGCGCGCCGCATAGGTCTGCACGACTTCGTGGAACAGGCGGCCGGCGGCCCGGGTGCTGGGGGCGTGCGGGCGTGGACCGACCAGCGACATGTCGCCCTGGAGCACGTTGAAGAGCTGCGGCAGTTCGTCGATCGAGGTTGCGCGGATGAAGCGGCCGACGCGGGTAATCCGCAGGTCGCCCTTGGTCGCCTGGTGGATGCCTTCGGTTTCGCAGGCATCGTCGGCCATCGACCGGAATTTGAACACCCGGAAGCGCTGGTTGTTGAAACCTTCGCGCGGCTGGCGGAAGAAGACGGGGCCCGGGCTATCCAGTTTCACGGCGATCGCGGTCACGAGCAAGACCGGCCAGATGAAGAACAGGATGCCGATCGTCAGCAGCAGGTCTTCGGCGCGCTTCACGATGGCATCGGTGCCTGAGATCGGTCGTTCGAACAGCGTGATGACCGGCAGATCGCCCAGCAGCACCAGCGGCCGGTGGGCAAAGGCGAAATTGGCGAGATCGGGGGCGAGGCGGATGCGCACCGGGGTCAGCGCCAGCTTCTGCACCACCTGCCGGATGCGGTTCTCCGCCGACCAGGGCAGCGCCACGATCACCTGGTCGATCAGGCCGTCGCGGATCATCGCGACCAGATCGTCGAGCGTGCCGAACACCGGCAAGTCGTCGACGATGATCGGGACACGGCCGTCGCGACGGTCATCGAAGAAGCCGACCAGGCTGATCGTCAGCTTGGCGTTGCCGCGGATATACTCGGCGAGCTTCTGCCCCTGGGCGGCAGCACCGAAGATCGCGACCCGGCTGTTGAACACGCCCTGCGCTTTCAGGCGGCGGATCCACATTGTCATCGCGGCGCGTGTACCTGCCAGCATGATGCCGGCAGTGACGAACCAGGTGAGAGCCCAGCCCCGGGAGAATTCCTCCGACACCTTCAGGAGGAATCCGACCGTGATGAGGAACAGGCCGGTGACCACCCAGGAGCCGAGCACGCGCTGCCAGGCTTTCCGAAGGGAGAAGTGGCAATCGACATCGTAGGTGCCCATGATCTCGGCGACGAGCGCGAAGATGAGGGCGCCGCCCAGCATGGAGCGGCCGTAGACCGGAACGTCGGACACCATGATCCGCTCGGACCAGAGGCTGAGCGCAATCGTGCCGGCCAGCAGGACGGTCAGGAACTCGACGACCCGAACGGCGAACACGACCAGATCGATGGGAACCGATGAGCGCGGGGTGGCCTCCAGCGCGGTCGCCCGCAGCGGCCTTCCTTCCGTCAGCTGCCGGCTATCGATTTCGTTCATGGAGCCACCGTCCCCAACAACAATGGCTGACGGTCATGATGGTTCACACAATCTAGCTGTTGCGGCGGAAGCCTACGAGCGGTAGCGCTTGAACGGGCTAGACCGACGTTATCGGCGTTGTGACTGGGGAGGATTATGTCATGGAAACCGCGTACGACTGGGTAACTGTGGCGATTTTCGCCGGCCTGATCGTGCTGTTCCTGCAACGGTCGGTAGGGCCGGAGCGCGACCAGATGTGGCCTTATTTTGCGGCTTCGGTCGCCTGCGCCGTGATCAACCAGGTCGGCAACAAGGCCATCGAGGATGGCAACATGATGCTTCATGTTGTCGCCGTTGCGGGAATCGCCGCGATCCTGGGGTTCATCCAGTATTTTCTGAAGCCCTTCGGCAGTCTGGGCGACTGACGGGAAAGATTCGGGCCGGACGGCGGCAGCCTGCATTATCCGGCGGCCTTTACGGGAACAGCGGTGGCGGAAGCCGGCAGTGGCGGGCGATCTGCCAGGATAGCCTGAGACAACGGCCGACCTACCAGTGCTGGAAGCCCTGCAGGCTTTGTCGCGTGCAGCATTGCGGTTGCGAAGCGCTGCAGCACGGCGAAGGTTTCGGGCGTGGGGTCGGCGACGGTCGACATCCGGACCAGCACCCCGTCGGCGACATAGCCCGCCATTTCCGAGCGCAGTTTCATCAGCCGCTGCTCGCCGCCGCTGGCGGGCAGATGGTCGCCGATGCGGGTCCAGTAGAGGATCGGCTCCACCCGGTCGTTGCTGGTGGCGACGAGCGCGCGCGCGGGCAGCGTCGAGGGCGGCGCCACCGGAACCTCCACCCGTTCCGACGTGCTGATCTCGAATCCGACGGACGAATAGCAGACTTCGGGCCGGTGCAACTGCAACTGGTCCGACTGGGTGTTGCCATAGGCGATCACGACCATGACCGGCAGGTCGTTCTCGGACAGGTAGAGCCGGCTCACCGTCTGGTTGTACAATGTGTCGGCGAGGCTGCCCTCGGCGGCCTTGGGCAGAATGACGGCGTTCGACGGCGTTACGGTCCAGCCGGCGAAGTTGAGCGGCACCAGCTTTTCGAGATCGCCGTCGCCGAGCAGGTCGAGCCGGTTGCGCGGGGTGAGCGCAAGCGCCCCCCCGGCGGCGGCGACCAGCGGCAGGCCGAGCAGCAGTTCACGTCGCCGCAGCATGGGGAACCTCCGGTAGTTCGCGGGTAAGCCGGCGCCGCACCGGCGTGAGCAGGGCATCGAGCAGGAAGATGAGGAGCAATGCAGCGACGAAGGTTACGATCCCGGCGAAATCGTGCAGATATCCCTGCGCCACCTCGTTGCCGAAGTAATAGGTCAGGAGCACCAGGATGATCACCCGGACGATGTTGGCGGCGATCGCGATCGGCAGCAGGAACATCATGAGGAGCAGCGAGTAACGCCACGACGCATTGTGCAGCAGATAGATGTAGAACAGGCCGACTGCCGTCAGGCTGATCAGCGAATTGAGCCCGGCGCAGGCATCCTCCACCAGCAATTGATACTGGGCGATGTAGAGCGTGACGCCGACCTGGGTGATCGGATAGCCCAGCCCGGACAGCATCCAGGTGACGACGTCGGAAACGAAAATCTTCAGCGGCTGGGTCAGGCTGTCGAGGAACCAGCCGGGCAGCGGGATCAGGAACCCGAGATAGACGATCGGGAACCACAGCTTCATCAGCACACGTTCGCCGGCAAGCGCATAGGCGATCGCGAGCAGCGCCAGCAGGAGCGCGCCAACTTCGATCAGGAGGAAGTTGAAGGCTCGGCCGAACACATAGAGCCCGGCGGCGATCACGACCACGGGAACCGCAAGCCAGAGCTTGCCCGGCCGTGCTTCGGCGACGATCTCGTCCCAGCTGCGCCAAACCAGCCAGACCGCGGTTGCCAGCACGAGCGGGCCGTGGACCCCGGATTCCTGCGTCCAGCTGCCCGACGCCGTGGCGAGCAGCGTGGGGATGATCGTGAGCAGCAGCCCGAGTGCAAGCACGGGATGGCGCCGGGCCCATGCGACGACCGGATGGCGTTTGACGCGATCCAGCCATCCCTCGGCTGCGACCGGGAGCGGCTGGCCTTCGCCGGCAATCTTCACATGCTTTGTCATCCAGGCCCCTGTTGGCGCGAAGCTGCGATCATCCAGTTCGTTCGGTGTCAGTCATATTCATTGAGGACGGACCCAATGACGGTTGCGCGCGAGGCCGCGAGCTGCGCCGACAGGGTTTCGACGTCTTTCACGAAGGCATGGTTGCGGCGCGCGACGATCAGCGCGTAGCCGAGCACACCGGCCACGGTCAGGGCGTCGGCATTCTCGTTGGTTGCGGGCGTGTCGAACACGGCCACGTCAAACTGGCGCAGCAGGATGTCGACCCCGGTGCGGAACCGCGCTCCCGACAGCAGCTCTTGCGGGCGGGCGACGGGCGGGCCCGCAGGCACGACTGACAGGTTGGGGAGCACATTGGGGTAGACCACGCGCTCCGGCCGGTTGGCTTCGAGCGAGAGATAGGTGGAGAGCCCCGGGCCGTTCGGATCGATCCCGAAAATGCCTTCCAGCCGCGGATTGCGCAGATTGGCATCCACCAGCAGCGTCTTGATCCCCACCTGCGACAGCGCGGTGGCGAGGTTGGCGGCGATGAACGTCGCCCCCGCCCCGTCGGTCGCACCAGCGACTGCAAAGGCCCGGCGCCCCGCCCCGACATGCTGCGCGATGATCTGGGTGCGAAGCAGCCTGAGCGATTCGGCGCGGGGGCTCGCCGGATCGGAGATGACGATGAGCTCTTCCGAGATCGAGGTTGCCGGGCTGAGCTGCAGCGCGAGGCTGCCCTGCAGGGCCTGCCTGGCGAGCGAGACGTCCTCCTCGGTCGCGAGCGCCAGCGCCACGGCCGCCTGGTCGAACGACTGGCCCGATCGGGACTGGTGCTCGGCAACAACCCGCGCCTGCTCGTCGGTCAGCGCCCCGGTCTGGAGCAGTGCATCGGACGCGCCGGTCGTGTCGAGCTCGCCCTTCGGGCTTCTTGTATCGATGTCGGTCATGGATCAGATCGCCTGCAATTCGCCTTCGCCATCCGATGGATCGCGGCGGCCGAGAAGTTTCTGGAGGCGCTGGCGCAGCGGCGAGGGTGCGGAGGCCCCGACCGTCACCAGCACCGGGACGCCGGTTGCATGCGCCAGGTCTTCCTGGCCCCGCACCCGCCGGGCGATGAACTCGGCGATGATCGCGGCCAGAACGCCCAGCGCCAGCCCGAAGAAAGCCGCCAGCCCGGCGACCAGCCCGACCTTCGGGTAGGACGGCGTGGATGATGCCGTCGGATCGCCGAGCACCACCAGCCCGGTCTCGGAGACATCGGCCTCCAGCTTGAGGTCAGCGGTGCGGGCGGCGGCGCGCTCATACTGAGCGCGGCGCAGCTCGACTTCGCGGTTCAGGCGGACCAGCTCGTCCAGGATCGGCTTGCGCTCCAGCACGCGCTGTTCCTGCGTATTCACTTCGGCTTCGAGCTTCGTCACCGACCCGCGGGCCGCGCCTGTCATCGCCGACACGCTGGCCGACGAGCGCGAGCGCGCCTGGGCCAGCGCATTGGAGACCGTGCGGCGCTGCGCCTGCATGGCCTTGTAGCTCGGGTGCTCCGGCCCGAGCCGGGCAGCGGCGAGGGCCATCTGGTCGTCGATCTGCGACAGCTGCGTTTGGAGCTGGTCGGCGACCGGATCGGTCGCCAGCCGGCCCGCAACGGCGGCATCGGCCATGCTCTGCTGGCCGCGCGCTGCCTGCAACGAGGCCTGAAGGCCGGCGAGCTTGGCAGTGTCGCCATCGACACCGCCCACGATCACGATGTCGTTCTTGGTCATGAACGCCGACAGCTCGTTCTCGGCTGCGCGGAGCGACTCGCGGTTTTTCTCGGCCTGTTCGCGGAACCATTCGCTGCTGCGGCCGGCGGTATCGGTGCGGAACTTCAGCGAGGTATCGATATAGGCATCGCGGATCACGTTGACGATCTGCTTTGCACGTTCGCGGTCGCTGGTCTGGTAGGTGATTTCGAGAATGCTGGAGTTGGACACCAGCCCGGCATCGGTGTTGTTGATGATCTGCTGGCCGAGCCAGGCGCGGATGCCGCCGTCGGCCGCGGTCCGTCCTGTGGCTTCATAGGCGGCGATATTGGTTGGATCGTTGGCGAGGCCGAGTTTATCGACCACGGCGCCGGCCACCCGCATGTCCTTGATAAGCTCCACCTGGGTACGGACATAGCCGCGCGTATCCCGGCCGCCGACGGTCTGGCCGGTCACCGGATCGGGCTTCACGATGTCCAGCATCACCCGGGCGCTGGCGGGGTAGCGCTTTGGCAGCAGCATGGCGATGACCGTCGCCACCGCGAGGCACGCCAGCATGGTGCCGAAGATCATCTTCCACCGCGCGGCGAGGATCCTGAGAAACTGGATGATGCTCATCTCTTGCTACTCCCGGCGGCTGGACGGCCGCAACTTCGTTTGATCGCCTGGAACAGACGCTCGTTAGAACAGACGTTCTTTCACGTTGATGATGTCGCCGGCTTCCAGCTTGAACTGGGTGTCGACGTCGCGTTCCTTGTCCCCCGCTCGCTTGAGGCCGACCTTGTTGCCCGAACCCGTCGGGCCGACGCCGCCGGCACTTGCCAGAAGTTCGGTGACGGTCATTCCGGGCTTCAGCGGATAGGCGCCGGGGCGGCCGACCTGGCCGGTGACATAGACGAGTTCGGCGTCGGCGACGAAGATGGTGTCGCCGGCCTGGAGCGACACGTCGGTCGTGGTGCCGCGCGCCAGTTCCTCAGTGTTGACCCGGATGTCCTTGCCGTCGGCGGCGCGGCGGATTGTGATATAGGGGGAGCCGCCTTCGCGCACCCAGCCGGCGCGGAGCAGGATGTCGAGCAGCTTTGCCGACCGGTCCAGCGGCACGAGGCCCGGCGCGCCGATCTTGCCTGCCACGCGGACGTAGCGGCTGTTATATTCGTTGACCTCGACGTTGACGATCGGGTCTTTCAGGAAATTGCCGGTCTCCAGCCGTCGCGTGATCTCGTCCGCGAGCGTGATCACCGACTTGCCTTCGGCCTGGACCTTGCCGATCAGGGGCATCACGATGGAGCCGTCGGGCTTCACCCGGGTCTGCACGTTGAATTCGCTCTGGCCATAGACCATCACCGTGATCGAATCATTGGCGCCCAGCAGATAGGGCGCCGGCGCGGACTGGGCACTGGCGACGGAGGCCTGCACCCCCAGAAGAGCCGCCATCAGCGCGCCCAACAGCGCAATCGATCGCAGAGGTCGCCCCAAGGCTTGCCGGATCCGTCCCATATGCTGTCTCCTGATCTTCTGGTCGCTGTTCGTCGCCGGCCTAGAAACTGGCGCGGACGTTGAACAGGACGGATGTTGAATCATAGCTGAAGCTGTCGGGCTCTGACGAGCGACGTTGATGGTTAAGATCGAGCGTGAAGGTCAGCAGCCGGTTAAGCCGATAATCGGTCCCGATGAAGAAGCGCGTGAGCTTGCTGGACTGGATGACCTCGGTCTCGGGCACTTCCCCGATGCCCCGGTTGTCGTTGCTGCTGCGCGACACGCCGGCCGACGCGGAAAGCCGATCGCTGGCGCGATAGGTGACGTTGGCGTTCAGGAACTTGGAGATCTGGTAGTTGCCGAAGCCGCCCGACGACCCGCTGACGTTGCGGCCGGCAGCGATCCCGGCGCCGAGCCTTGGGCCGTTGTAATCGACCCCGATGCTCCAGACCGTGCCGGAGAAATCCGGCGACGTGCCCGAGCGCGGCTTTACCTTGCTGAACCCCAGCGTGGCGTTGGTGCGGATGGAGGCCCCGAGCCGGTAGTTGGCATAGAAGTTGGCGCCGGTGATCTTGGTGGAGTTGGCGATATCGGGCCCGATAAACTGGTTCGGATAATCGAGATCGCGCCAGTTGCCCTGCACGCCGACCTGGCCGCGGCTGGCCAGCGTGTAGCCGAGGCCCGCGGTGATCCCTTGCGAGTTCACGTCGGAGAAGCTGCGGTCCACCACCGGGACATCGACATCGGTGTCGGTGCGGTTGCGGATGGAGTAGCGATCGTAGGAGATGGTCGGCGCGAGCCCGCCGGGCGTCTGGCAGGCGGCCGATGCGAAGAAGCTGGTGCGTTCCGACGTGGACGGCACCACTTCCTCGAACGCGGCGAGCTGGGTTCCACGCTTGGACCAGCCGCCCTGGACCCGGCCGCTGCAGCGCGTGCCGAGCACCCAGCCGAGGCCGCCGTCGATCTGGAAGCGGTTCTTGTTCAGCAAGGTGTTGCGGGCGTAGAAATCATGCCCGAGCGTGGCGTTCACGAACAGCTGCTGGCGGCCGAGCGGGCGGCCCGCGCTGACGCTGACGCTGGGGGTGAAGCGGAAGTCTGAGCGGGATTCGAGCCCGTTGCGAATCGGTTCGTCATCGGCCGCGCGGGCGAAATTGTCGCTCCACTCGGTCGCCAGGCTGGCGCTGATGTCGAGCCCGAAACCGGCAAGGACGCCGAGGCCGCCCAGAAAGGGGGCATCGTCTCCATAGACCCGGCCCGGATCGATCTGCACGCCGCTGGGCGCCAGGGAGCCCGGCAGGGACTGACCGGGGAACGACTGGCCCGGGAGCGGCACGCCCGGCACGAAGGGCTGGTTGGACAGCGGCTGGTTCGCGAGAGGCTGGTTGACGAACGGCTGGTTAACGAACGGCTGATTGACGTTGGGCTGGTTCACGACAGGCTGATTGACGGCAGGCTGGCCCGGTGCCGGCGCCCCGGATGCAGCGGGAGGCACGGACTGGGCCGCAGCAGGTGCCGAGACCAGCGGCCCCGCAACGGCGAGCGCGGCGAGCCAGGTGTGCATCCTTCCCCAAGTCGGGCCCATGATTTCCCCCCCGTTCGTGACTTCTGCGTTCACCAATTCGACCTTCCCTTTGCGTCTGTTCTTCCCGGCTTGTTCCGGTGCGACTGCCCGGTGCGACTGCCCGGTGCGGCTGCCCTGCCGTGCCTTGCCGTGC